>JAYSRF010000302.1:0-16665 GCA_043721195.1 Fluviicola sp. | reverse complement strand
ACCCATTGTAACTCGATCCCGGTAAATCGTTTGCCCAAGAAGAATGAATATCTCCGGTCAACACAACGACATCCGAAATGTTATTTGATAAAATGTGGTTGTATACCCGCTGACGCTCGGCTGGATAGCCATCCCATTGATCGCCGTTTAGCGCAGAACCAAAAATGGTTAATGGTGCCATCATCACTTGTTGACCAAGTAATTTCCAGCGTGAGGTACTGTTTGAAAGTCGTGTTCCAAGCCAAGAAAACTGATCTGTTCCAAGCAATTGACGATTTGTAGCAGTTACTGTCGCTCCTGACGTTCCTGCTTGTTCATCTCGTCCATGAAGGCGCGTATCAAGCATGATAAGATCAACGAGGTCTCCGTATTTGATTTCTCGGAAAATCTGATATTCGTCAGAAACACCTGTTACTCGGATGGGTAACCATTCAAAAAAAGCTTGTTTAGCAGCCTGTTTTCGTGCAGCAAAGCTACCTTCATTCGCTTGATGGTTTTCTGCTCCGTTCATCCATGAATCATTCGCTGTTTCGTGGTCATCCCAAATTACGATGAATGGGAATTGCTGGTGCAAATCACGCAAATCGTCATCAAGACGATACGTTGAATAACGTGCTCGATAATCTAATAAACTCAGGATTTCATGATCGGGCATCCATTGCCTGTTAGCTGTTGGATTGGGAGAGTAGCCACCCGATTCGTATTCATAAATATAATCTCCCAAGCACACAACAGCATCAAAATCATTGCGCTCTTTTAAGTTGCGAAAGACATTGAAATAACCCGCCTCGTAATTGGCGCACGATATGACTGCGAAACGCAAACTATCACAATCGCCTTCAGTAGCAGTGCGTGTTCGACCAATAACGGATAGTTTATTATTCGCCTTAAATTGGTAATAGTAGGTTGTATTCGGCAACAATCCTGTTGGATCGACCTTCACCGTGTAATCAACTGTTGCATCAGTGATCACGATTCCAGCTTGTAAACCGAGTTGAAATGCAGTGTCTTGTGCTATTTTCCATTCAACAATTTGTTGAGCATTTTGGATAGAATCGGGCGTAAAGCGTGTCCATAGGATTACACGATCTGCAAGTGGATCTCCTGAAGCAACTCCATGATAAAATGGAGCCAAGCATGGTTGAACGGATTTCGTTGTATGTTGCGCATTCAATCGAACGATAGAAGAAGATACTGCGAGTAAAAAAAGGATTGATTTCAACATTAGAGACGAATAAATTGTTTAACGATTGTATGACCATTTGTATGCAACAACAGTAAGTAGGTACCGCTATTTAATTCATTTAAATCAATGCTGAATGGTGTTTCAGAAAGTTCAGTTGTTGTTGAATAAACGATGCGTCCACTTAGATCACTGATGTTTAAATCAACCTTTTGTTGACCGTCAATGGAAATAAATAAGGACTCTGATGCAGGATTTGGAAACAGATTTACTTTCATTTCCGTTGCAAGTTCACTCAAAGAAAGTTCACTGCAACCCACAAAATAAGTTCCTATAGTGGCACTCACAACCCCTGTTCCGCCATTTAATGAAAGGATAGGTTGAACGGTTGATTGTGAACAAATCGGGACAAAAACTTTAATTCTTCCACCTCCTCCAGCGCCACCATCTGATCCAGGATTTCCGTTTCCACTCGTAATGGATTGTGTTCCGCAAAAGAGTTCATCGTAATTACAACTTACACCAGTTCCGCGTTGACCACCAGTACCGCTGTTGCCACCTTCGGCAGATAAGTTTCCAGTGATGGATGCAAATAAGTCTGATTTTAGCAAAATACCACCGCCAGAACCACCGCCAGAACCACTTCCGCCTCCAGACCCTGTAGATAAAGTGGCTTCACCACAATCATCGCAACCATCTGAACAACATTTTGGTGATGCACCACCGTTTCCGCCATTTCCACCAGTTGACCCATTTTCACCCGTTACAGAAATTGTTCCTGTAACAATGAGTGAATCGCTTGCAACCAAGATGACCAATCCGCCACCATTTCCGCCATTGGAACCGCCTAAACCGCTGTCGTAAGAACGTCCACCACCACCAGCTCCGCCACCACCTGATCCGAGTTGAATATCTTCTCCCATCTGTGTACCGTAAATGGATGCTGCATTCCCGCCATTCCCGCCATTTCCACCAACAACGGGGAATCCTGTTGAAACGTTTAATCCAGTGGTTTGATATCCATTTGTTCCAGCTCCACCAGTGCCACCGATAGATCCTTGTCCTCCATAACTGCCGCCTGCGCCGCCACCTGCGCCACCAGATCCACCAATCATTCCAGCTTCATCGTCTAAACTCAAACATTGTTGTTTGGGTCCCGAACCGTTTTGACCATTAGCTCCTGCAAGTCCTGCTCCAGGGCCAAAACCCATCATTCCAGCTTCTCCTCCTTGAACAGTCAACTGACCTGTGTTATCTTTATTGGAACAATCGTTGATTGCAATTCCATCACCTGTCAAACTTGTTACAGCTGTTCCAGGTGCCCCACCAGTTCCACCAGCATATCCTGCAAAATCGCCATTAATGAAGCCATCAATACGGATGTTCTCAGCGTTGATTTGTACCATTCCACAACCACCTAATTCGTGTGTTTGAACAAACACAGTTACTCCAGGAAGTACTTGGAAATCACCTGAAATTTCATACACTCCTGAAAGAAATGTCGGTGATGAAACAATCATATCACCATTAACAACCGTTGTATCGCACTGTGCAATTGTGTTAAGTGAGAAAATAAAAAGGCCAATAAAGAAGGAGAAATAGTTTTTTTTCATAGTGTAATTAGTTGCGTATGAATTGAATAATTAATTGATGTTGAGCATCGGACATCCGAATAAAATAGGTTCCTTGAGCCATGTTGGTCGTAGAAGAAGTCCAAATGTTGTTGGTTGGATTATTGGCAAGCTGTTGCTGATCGATTAGTTGCCCATAGATTGAATAAAGGGTCATCGTTACTTCAGATCCTGTAAATCCATTCCAGATGAGTGAAATTGGAGTGTCGGTGTTTGTTTGTTGCACCATTAATGAAGGTTTTTGCCCTTTTGTGTCTAAAAGAGATAAATTGCAATCGGGTGAGTTAACAACTTCTACGAAGATGGTATCAATCAAACAACCACTGCTGTCTGTTGCAATATACATGGTGGAGAAAGCAGGATTAATGGTTATTGAATCGGCATTAATTCCCAATGGAAACCAATTGGCTGTACCAGGAAAAGAGGGAGTTAATGTCAGAGTTTCATTCGGACAAGTAACGAGTGTGTCACGGCTGCCACTATTTTTAAGAATGGAAAAATAATCTGTAATTGATCCATCAATTCCTACAAATTCTGCATCGAGACGGTTATGGTCAACGGTCATAATCATTGAACCTAAACGCGTTTCTATTGAATACGCCATTGCAGGATGTGGCCATCCAGAAGAAGTACTGCTGAGTTTTCCAGAACAGCCAACAACGGCATATACTGTTCCTTTGTGAGCTGCAGAGATAGTGGTATTCTTTTCATACGGACAGTCACCATTACTGCCACCAAATCCATTATCTAAGATCATTGAAGGGATTAACTCATTGGAATAACCATAATGTCCGTCAATTAGAAAGCTGCGTTCATAACTGTGGCTATGACCATTTAACACCAAATCAACACCATATTGTTCGATGATCGGTAGAATGTTTTCCCGCATTTCAACCAACTCACCGTCTAGAAAAAGACCATTATCTGAATCATGGCTTCCTTTTGTATAGGGTGGATGATGCCAATAAGCAATGGTCCATTCGGCGGTGTTTTGTTGTAAATCAGCTATAAGCCAGCTCGCCATTGCTCCATTCGAACCGCGATCAACATCATAACTATCCAAAACGATGAAATGAATGTTTCCGTAGTTGTAAGAATAGTATTTTTCTGTTCCGGAAGGAATGCCACCAGCTTCACCATAAACAGGCAGTGTGAAAATATCGAAATAGGCAGGATCGGGAGAAAATGGAAGGTGGTTATTGTACTCATGATTTCCTAACGCAGGCCATAAAACGGTATTCTGAAGCGTCGTTTCATACATGTTTTCAAAAACACCATCTTGATAATTTTGCTGTGTTCCATCATTGATTCCACTGCCGTAAGCATTGTCGCCCAACATGATCCATCCATCTAGGTGTTGCCCCTGATTGCGCATCAGAAAACCATCACGGACATCACGTTGATCGGTATTACCCATTCCAGCATCGCCGATTACCCAAAAGCGGTATTTATCTGCTGTTCCTTCAACTGGACTTGTCTTAAAGTAAATTGCATTCTCTGGGAGTGTTAATGCTTGCCCCGAATTCCCAACTGTATAATAGTAAGTAGTTGCTGGTTGCAAACCAGTTATGAGTACCTCATGTTCGGTTGTAAATGGATACCCTAAGGCTGATTGATTGAGATTAGTCAAATTGCTACCAAATCGCACTTTACTATCTGTTGGAACATCCGTTCGCCAGCGTATAATAACTGAATTTGAAGTGGCTGACTGAAGATAGGGGCCGCGCATTACAACGGAATTAACAGGCGATTCATTTCCTGCGAGAGAACAATCAAAACTAATATCTGAACTGGAAAGTTCGTCTTGGTGAATTTCTACTGCAATTACGTTATTCCCTGCTTGTAACAATGCGGGACTGAATTCGAAGTTGTACCAATTATCTTCGTTAGGCCAAGCGACTGTTCCTGCCGATAAGGTTTGATATGCAATCATTCCAGCTGGCATGTTAGAACGAAAAACCTCTACACCATTGACATATACTACAGCTCCATCATCCCTTTTAATCGAACCAGTAATTTGAGAAAAAGCGGATGGGTTAGAAACAAAAAAGGATTTTCGGAAATACGTGGTGGGTTGTTTATTAGAGGCATTGGATCCATAACTGACAGTTGTTTGTTCATCTCCGTCACCATAACCTAATTCTGCATTTCCAGTAGACCACGAGTTGTCATTGAATAAAGAACTGTACCATTGAATTCCAAGATCAACTCCCGTATCATTGTATTTCCAATTGCTCCCAGCAGGGAAAAAAGTAGTAGTTTGTCCGTTCAAATTGATGCTCCAAAACAACAAGATGAACGCAAGTAATCGTTGCATTTTTTAGTTTTGGCAAAGCAACGATTCTAAAATTACTAAGCGAATAGGGGATAATTACCCCTTGTTTAAGGAACGGTTGTGTATCATTTAATTTGCGTTAATATTAAACGTCTTTTATGCCCTCAAGATTAAATTAGTTCCGAATTCGAAAGATTTACAACCGTATAATACAAGCAGGATTTAATCAATAACCTGTATAGTTAATTCAGGACGAGGCAACTTGTATAGTTTCCATATCGTTCAAGTAAGGTTCAAGTATGGTCTCCGTATGGTTAGTGTATGAGGAGTGTATGGTAGTATATTGTTAAATAGAAAATGAACTAACACACAAGGAGTTAAAACCAATGTAGATCAATACTGAATTTTCCAACCTCTAGCAACCATCACCCGATGAAATGTAACCAAATCGTGTGCATTGGTAATTTTTGTTGTGATAGCTGGAATTCGTAACGCCGATTCAGTCATTTTTTCCGGAGCTAATTCATACGGAAAGACCAGTTTGTTCTCCGATGAAATGTGTTCCAAATCAATTAGGTATAAGCGCAATAAATTGACCGATTCATTGGTGCTAATTGAAAAATCAGAGGAGGTAACTGAGGTAAAGAAATGCAATTCCGATTTTGCACGTGTAAGTAATACATTCAAGCGTTTATAACCTTGCGATTGATTCAATGGGCCAAAGCGCAAATGAAAATCGCCACCCGCATTTTTTCCATAACCTAAACTAATGATGAGTAAATCAGCTTCATCTCCTTGCACTTGTTCCAATGCTTTGAAAAATACCCGATCTTTTTCGATGCCAGTTGTAATGTGTTCTTGCACTTTTTGAGAACAATGTTGCCAAATACAACCCAATTGCTGTTCTGAAAAGGCAACAATTCCAATGCTTTTTTTCCAATTGATGATTTCCAAAAATGCTGCAACTGTTTGCGCTTCTCGGATATTGGTGCGCTCTTCAAAAACGCCGTTTTCTACAAAATGGCGATGGAGTGGAAATTGCGTTTTAGCTGCTGGATAAGCCACTAATTCGTTCTGATAAAAATGCCGATTGGAAAATGCAATCAATGCAGGATGTTCACTGCGGTAATGGTGTTTTAATGCTACTTTTTTCCAATACCAAGAAGCTTGATGCAACAAATCAACTGCGGTTTTTCCCCCAGAAAAATAATGGGTTGGCGCCATTTGTTGTTCGTCTCCAGCAATGACTGCTCGTTGTGCTCGTTGTAGAGTTCCAAGCGCATTTGGTAAAGGAATTTGGCTTGCTTCATCAAAAATGGCCAATTGAAACAATCCTTGCTCCATTGGAAATGTTTTTCCAACTTGTGCAGGCGTACTGAGCCAGATCGGAGTCAATAATTCAATCCAAATTCGCGCATCACTTGCTACTAATTCACGGATGGTTTTGTGCTGTTTCGATTTCCCAAATTCTTTGACTAGAATGGCTTTTCCAGCTTTGAGTCGTGCTTTAAGTACTTTATCTGAAGCGTTTAATTTCGCGGCTGGTGTTCGCAATAACTGCGCGTATGCATCAAATCGTTCTTTCCGTAAAACCCAAATGCGTTTTGCAAATTGCTCAAATTCTTCTTGTTCCGTTTCTAGGATAGTCGTAATTTTTGTTTCCAAAACTGCTCCATCAAATTTTGCTAATGCTGGAAATTGGGCTTCCATTTTGCGCCTGTTGGAATACAAAACACTGGCTGTTAATGCTTCAAGTGATTTTCCAGTGGAAAGTAAACGGTAAACAGCATCTGGTAATTGATAAATGACGGATGCGTGCGTCAAGGTTTTATCAATCAATGATTCACGATCAGAAAAAAGAGTTGGCAATGCTGTTTTTTCGGTGACAACCAAATACCGGTTGATGTCCTGAATCAACTGTTTTAAACGCTCACCATTGGAAAGGATGAGTTGTCGTTCGGAAAGTGTCATTTTAGCGACACGATTGAGTTCATTCGGGTCTTCTTGCTCTAATTGACGCAACACATAAGCAGCACTTTCCAATTCTACTTCTGGTCGTTCAATTCCCCAAGTTGCCAGTAGGGTGCGTACATCAACCAATTGTTGTTCTAAATCGAGCAAATGCAACCAGTTTGTTAGCACAGTGGTTGGATCAAGTGTGGAATCTTTTAAATTAGAAAAAAACGATTTGCGCCATTTTCTGCGTGAAAACCACGATTGTTTTTGAGAAAGTTGTTGCAACCAAGAAGTAGCTTCAGAACGAGTAGGTCGTTTTTTCCAAAGCAGTTGTTCTGATTGGAATACCAGGGTTTTTGCGCTTAATTCGCGATAAAGCAATCGTGCTTTTTCAAATCGTTTTCGTTCTTTTGGTTGTTGAGCAAGCGCAAAGTAAGCACGAAATGATTCATTGGCAACCAATTGGCAACGTGCAACAGATTTAAACAATCCTTCTAATTCACCAATAGTTGAAGTGGCAAATGTGTTGTGAACCCAATCAATTTCAAGCTGTAATTTTTGCAGCAACTGATCGAATTGTAAATCGGCAAACAGGTTTTTTTTATACGATTGAAGTAGGGCGAACGAACCAAGTTGTTGCTCTAATTCACGCAATACAGGTTCTAATTCAATCCAAGTTGTTAAATCAGGAACATCCGAATTAAATGCTACTTCATCAGCAGCATGTTTTGACTGAATTGCACGATATTCTTGAAAAGAAATACCACCAATCAATGTTGGACTATTCAAGCGATCCAATAACAATTGCAATGAATCTAGTAATTGTTCAGAAAGCAATAAGGAAGTTGGAACAGCAGGTATTTCTTGCTCCAATGCATTCCACGTAGTTTTTAATTGCTGAATAAATACTTTTGGTTGTGTTTGACTATGAGCTGTAAACGTAAATTCAGATAAACCGAGTGAACTCAGTTTTTTGACCAAAACATCCAAAGCAACACGTTTCTCTGAAACTACCAATGTCAATCCATCGCGAAGCAACGATTTTCCGAGGATATTGGTTAATACCTGCGATTTTCCTGTTCCAGGTGGGCCTTGAATTACGGTGTTTTCTGTTTGGATTTGTTCAAATACCTTGAGTTGATCTACATCTGCAGGTGAAAGGATTTCCGAAGAAAAATGAATGGGTTCAGCTTCAGAAGAAGCTTCGTTTCCAAGAATTGTTTCCACCAATGAACTGCGGGAATCAGCTGCTTGAATGCGCTCCAATTCACGTACGATTTGGTAGCGATGATGGTGAAAATTGCCAATCACTGAAGCCCTTTCAATGCGTATTGGTAAGTTTTTTTCTACCAGTAATTCGCTTACAGAGGTAAATAAATCTTCCGTCGATTGTTCAGCATCATCTGCTAACGTCAAATCGAATTCCCGAATCAAGTGATTACGCACAAACGGATTGATAAATGCTTCATCAATTGCACATCGAATCTCTACAGCTTGTTTTCCTTTCAGGATTTTCCATTCCAATGGAACCAGCATCAATGGCGATTGAACTTCCTTGCCTTTGTATTCCCAACTAACCATTCCAAAAGCCCAACACAAGGAATGTAAATCCGATTCGCGTTTGTTGAGATGAGCCGTTTTTAATACAGTGTTCCAATTAGTATTTAGTGGAAATTCTTGTTTTTCGATAAGCTGTTCATCGAGTTGTACAATCGCTTTTTCATGCACCAACAATTGCACCAACGGATCCGAAGAAGGGATTTCCGAAAGTTCAAAGATGAATTGAGCAATATCGTAAGACTGTTCGTGCATGAAGAATTTGACCGCAACGAAGTTAGAGAAAATCGCCTTGCTTTCGTAATTTGAATAAAGCCACGAAAAATCAACGATTCAAAATCTATGTTTGTAGTTTGTCTATAACCAATAGGACAAGGAACCAATCTATTGTATAGGTGGGAGATCAATCAAGCGCATTTATTAAAAAGAGCTTTCCTTGAAACATGAATTTTTATTCGATATTAGTGATTCAAAATCTATGTTCCCTATGTTTCTATTGTGGTTAATTTTACCACAATAGAAACAGAGAAAACACCTACTTGGTAGTATCACAAAACGTTCGTTGTTTTCAGCGAGAAAACATAAATTTCCAAAAACCAACCCCAAATTGTATTTTTGCACCTCAAACCATTAGCAACAACAATTCCATGAAAGTTATGAAATTCGGAACAAAAGCTATTCACGCTGGCGTTCACCCCGATGAGTCAACAGGAGCAATCATGACTCCGATTTATCAAACCTCAACGTATGTACAAGAAGGTGTTGGTAATCATAAAGGCTATGAATACTCGCGAACTCAGAATCCAACCCGTCATGCACTGGAGAAAAACATTGCAGCCATTGAAAATGGAAAACACGGTGCTTGTTTTGGTTCTGGTTTAGCAGCCATCGATTGCATCATCAAAATGTTGAGTCCAGGTGATGAGGTGATTTCTACCAACGATTTATATGGTGGTTCTTACCGTTTGTTCCGCACAATTTTCGAGAAATACGGAATTGTGTTTCATTTTGTAGACTTACAAGATCTCCCAGCTGTAGAGGCATTGGTGAACGCGAAAACCAAATTGATTTGGGTAGAAACACCAACGAATCCCATGATGAATATTGTGGATATCAAAGCCATGTCCACCATTGCTAAAAAAGCAAATGCTTGGTTGGCGGTTGACAATACGTTTGCAACACCGTATTTGCAAAATCCAATTGATTTGGGTGCGGATATTGTCATGCACAGTGTTACCAAATATTTAGGTGGTCACTCAGATGTTGTAATGGGAGCATTGGTTACTTCCGATGATGCCATTGCAGCTGAAATGTACCGCATTCAAAATTCTACAGGTGCCGTTTGCGGACCAATGGATTCGTTTTTAGTTCTTCGCGGAATTAAGACTTTGCATTTGCGCGTTCAACGTCACTGTGAAAATGGAGAAAAAATCGCCAATTGGTTACTCACTCAGCCCAAAGTTGATAAAGTATACTGGCCTGGTTTCCCAACGCATAAAAATCATGAAGTTGCAAAATCACAAATGCGTGGTTTTGGTGGAATGATTTCTTTTACATTAAAAGGTAACCACTTAGAAGATGCATTAGCAATTGTGAAAAAAGTCGAGATTTTCTCTTTGGCAGAATCATTGGGTGGTGTTGAATCGTTGATTGGTCACCCGGCAACAATGACACATGCATCCATTCCAAAAGTAGAACGTGAAAAAACAGGTGTAGTTGATACCTTGATTCGATTGAGTGTTGGTGTGGAAGATGCTGACGATTTAATTGAAGATTTAAAACAAGCACTTGCTTAAATTGAAATAGACTAGTGGACTTTTGAGAGAAGATTTCAGAAGTCCACTAATTGTTCTCCAATACTACTATTTATGGTCATAATCATAACTGGAACATCATCTGGAATTGGCAAAGCAATCGCTGATTTTTACTTGAATAATGGTCATAAGGTAATTGGAATCGGTCGTAGACATGTGATTAACCATTCTAATTATCAAGCAATACCCTGCGATTTATCCAACCAATCAGCAATCAACGATCTTTCTTTTGCGTTTGTACAATCAACTGTATTGTTGATCAATAACGCAGGAACCTTGGGACATGTACAGCGCATCAGCGATCAAGATGAAATCGACTTGGCAACTGTTTTAGCTATCAATACAGTTGCTCCAGCACTATTGATGCAAAAGTTGGCCCAACAATGCGGCAATAATTTCCAATTAACGGTTGTCAATATTAGTTCTGGTGCTGCGAAACGAGCTATTCCATCGTGGGCTGCTTATTGTGCATCAAAGGCTGCATTGGAAATGATCTCCGAAACATTTTTTCTAGAAGAACAAGAAAAGGGGCGATCCACAAAAGTATATGCAGTAGCACCAGGAGTTGTTGATACGGCAATGCAAACATACATCCGAACGGTTCATTCAGGTGATTTTAGTTCATCAGCTAATTTTCATTCATATTATGAGAATAATGAATTGATTTCACCAGAAATGGTTGCTGAAAAATTAGATAAACTCCTGAAAAACAATTATACAGGTCAAGTTTGTTATTCCTTGCGTGACATTGATTAGTGTTTAAAGCCGCTGATTATTCATAGCGCGTTATTGCCACTCAATCAACAATTTCACCCTTTAACTAAAAACTGACGAGTAATTTTAATCATTCTTCGTATTTTGTACCTGCTAAAACTTTTTTAAAGCTACGAATTATGATCTATGTACAAGCTGATGTTTGTTTTTCAGATAATCAGCACCTCATTCAATCTTATTTCTCCAACGAAAAATGTTGTTAACAATACAACCTATTCGATAAACCAACATCAATAAATTAGAAATAAACTAGCTAGAACAAACAGATGAAACAATTAAAACTCTCCTTACTCGGAATTTGCCTATTCTCCTTTTCGGCACTTTTCGGACAAACTCCAACTGCCCAGAAGGCTAACACCCGCGATGGTGAAGATGTGGAGTACTGTCATCAACACAAAAAATTAGATGCGTTATTGCATAATTCGGCTTTTGCAGCACAATATGCGCAAGATCAACAAGCAATGGAAGCGCGTATTCAGGAAATGATGACCGAAGCTCCTACAAGAGGAACGGTTTATAAAATTCCAGTTGTATTTCACGTATTGCACAATGGTGGGGTTGAAAATATCTCACGCGATCAAATTTTAGATGCTTTGGCAATTCTGAACCGCGATTACCGTTTATTAAATGCAGATGCAGCAACAGTTCATGTTGATTTTAATGCTTCAAATCCCTCAGCTGTTTGCGAACCAAGTGATGTTGAGGTAGAATTTGTATTGGCAACTAAAGCTCCAAACGGGGCATGTTTTAGTGGTATCACTCGTACACAAAATGCTATTTCTTATAATGGTGCTGATGGTGGTGCACAAGTAGATGCAATTGTTGCAGGTAATGACGTGTATCAAGGTGAATGGGCTGGAAACAAATACATGAACATCTTTATTTGTGGTGAAATTGGTGGTGCAGCTGGTTACACATACAATCCAAGCTCTTGGGGTGGAACAAATATGAGAAATGGTATTTGGATTTTGCACAATTATGTAAGCTCTATTGGAACTTCTTCCGTTGGTTCAAGTCGTGCGTTGACGCATGAAGTAGGTCACTGGTTAAATTTATCTCATACATGGGGTGGAACAAATGATCCAGGTGTATCTTGTGGTTCTGATAATGTAGCTGATACGCCTTTAACGCGTGGTGTAACTGCTTGTAACTTGAACGAAAATTTCTGTGGACCACGTGCCAACGTTGAAAACTACATGGATTATTCTTATTGCTCTAAAATGTTTACCGCTGGTCAAGTAACACGTATGCGTGCTGCATTGACAGGAAGTACTGGTGGACGAAACAATTTGTGGACAGCAACAAATCTTGCAAATACTGGTGCAGATGGATCTGCAGGTTTATGTCAAGCTAATTTCTCAACATTAAAAACAGAAGTGTGCGTAGGTGATGTAGTGCAATTCACAGATGAATCATACAATGCGGTATCTGGTTGGACTTGGACTTTCGCTGGTGGAACTCCAGCAACTTCATCTGCACAAAGTCCTACGGTTACTTATGCTACTCCAGGTGTATACAGTGTTCAATTATCTGCAACTGATGGTGTATCAACGGATGTTGAATTGAAATCAACATTTATCAGAGTATTGGCTTCAGGTGAAACATTACCTTATTTCGAAGGCTTTGAGAACATGAGTAATTTCACTGGTTCAAATCGTTGGATAGTGAAAGATTTTGGATCTAATGTAGCTTGGACAGTAACAAATACCGCTGGTAATTCAGGTACTAATTCTGCAAAATTAGGTAACTATGGTCAAGCTGCTGGTAACGTAGATGAATTGATTTCTACTCCAGTTGACCTTTCTGGAATTACTTCCTCACCTGGTGTTACACTTTCATTCCGTTATGCATACCGTAAACGTCAATCTGCAAACGATGATTATTTGAAAGTATTCTTAACAAGTGATTGTGGTGATTCTTGGGATCAACGTAAAACCATGCATGGAGCGTCATTGTCTAATTTGACTGCAACAAGTTCTTGGACTCCTGCTGCTGCTGATTGGTTAACTGTTCACATGACGAATGTTACTACAGCTTATTGGGTAGAGAATTTCCGTTTCAAATTCCGATTTGAAGGTGATGCAGGTAATAATATTTACCTAGATGATATTAATATCTATTCAGGAGCTCCATCTAATGAATTGGTTGTTGGATTAAATGAAATTCAATTGCAAAATGCAGTGGTTTTCCCTAATCCTGCTGAAGAAGAAGTAAACGTGCGTTTCTCTAGTAAAACGGGTCAAACGATTACTGTTTATGTAACAGATTTATTGGGTCACATTCTTTCTCAACATACTGTACAAGCGAATGAAGGTGATAACTTGGTAATGCTTTCTACTGAATCATTAGCATCTGGTATGTACATGATTCGTTTAGCAGAAGCAAATGCAAGTCAAACATTGCAGTTTGTTGTAAAATAGACAACTACTTTTTTTAATAATGGTAACCGTCGGTCTGAAAAGATCGGCGGTTTTTTTGTTATAGTCGAATACTTATAAATGAGGATGTTGAATTTTTGAAGGGGTTTTGCAACGGTCTTAGACTTTTTAAAGCGTTACTTTTCTTCACATTCCGCATTCTAGTTTGAAACAGTATCTTTGTCACAAATTAAATCCATGAGTCGCCCGCTGATTTTTATTACCAATGATGATAGCTTGCACGCTAAAGGCATAGCCTCTTTGATTGAAGCAGCCCGATCGTTTGGTGATATTGTGGTAATCGCTCCAGATAAACCGCAATCGGGTATGGGACATGCCATTACGATTCATGATCCAATTCGGTTGAATGCATCAACGATTTTCGAAGGAATTGAAGCGTATTCTTGTTCTGGAACTCCTGTAGATTGTGTAAAACTTGGTGTCTACGAAATTTTACATCGAAAACCCGATTTGTTGTTATCTGGAATCAATCATGGATCGAATGCTTCAACAAATGTATTGTATTCTGGAACGATGTCAGCAGCTGTTGAAGGCGCAATGGAGCACATTCCGAGTATTGGGTTTTCGCTTGATAATTTCGATCAAGATGCCGATTTTTCAGCTGCGATAAAAGTCGCCAAACAAGTAATAGAAACCGTATTGAACAATGGTTTGCCGCAAGGTGTTTGTCTCAATGTCAACATTCCAAATGTGCAGGTTTCCGATTTAAAAGGAATCAAAGTGTGCCGACAAGCCTATGCTTTTTGGGAAGATCGCTTTGATAAACGTACTGATCCACATGGTAAAACATATTATTGGTTAACAGGAACATTTGATTCGCATGAAGATGCAGATGATACTGATTTACGTGCTTTAGCAGCAGGTTTTGCAAGCATTGTTCCCACACAATTCGATCTGACAGCACACGCAGCCCTTAAAACATTAAACGAACAATTCTCATGAAACGTAAATTCTCTTGGAACATCCGTATAACGGTTGGGTTGATCATCGGTTTATTAACTCCTATGATTGCTGTTCCGCTTGTAATTTGGTTAATTTCCATTGCACAGGATTTCTATTTTATTCAATTGTGGCATAAATTCATGGTCGATAAATCGGTTCAAGCTAAATTTATTTCTCTGGCGTGCCTACCAAATCTAGGTTGGTTTTACTTGTTCTTGAATAAGGAGCGCTATGATTTAGCACGAGGAATTATCATCGGATCAGCGATTTTTGTTCCCTACATCGTTTACGTTGTTTTCTTCTAGTAGAATGGCGGGAAAGAAATTATACATCATTGCTGGGGAAGCTTCAGGTGATTTGCATGGTAGTAATGTCATGAAGGAACTCTATCGGTTGCAACCTGATTTGGAGATTCGTTTTTGGGGTGGCGATAAAATGGAAGCGGTCGGAGGAACGATGGCGATGCACATTCGCAAACTCGCTTACATGGGTTTTGTTGAAGTGTTGTTACATATCCGAACCATTTTGCGCAATATCCGTTTTTGCAAGCAAGATATAGCCGATTTCGAACCCGATGCCTTGTTATTGATTGATTACCCCGGATTTAATATGCGTATCGCTGAGTGGGCTAAAAAGCGTGGAATGAAGGTCTATTTCTACATCTCTCCAACTGTTTGGGCTTGGAAAGAAAAACGGGTAGAGAAAATTCGCCGTGATGTTTTCCAATTGTTTGTGATTCTTCCATTTGAAAAAGCATTCTACGCCAAACACCACTACGATGTTGAATATGTTGGTCACCCTTTACTCGATGCAATTGAACAATACAATGCCCAACCAATTGAACCATTAGCCATTTCTACACAAGACAAACGACCAATCATTGCAGTTCTTCCTGGAAGTCGTTTGATGGAGTTGAAAAAGAAATTGCCAGTGATGCTCACCTTAATTGATGCGTTTCCTGCTTATCGTTTTGTGATTGCAGGTGCGCCTAATATGTCAAAAGAAGTGTATCAGCAACTTATTGGTGAAAAAGACATTGAAGTCGTTTTTGGACAAACATATGCTTTGTTACAACAATCTGAAGCAGCTGTAGTCACATCTGGAACTGCTACGTTGGAAACCGGCTTGTTTGGAATTCCTCAAGTGGTTTGTTATATGGGAAATCCGATTTCTTTTTGGATTGCGAAACGCTTGGTGAATGTGAAATATATTTCGCTCGTTAACTTGATTTTAGATCGAGAAGTAGTGACAGAATTGATTCAAAACGATTGTAATCCTTCACGATTGAAAATGGAATTAGGTGCTATTTTGAAAGGTCAACCAAAACGCCAAAGCATTGAAGAAGGTTATGCTGAAATCAAGGCAATGCTCGGTCAAGGAGGCGCATCTGAAAAAGTTGCACAATCCTTGTTGAAAACTATTTAGTTGACCGAATTTTAACATACTGGTCACTGTTAACTTTGTGTTGTGACGCGTTTAATTTCTTTCGTTGTTAGCTGTCTTCCATTCTTTTTTGTTGCACAACAAATGAGGATAGGTGTTTTGCGCGACTATGAAATTAAGCGAATTGTATTTGCTTATGATGCAGGGAGTTACAATGTCATTGGTGATACAACAGAATTTGGAACCATTCTCCCGAACGAATTTGTTGACATTTCCTTGACTTCCGATAAACGCATTCTACTTAAAATGGGTGCAACTGAAATAGGAGTTGTAGACAAAGTAAACCTCGTTTCTACCAAACTAGGAAATTCATTGATTTACAGTTCACGCTCTCCCGAAGTAAAAGAGCGTAAATACCGCGATGATGTGGAAATTAGTGTTGGAGAAAAAGGATTGACTATTGTAAATTTAGTAGATATGCACCATTACCTCGGTGGAGTAGTGGAGTCTGAAGGTGGCGGTGGTCGTGATTTAGAATATTACAAAGTGCAGGCAGTAATGAGTCGTACTTACGCATTGAAATACAAAGACCGGCACATAAAAGAAGGTTTTGGAATGTGTGATCGGGTACATTGTCAAGCTTATCATTACCAATTGCGTTTTACACCTTTAATTGATACTGCCGTTCGTCAAACTGCTGGTAGAATCATGG
>JAYSRF010000301.1:0-16692 GCA_043721195.1 Fluviicola sp. | reverse complement strand
AACAATCGAACTGAGGTTAATAAGCACCACTTCATTACTTGGAGTGGTGCTTATTTAGTTAAACTATAAAGTTTGATTTGAGCTTATCAAGCCATTTTAACATTCTCTAAAGTAAAGACAAAAGGTGTTGCTGATGGTCCAGCTCCTCCGCCAGTCATAACAATATCAGCACTAGCGATGCCTAATAAACTGATTTGAGTGTTGATTTCAGAGATAATGGCAGCATTCATGATTTCACCTTCTTCTAATTGAGATACAACACCAATCCAAATGGTTGGTTTAAACTCAAATACAGCTTTTTGCCCAGGTGCAATTCCCGTTTTGGTAGCCAATAATTTCCCCGATTTGTAGCAATTGCCATTAATGCTACCCATTTGAAGGTCATTGCGTATTTCAATTACGGAAGGAGAACTTGCAGGAATTGAAGATAACTCAAGGTGGTCTCCAGAAGTACTTTTAACCATATCAAAAGCCTGACCATTACTTGCATCTAATTGTGGCGTATAGTTCCCCCATGAATCACTGGCAGAAACAGTATAACTCATTGGAAAGCTAAAAGGGTGGTTTTCGCCGTTACCACAATTTTGAATAACTGTCCAAGCTACGGCAAGTTCTTCAAAACCAGTTGCCTCATTTTTCTGAAAGATGACAACAGAACTATTGTTCGTGTCGTTTGAATGATTAATGAAATTGAGTTTTATTGAATTCATAATTGTTTGTTTTTATTGTTGTTTTAATGAATTAGTAAGAACCAGTTGGATTACTCATTGACAATACTTTTAGATCGACTGAAATACGATTTCCCAAAAAACCAAAAGGCTGCTGCAATCACCAATGAGCATGCAAACGAAAGTAAGAAGGTGTTTTTATCATAACCTGCTCTGCCGCAAAACGCATAGAGCAAACACAATGGAATGTATCCAACCAAGTTGAGTAGAACGTATTTTCCGAATGGCATTTTATTGTATCCACATACGATAGCAATACTTTCAGCGATGATTGGAATTCCACGCGTAACGAGAACAGCCATGGGTCCATAAGTGGTTAAAATTCGTTGTGCTCGTTGGTTTTTTTCTGTCGCAGCTCCCAGTGTACTCCATTTACCAATATAATATCCAAGAACTGCACCAACCAAAAGTCCTGCAAGTGATACAACAGCACCTAACGTGAACCCCAAAATATAGCCATTGAGGTACATTACGATACTTGAGGGAACAGGCAGTAAAATATCCGAAGCCAACACGATAAAACTGACAAGAGCAAACTGAAGATGGTAGTTACTCAGTTCATTTAGCTGATCGGTAAAATACTGTTCGAGGTTACTGAACACCAAAAAAACAGTTGTAATGACAACGATGGTAAGGACAAATGGATAAACAATGCTTTTCATGGCTTTAGTCTATTTCTTTTCTAAATTTTGGCGAATCACCAATGAGTTATTGTCTGGATCACGGAAAAAGAAAAAGAGATCCGTATACCCAGCATCGGAAGTGTTTACATTAATGATGACTCCATCAATCGAATCAATCACAACCTTTTGGCTCTGAAATGATTGAAGTGTTGCTTCGATGTCATCAACAATAAAACTGGGTACAGTACCTGTTTGCGGAAGTGGCTGATAGGGTTCTCCAATGTCTTTGAATAAACCGATAATGGCTGTGTTACCTCCTTCTGCTTGATTCATTTGCACATAAGAGTATAGGCCATAATTGCCATCAGCATCAACTCCAGTGTTGGTTTTAGCATTAATGGTATATCTTGGATCAACTGTGAAACCAAGGATTGTTTCATAAAAATGAATGGACTTGACGACATCACTAACGGATAGTTTAATGACAAGTGCTGATGATTTAAATTCCATACCTTATAAATTAGTGGTTATTCAGCTATGACATATTCAAAACTTGGTCCAGCAACATATCCCGGATGATTTGGATCTGGAATGGCAAGCAATTTAAGGGCATACAATCTCAATGAAAACATGATTCCCATCGCAGTATTGATCTGTTCAGGCTTTCCATTAAACGTTTGGTGAAGACAATTCAACAAAGACGTATAATTGTAATTGAAAAACTTACTGTTGATGTATGCCTGTGAATCTTTCGGATAATCATTCATCTTAGGATTGGGCCACATGTTGGGAATCAATTTATCATCAAACGGAATCAATGGTTCACCAAAAATGTAACCACCACCAGTTTTAGGTAACAATGTTTTTCCTTCGTAAATTTCCTCAAATCGGTAATAATGTGCAGCTTCAACCGCACCTCCTGAATCAGTTGGAATTACAAATGGATCTGTTGTTGAACCTTCCCCTTGGTCGATGATAATATCGATGCCTCTTATGGCTGAATCTTTATCAATAATTTTAAACAAAAGGGTAGATGGATAAAATCTTTCATAAACCATTTGCTCCTTGTGATTACCGGTGAAGATGGTTTGTCCTTTTGCCTTAGCTGCTGTTTCAAGAACGACAATGGTTTTTTGTATTTTTTTGTAAAACTCACCAATGGTCATTTCCTTTGTGGCTTTTTCATTTGACGGAATGTCAATTGGTTTGTCTGGCATTTCAATGACCATAAATACATTTTTCACAAGGTCTTTTGAAAATTTTTCCAAAGGAACTTGAAGTCCTGTTTCCACACCACCGGGCAATGGTCCAGGATAACGTGGGATAAAACCTGGCTTGTTTAATACGGGCTTCCCTCCAATAGCATTTAAGACATTACAAGCAATGGATAAGTGGAGCATTTCTTCGCCAAGAATAGAGCCAATGAGGTCAGAAATTTGATCATTTCCTGTATTGAACAACGTGAAATTTGCTGTTAGATAAGGTGGAATTGTTGCGTGTTCTAATTCAATTGACATTTGTAGCGCGCTTCTTAAGTCAGCAAGTGTTTCAAGTTGTATGTGTTTCAGTAATACCATGTTCTATTTATTTAATGTTCTGAATGTGGTTGATGTTAACTATCCTTGATCAATAATTCCTTGCAAATAATTGAGGATAATCTTTTTGCGGTACTTGGATAGATCACGTGTAGCTGGCATATAATTCGAATCGGTTGGATCTTTACTGAAAACCAATTGTAAGATTGTTGCATTTGCATCTACAACGGCTTTATCAGCAAGATTAAAAATGCCTTTTGACATCAATGGATACAAATTAGCATACTGCTGCATGATGGGTTGAATGAAATTATCCCAACCTGGAACAACATCTGAAGCGGATGGTCCAGAGTAGATTTGCAGACTAATAAAATTGGATTGATTACAATCAGTTGCAAAGGATTGAGTGCTTAAATTATACGAAATCGCATACACTTGACCATCTATATATACTCTTGGATTTCCCGGATCGGGTGCTGTGAACTTGAGCGTCGCTTTTCCGTTTGAATCTGTTGTGATTTCTGCTAGTTTTTTTCCAGAGAAAAAGGGAATAGCAGGAACTCCAACTACTGGCGGAGTTGGTCCGAACATGTTTGCGGTATCATCTTGGAATTGAATCGTTTTCGCATACCCTTTTCCAAATTTCGTTGTGTAAAAATCAATACTACATGGATCATTTGCGTCTAAGCGAAATACAAATTGATCTGCGCTTGCATACTCAATTGATTCATTGTATACTGGCGAATAGGTAATTGTTGATGCTGTTGTAAAAACATTATTGGGCGTATTGGTCACCTTCACAATTGCGAGCGGATGATTCGCAACTAGATCCATTTGTGCGTCTGTTAGTGGGAAGGAAAAAATACCAGATGTACCCAAGTACCAGTTTGGATCACTGTAATTCAGTTTTCCAATTTCTTGGTAAGCAGGAGTTAAAGTACCTGTGTCAATCACAAGTCTTAAATCTCTTGTTTCGTTGACCACACCACCTGTACTAAAACGAAGTGCGTTTCCAAAATCTAGCACAACGCTTTTTAATTGTTCATCGATCAATGCTACGGCATAATTACATGTTTGTGCTTGACCTGGTTGAAGGTTTTGTGGAAGCGTATGTGGGAATAATTGTCTTCCAAGTACAAAATGTTTCGGTTCATTCATACTTGATGGACCAATAGAACCAGCGATTCTTCCGATGGTGAAGCTTGGGTCAGTATTCGCGTCATTGTATCGATCAAGTGTAAATTGAATAGACAATTGATCAGCACTAACAGCTTTTAATTCATTGATGTACCTTGAATTAGAAATACCAGTGTCCCATTTGATATTTTTAATAATGGATTGGTAAGAAGCTGCCGCCGCAGAATCAGCGGATAAATCAACAGACCGTCCAAACCAAATATTCGTAAAAGCAGCTACTTCATAATCACCTTTCATCAAGGTTGTTCCATCGTTACTTACGATGCGTACAATGAGTCCCCACAATTCAGATACCATTTGTTGTTGCGAATCTAAATCAACAATTTTACCAGCAGTTCTGCTATCGGTATCCATGATTGACATGCCAATAATTGGATCAAGCAATGGATCGTTTGTGCTGGTACCGTCTTGGTAGGTAACACTCGTTATGGTGCAACCAATAAAACGCCAGTTTCCAGTTCCGTCCGGATTCCACCAACCATTGAGTGCATCTCCTGTTTGGTAATCTTGGAAACTAGGATCAAATGTCGCATTGTTAAAGTGTGTTGGATCATTGTTTACCGTTGAAGGATCTGCCTGAAATTTACCAGAGAAGGTCAATCTTGGCGAGTTTAAATAAGACATAATAGTGTTGTGTTATAAGTTTATGATTGTTGAATAAAAATATCGGATGTTGTATAGCGATTTGTTAGCGTAACAAACGTATTATTCGGTAATTTTTTAAAAAAAGACTGCTTTGGGTTTTTCTGTGAATAGCATAATGGTTTGTTTTTAATAGTCAATGAGTTAAATTGAACTATTGATTCTTTAATCGTTTCAAATATACACTTCTTGTACTAAAAAGCAAGGAGTTGTGAATTTAAATTCTAGTTCAATTTAGGATAATGAGAAATCAGTATCAATCGAATGATTTGCTTATCCACTAATGATGACGAAGAACTCAATTATAACCAAAATTCCAATAAAAATTTACGCGAATTGTTGGAACCCACCGATCATGGTGTGTGTTTTCAATAAACGTTGTTGGAGCATTGTCATGGAAAATTTCTTCTGTTTTTAATTCTTTACGATAGGCAGTTCCAAGACTTACATCTACTCCGAATGCTTCACCACCTTCGAAGCCTGCAGAAAACCCTAAGTCATAAAAAGAAGAATGCAAGCGTAAAATAGCTCCATCACTGATAGGATATTTGTCTTGGTTATAGACGCGTCGATTGCCAAATTTTGTAAAAGTATTAACGTAAAAACTCAAGTAATCGGTTTTTAGAAAAGTGGGGTAGTAGCGCAATTCGATTGCCAAATAATTACGTGGATCGTATTGCGAATATTCATTGTATTCTTCTGGATCAGGAAGATCGTGTACTTCTTCCTCATACCGCCAACGAAAATGTACCAAATCTGCAACAAGTGAGAATTGTTCATAAAAGCGCAATTCACTCCCAATAGAAAAGCTATGTACCCATAAGTCTTCAATGATCACCATTCCCAATGCTTTTGCTCTGAGCATATATTCTACAGTAGGTCGAGGTATAAATCTTTTTTCCTGACTAAAACCACTCATTGGTAACAACAAGAGCAGCAATACAATTGAAATGAGGTGTTTTTTCATACGTAGAATCGAGGAAGCAAAATACGAAAAAACAAGTAGATTTCTACTTCAAATTTTGGTTGGTGATTATTTTTTAATCAGCCTTTTCCAACTGTTAATTTTCTCCCCAATGCTTTTAATCGTTTAACATGAGACCGAAATGCAGCCAAGAACGTCGGTTTTGAATTATAAGGTAAATTGAATTCTTTCGCTGTTTTTTCAACGATGTAGGATAAGTTTTTATAATGAATATGGCAGATCTGAGGAAATAAATGATGTTCCACTTGAAAATTTAAACCGCCAACAAACCACGTTAAAAAACGATTGTTTCTGCCAAAATCAGCAGTTGTTAAGAGTTGGTGAACCGCAAATTCGTTGTCGAGATTTCCTTCTAAAGATGGTACGGGCTGTTCAGCACCTTCAACGACATGCGCCAATTGAAAAATCACAGCTAAAATGAATCCAGCAACCCAATGCATGATGAAAAATCCAAGTGCGACTTGCCACCATAAAAAATCAGTAAAATAGAGAGGAAGACCAATAATCAATACCAAATACACGACTTTTCTGAAAACCATTTTTAGGTATTCACCCGTTGGATGTGCATTCAAACCCTTTGTGATTCCCATGCGGTTGTATTTCGCCAATTGAAAAAAATCATTGTAGATTTTAGCTAGAGTCATTAAACCATAAAAGAAAAATGCATGGATGTATTGGTATTTGTGAATGGCTTTTAAAGGAGCTTCTTCTGCCAATCGTATCGGACCTTTCGATGCAATATCTTCATCTAACTCATTGATATTGGTATACGTATGGTGTAAAACATTGTGTTGAATTTTCCAGTTTAACACATTACTTCCAAGTAGATACAAGGTTCCTCCCAAGAGTTGATTGACCCATTTTCTCTTTGAATAAGCGCCATGAACCGCATCGTGCATAACGCCCATTCCTGTTCCTGCAATTCCAATTCCCATTAAAACAGTTAACCCTAAAGCAAGCCATCCTGAAGGATTAAGCACCAGAATCAAGGTAAAAGGAACTAGGTACAGCGAAATCATCACAATTGTTTTGAAGATCATTGCCGCATTTGCCGTTGTTGGAAGATGGGTTTCTTTGAAGTAATTGGCAACATTTTTTTTGAGCGCGGAAGAGAAAGTTGCGTGTGATTTAGCTTCTTTCGCAAAGTGTATTTTTTTCATGTATGTTCTTTTTTACTCTGCGAACACACCGCTCACAAAGGTTTTATTATTGAGAAAAACCAGTATCACTTTTATTTTCGTGTGCTTCATGGTTTATTTATAACCACAAGGAAAACCCATTTTCACAAGGAAAACAGGTAATCCATTGTGGTTGAACATTAAAGTGTTCCTCTTCTAGCTTGTTCTGCTTCGATGGATTCAAAAAGTGCTTGAAAATTTCCTTTTCCAAATGATTTAGCTCCTTTTCGCTGAATGATTTCAAAAAACAAGGTTGGTCTGTCTTCGATTGGTTTGGTGAAAATTTGCAATAAATAACCTTCATCGTCTCGATCAACCATGATACCCCATTTTTTCAATTCTTCTAAATCTTCTTCAATCATTCCAACGCGGTCTTTTACGGTGTCGTAATACGTTCCCGGAACATACAAGAATTCAACGCCACGTTTGCGCATTTCTGAAATCGTAAATACGATATCATCTGTTGCAACAGCTATGTGTTGACAGCCAGGACCTCTATAAAAATCGAGGTATTCTTCTATTTGTGATTTCTTTTTACCAATGGCAGGCTCGTTGATTGGGAATTTTATTCGACCATTTCCATTCGACATTACTTTACTCATCAAAGCAGTGTATTCAGTGGAAATATCTTTATCATCGAAGGTTACTAAATTGGCAAATCCCATTACATTTCCGTAAAAGTCTGACCATTGATTCATGGCTCCCATTTCAACATTCCCAACCATGTGATCGATGTATTTCAAACCAGTTGAAGTTGGGGAGTATTCCGTTTTCCATGCTTCGAATCCTGGCATGAAAACACCCGAATAATTCTTCCGTTCAACAAAAATGTGCACTGTTTCGCCATAGGTATGAATGCCAGAACGAACAATTTCTCCATGTTCATCAGAAGTAACTGTTGGCTCAAGATAGGGGATAGCTCCTCGTTTGGTTGTTTCTTCAAACGCTTTTCGTGCGTCATCTACCCACAATGCAATCACTTTTACACCGTCTCCGTGTAAACGAATGTGATGCGAAATTTCACTTTCTGGATCAAATGGAGTAGTAAGAATTAAACGAATTTTATCTTGTACCAAAACATACGAAACACGGTCTCTAACGCCTGTTTCCAATCCAGCATACGCCAATTCTTGGAAGCCAAATGCCGTTTTATAATAATGAGCTGCTTGTTTTGCATTGCCCACATATAATTCTACATAATCTGTTCCGTTGATTGGTAGAAAATCTTGTGCTGCATCAAATACTTTTTCGCCTGTATAATTGAAGTTTTCTACGCTTGTTAAATCTTTTGTTTCCATTGTTTTAATTGTTTGATGCCACTTCTGGTTGCGTCATCCATGATTTATAATAATCTTTCACTTCATATTTCATCGCTTCCTTGGTAATCTTTAATGGATTAAAAGGATCAATCATCACGGCTAATTCTTTTGTTTCTGTTTTACCAATACTGCGTTCAATTGTCCCAGGATGAGGTCCGTGAGTCACTCCAGCAGGATGCAAAGTAAATTGTCCCTGCTTGATATTGTTCCGACTCATGAAATCGCCAGCTACATAATACAAAATCTCATCTGCATCAATATTGCTATGGTGATAAGGAGCTGGAATGGCATCCGGATGGTAATCGTACATGCGTGGTACAAATGAACAGATCACAAAATTGTTCCCCTCAAATTGTTGGTGGATGGGAGGTGGCATGTGAACACGCCCTGTAATTGGTTCAAAATTGAAGATCGAAAATGCATACGGATAACTATAACCATCCCAACCAATTAAATCAAATGGATGCGTTTCGTAGGTATAAGGATATATCAAGCCGTGTTTTTTGATCATGACTTTGAAATCGCCATGTTCATCGTGTGTTTCGAAGTTGGTCGGTAATTTAAAATCACGTTCACAAAACGGCGAATGTTCCAATAATTGTCCGAATTCATTTCTGTACCTTTTTGGTGTGCGAATGGGACTATTGGATTCTACGATTAACAATTTATTATCGCTTGTATCAAACTCCAATTGATAAGTTGTTCCTCTTGGAATAATGACATAATCACCGTATTCGAATTCAACTGATCCATACATGGTTTTGCACCTTCCGCTTCCTTTGTGAACAAAAAGCATTTCATCTGAATCTGAATTTTTCAGGAAATAATCCGTCATTGATTGGGTTGGACAAGCCATTCCGATTTGCATATCTGCGTTGAACAGAAAAACTTTACGACTTACTATATAATCGGAGTTTGGTTCTACATCGTAGCCCATAAAACTCAAGCATTTCAGGTTGTCTTCCAATGCTACTTCTGGGCGAATGTTGATCGGTTCTCCAATTTCCTTCACCATTGTTGGCGGATATAAATGATACACCAGGGAAGAGGTACTTGAGAATCCTTCTGTTCCGAAGAGTTCTTCGTGGTACAACTCACCACTTGGACTTCTAAAAACGACATGGCGTTTGCTCGGTATTTTTCCGTGTTGTTGATAAATAGACATCGTATTCTTTTTAGTGACATTTAAATAATTCAAATGGTTCTTTGCACACTTCACATGCGTAAAGAGCTTTACAAGCTGTGGAACCAAATTGAGCGATTAATTGTGTGTTTTTCGAATTGCATCTGGGACAATGCACCACCAAATTGGATGGTTCCAACCAATTCACACATGAAGAATGAGTTGGAGGTGCAATGCCATAATTCCGCAATTTTTCTTTCGTTTCTTGACTCATCCAATCGGTTGTCCAAGAAGGAGAATAGGTTAACGTTACGGTTACGTTTGCTATTCCATGTTTGTGCAGTAATTCAGTAATGTCGTGTTCAATAATTCCCATTGCTGGACATCCGGTATACGTAGGAGTGATGATTACTTCGCAGGAATTCTCTGTTAGAATTACATCGCGCAACATGCCCATTTCTTGAATCGTAACCACTGGAATTTCAGGGTCAACAATGGACGCTAATAAACCAAGAATTTGTTCCTTCGTATGGAGATCAGTTGTTACCATTTAGCATCGGGATAAGCACGTTGTAAGTATTGCATTTCTGCTAATAAATGTCCCAAATGCTCCGTGTGAATGCCATTTCTGCTTCCCGTTTGCATAAAACCATCTGCAGGAATATCAATTGTAGCTTCGGTTAATACGGTAGAAACGGTTTCTTTCCACTTGGTTAATAAACCTTGCAAATTGACCGCAATTCCTTGTGAAATGAGCAGGTTGTCTTCTTCACCCATTTCAAATAATTCGCCCGTGTACATCCACAATTCATTGAATGCCTGTTGCAATTTGTCATGGCTCAATTCGGTTCCTTCGCCCAAACGGTAACACCAATCTCTGCTGTGCACAAAATGATAACGCACTTCTTTCAATCCTTTGGCAGCGATTCCAGCAATCGTTTCATCGGATGATTGACTCAATGCTGTATACAAATGAAATTCAAACGATGAAATCAACAATTGTTTGGCAATCGTAAACGCAAAATTACCAATCGGTAATTCCGTAATTTGATTGTTGTAAAACTGTCGTTCTGGTCTTTTGTAGGCTAAATCATCTTCTGTTTTTCCTAATCCTTCAATTTCGGCTGCGTATTTTAGCAATGCTTGAGCGAGACCAATGTTATCCAAGGCAATATTGGTAAGTGCCAAATCTTCTTCCAGAATAGGACCTTTACTGCACCATTCCGATAGCCGATGACCTTGAATCAACGCGTTGTCGCCTAACCGAAGTACATATTTAAAGAGCGCTTCTTGCTGTGTCATAGTCTTAAAAATTAGATTTGTTTAGTCCCTTCAGGCATCTCATAAAAAGTGGGATGACGGTACAATTTATCATCAGAAGGATCGAATAACATATCTGCATCTTCTGTCGTAGAAGCGGTGAAATAAATCGAAGGAACGACCCAAATACTGGTGCCTTCTTTTCGTCTTGTATAAATATCACGGGCATTTTGCAAAGCCATTTGTTTGTCAGAAGCATGAACACTTCCAACATGGGTGTGATGTCCACCACTTTTACTTTGAATAAAAACTTCCCAAAGATCTAATTGTGTATCTGTTGCCATTTGTTCTAGTATTAAAATTCGTTTTTACGTTTTTTATAAGCGAGTGCGGCTTCTCTCACCCATAAGCCTTCATTGTGATAGTTGATATGGTGCTGCATGCGTTGTTTGTTGCATGGACCATTGCCTTGAATGACATTGTTGAATTCTTCCCAATTAATTTCACCGTGATCATAACCTTCTTTTTCAGCGTTCCATTTGATCTCAGGATCAGGAATTGTCAACCCAATTAAGTGTGCTTGATCAACTGTTTTGTCAATGAATTTTTGACGCAATTCATCATTACTTTTGCGCTTGATTTTCCATAGAAATGCATCACCAGAATGAGGCGATTCTCCGTCATGCGGTCCAAACATCATGAGTGCAGGCCACCAGAATCTATTCATAGCATCTTGCGCCATTTCTTGCTGATCTGTTGTTCCTTGCATCATTTTTGCCATGATTTCATAACCTTGTCGTTGGTGAAAACTTTCTTCTTTGCAGATTCGCACCATTGCACGTGCATAAGGTCCATAAGAAGTGCGTTGCAGAGAAACTTGATTCACGATTGCAGCGCCATCAACCAACCAGCCAATCGCACCAATATCAGCCCAAGTCAATGCTGGATAATTGAAAATATTGGAATACTTTGCTTTCCCAGAATGCAATTGATCAATCATTTCTTCCCGTGTGATACCCAACGTTTCGGCGGCACTGTAGAGGTATAATCCATGACCGCCTTCATCTTGAATCTTAGCCAATAAGATTTGTTTCGCTCGCAAACTTGGAGCACGTGTAATCCAATTTCCTTCTGGTTGCATTCCGATCACTTCAGAATGCGCATGTTGAGAAATTTGACGAATCAAATGCGATCGATACTTGTCGGGCATGTGATCTTTTGGTTCAATGTTGAAGTCTTGATCTATTTTTTCTTGAAATACTGTAAGCAGACGTGTCGCATTCATAAAACGAGAATTTATGAAGCAAAAATAGAGGAGAGGCGAGTGCTAAAACATGATTTTAATCAGTGAATAATATGATTTTGGATGAGGAAATGCGATCGATGAACGGTCGTGTGAAGCAGTTTTAAGCGAAAATAAAAATGAAATTAGGAGTAACCAATTGATGGTTTTATTTAAAAAGAATCAGGAGGCTGCTAAATAGGAATCTGAGAAATGATTAGATGTTTTTTCAATTGTTATAAACCTTCGTCCATTTCAAAGCCTTATTTTTACAGTTATTGATCATTATTTTTAACAAAGCCAATTTCAAGGTTAAAAATTCGCATAATCGATCGTTTTAGTCAATTCAGCCCAGCGAGCTGATAAAAATTTCGCGTAGTTAACGCCATTTATACCATAAGAACCCAAGGAATGACCATCATTTATTTCAACCAATTTCATCTCATTGTTTTCATCAATGCCAAAGTCTAGCGCATAAGCAGCAGGTGAATTTTTATAATCTGCAATGGCATTTTTGATAACAGATAAATCGAGTTGTGAGTCCCAAGTACCTTTGTATTGGCGAATATCGAGTATTTCACCATAACGAATAAAACACCGCCATTCGGTTTTAAAATGAACGAGTTGGGAACACCAAATTTCTGTTGGATTGTCAAAATCGATCAACCCAATGAAATCTTTGTGTTCTTTCACGATTTTACCAACGAATTTTTTCGTGTCCTTTTTTGGTTTAACAAAAACATTCCATTGTTCCTCATTTTGAAATACTTCTTCTAAGGTCGAAGCCCAAACCTTTCTTTTCAAATACGGTTCTAACTCTTCGGGGTAATCAATTTCGTTTGCTGGTTTTGCAATTCCAAATTGAGCTAAACGTTTACGAACATTTCCAATTCCACCAACTAGAATATTTTCTGGTTCATCATCTTCAATTTCGTCTACAGAAAAGAATTTCTCTGTTTCCCAACCCAAGGTTTGAAATCCTTCATGCGCGACAAATGCATTTACATTGTAAAAATTCCCTTGTTGATCTGTTTGGATGTATGCTTTCATGGTGATTTGTTGGTGTTTTAAATCGTGCGTACGATTATTTTTTCTTCTTACTAGACTTGGTGTTTTTTGATTCTAATTGATTTTGGGTTAAGGTGGTCTTCGCATTTAAAGCACTGACCACTTTTTTCCCAGTTCTAGCTTCCAGTTCTTTTAATGCTACTTTCGCCACATTGCCGCCCAGCTTCGCAACTTTTTTACTTTCTTCAAAATTTTCGGGTTCAATAGCTGCTGAAATATCTTTTGTTGAAGCCTCTGCTAACATGTTTAAAATTAACTCGGTATTAGTCATGTTGTCCCGCAGGTTTTCCTTTTTTAAGCCTTTTAGGACTTTATATTCTTTTGTTGTCTTATCACTCCATGCTTTGGTAATAATATCTGTCAAGGTAGCAAACTGAACACCTTCTTTCAATCCTCTTTTTTCCATTCATCCGTGAGTTCTTTTCGGATTTCAATGCTTTTTAGACGTTGGTTGATCCAATTTTCAGAATACCCTAAATTCATATATTGTTCTAAAGCCCTGTCTATACTTAATTCTGGGTCTTGCATTTCATCCAAACGTTCAGCAGCTACTTTAGCCAACCAAAGTTTAAATGGTTCTGCTTTGGGAGAAGGAATGGATTGAATGAGTCGGAAAAGCTGTTCGGTATCCGCGATATCGGTTAGATAATTTTTTCCATCAGCAGATTGCATTTTCAGTTGACTACAATTTGTAGTCAACTGACTACCCTCTGCCTTTAGTCTGTTTTTCAGTACACTCCAATATTTTCTTGGGTTTGGGCTATCGGTTAAAACACTAACAACATCCACAATTGAAAAAAACCACTTTTCACTTTTTTCATCCCAAAGCGTTCTGACTTTTTGGGATTCAAATAGTATAATTTCATTTTTCTTTTCCATTCTCTAGTTCATTGATATTCATTCATCTTTTTTTCATCAAACTGGTGTTGATGTATTTGATAACTAGCTTAAAGCTTAAAAGAAGCAATCAATTGATCGGTATAGTGAATCGATTTTTCTGTCATTTTATTTTTTTAGTCATACGATAAACAATATACCCAATAATTAGCATAAAAATACTCAGTACGGAATAAACTATTTTTTGATCGAAGACAATTATTGTAGTTGATTTATGTGTTCTAGGCCATCTGTTTTCTTCATTGAAACCTTTTAATATGCTATCAGATTCCATCTTGCACTCCAATAATAATTGCTCATTGTGAAGATTAGCTTTCTCCATTGAGTCAGTATTTCCCCAAAGATTGAAACAAAGGATTAAAGTAACTAAAGTCAATGTTTTTTTGCTAGTTGAAATACAGATTCGAAACATATTCTTTTACTAAGTTGACTATCTAAAAAAGCCCTTTTATTACATTAAAAATTAAATAACCAGAAGAAACAAGACATAAAAAGAATCCAATTTCTAGATGATGAAAATTCAACATGATCATAAGCGAGATCAAAATAATGTAAACTATCCCAATTAAGACAATTAAAAATTCGAAGAAATACCATTTTGAAAAAAGGGGGAATCCGTAACATATGCCAGTTAGCAATACAATGATTAAATAAGAATTGGATTCATAACCTAAGAGTACTGTATTGAAAGTGAGTGGTTTAATGAAGATACTGGTTTCATTGAGTTTGAAATGGGATACAATCTGCTCAAATGGTAGCAATGAAGCTATTAGAAGTGCAAACACAGCAATCAGTCGATCGATATGTAGAACACTTTTTTCTGTTTTCATCAATTCTTGGTTGAAGGTTGTGATAGCTAAAGTAGGAATTTTGAATCAAATTCCCTCTTCACCATTGTGCCTTTTCAATGAATAGATAACCACAGTAGGTCACCTAGTGAACATAGAAGAAAAGAATAAATTAATTCACGAGATCAATTTGTTTTATTCCAATATTCCCTCGTGCTCTTCGTGTCTTTTTAGTCTGCGGTGAGTGGCAAAAATCAATCATTACCACAAAAAAAAATAACTACAACCTACAATGAGTAGATTATAGTTATTTCCGATGACTATTAAAAATGTATTATTCAGCAATAAGTTTACCAGATTGAACCACCTTCGCATTACTCGAGATTGTGTAGTAATACATTCCTGATGGAAGATCGGACATTTTAAACACCGAAACTTCTTGAATGATTGGTGCATGTAATACCACTTCTCCCAAAACAGTGTAGATCCGCAATTCAGCTCCTGTTAACGTAGCTCCATTTGCCAATTCCACCGTAATAGAAGTATTGAATGGATTCGGATAAAGAACTGCCACTTCACTGTTTTCTAGTGATGTAACAGCTAAACTTGCGCAATTTGTTGGGATCAATGGAGTTGCACTGATTGCCGTGGTTGTCAGAGCACCATTTGTGGTAAGCGCTCTACCATCGAGTACAACACCTGTGTTGATTGCACCCAATGCACCATTGTTGCAAACGATCGTTCCACAAAAAGTAGAATAATTGTTGATCGTTACCGCACCTTCGATTTTCCAGTACACATTTTTGGATTGTGCACCATTGATCAATTTAACCTTGGAATAAGTACTTGTTGTCAGCGCTCCATTGAGTTGGATCACAAATACAGCATCAGGATTTCCAAGTGCGTTCAGATAAATTGAATCGGTAAATGTTGCAGCTCCTCCCATTAGATAAACATGAGGTGTAAGCACCAAATTATTTCCAAATTGTGCAGGATACAGTAATTCAATATCTGGTGTAAGTGTATTCAAATAATTGTAGGCAACTAATAAATCCGCTGCACATTGTGCTGTTGCGCCATCGGGAATTGGATGTATTGTCCCAGTTACCAATAAGGGATCGTAGCCAGTAGTGGCTCCAACATTTGTTCCAATGTCACCAGTTATGGTACTTATTCCTGTATTTGAAACAGCACCATTGGAAGAAAAGATAGCAAAACAACTAGCAGAACCTAGATCAGGAGCAATAGGTCCTAAAAGAACAGGACTACCACAACCGATGGGCGTGTAAGCAAGCACTCCGTCAATAGTAATGGCTCCAGCTGTAGAAAGCGCTCTTCCTTCTAGCGTGTCACCCGTGTTCATATTAATGGCTGCATTGTTCGCGATAACAGTTCCCTTCATGGAAGTACCAGAAGCCATATCAACCAATCCTTCTACTTTCCAAAATACGTTACAGGCCAATGCTTCATTTATTAATTTAACTTTTGAATCAGCATTTGTTGAAAGTGGTCCATCTATTAGAAAAATGAATACAGCATTGGGATCTCCTTGTGCATTTAAGGTAAGATCTAAGTTCAGCGTACTAGCTGAAGTAATCGAATAAACCCCAGGAATTAAAATTTGTCCATTACCTAATAAAGATGCAGGAAAAAAAGTTGGAACAGTACTATTTAATTGATTGTAAGCAATCAGTAAATCAGCTGCGCATTGTGCACTTGCACCATCAGCGTCGTGCATCACACCATTCACATTCCCAAAGGCAGTGCTGGAGCCATTGTTGGTTCCTACATTCCCGGTAAGGTGTGAAATTCCTGAGTTAGAAACTGCTCCGTCTGATGAAAAGAGAACGAAGTCTGCAGCTGTACCTAATGAAGGTGCCTGAGCGAAATTGGTTAGTGTAATTAAGCACAATGAGATTGTAGTTAATCTGTTAATAAGTGTTGTAATCATTTATTTGGATCATAGTATGAATGAATTTTCATAGCAAAACAAAGGTCTACTTAAATTTACGAACACGTATTACACAACGATCTTTATAAGTTGTATTATTCACACCTTTCGCCCCA
>JAYSRF010000300.1:0-50512 GCA_043721195.1 Fluviicola sp. | reverse complement strand
CGCGACTCCAAAAGCTACTTTGGAAGCGAAAAATGCATTGGATGAATCCTTGGTTGCTAAAATCGAGAGTGAACTGGAAGATGTGGAAGGTCAATTACTCCGTAATCCAGCGAATGAAGAAGCACAGCAACGTCAAATTGCCTTGGTTGAACTGAAAGAAACCGTTCAATCACGCATTGCAGATCGTACAACTGAAATCGCAGGTCTTTCAGACGAAACTGAACCAAAGACAACACCAATTGCTGAGATTGCAGCACGCATTCGACCAGAATACCGAGAAAATATTGGTAAGATTGGAGCAACAATGGAAGATGGCACGAAAAAAGACGTTGCCTTGTTGAAAGAAGAAACCGATCTATTGGTAGCGCTAAACAAAGCGATTACCAAAAAAGAAGTGGAATTGGCAAAAAATCCTTCTGATCCAATATTAATGCAAGAAGTAGCCGATTTAAAACAAGCTGCATTGGTGCAAGAAGCGGTGATTGAAGAACGGGAACAAGACCTGATTGCTATTGAAAAAGCGAAAATTGATCCAGTTGAATACATTGCTCTAGTTGATCCGAAATACCGAGCTCCAGCAATGGAAAATAGAGGTGATTTCACCGAAGAAGAAATCAAGCAATTCCAAGAACAAGAACAAGCATTGCAAGATCGTTTGATTGACAAATTGCGTGAAAATGAAAAGAAATTGTCGAAAGGATTTAATCCAACTCTTGCCGCAGAAAACCGAGTGATTCCGCAATTAATGGAGCAATCGGGTAATCGCATGACAACTTTAGGTGAGCCAATTGAGGAAAATCCAGCAATTGCTGAACGCATTGAAGCAGATTTGGGTTCTAATACAACTCGTTTAATGAACGAGAAACCTGAAACGCCCGAAGCTGCCAAATCGATGTTGACTGATTTACGTGTGTACGAAGCTCAATTGGTTGAACAAATCAAAGACTTGAAATCGGCAACGTATCCCGACGAAGAACAAATTAGTGAAAAAGAAGAACAATTAGCTGTTGTGCGCAAACGTATTGGTGTCATAGAAATTGACTTAGACGAAATGACATCCGTTTTAGCAACTACAACGAATGAAAATGACAGTGAAGCACAGCAAGAGTTGACTTCATTAACTGCGCAAGAAAACGAATTAAAAGCACGTTTAGAGAGGGGGAATCCAACTACGCAAGAACGACGTACAATTGAAAAAGAATTGGCTGGAGTGCGCAAAGAGAAAGAAGAACAAGAAATCATTGTTTTGCAAGAAGGATTAACGGAAGTGAAAACAGAACGTGAAGCCATTGCAACGAATCTTTCCGAGGAAAACAGCACAGATCCATTGGTGCAAGCTGTTGTTGAACGATCCGAAAATTTGACCGATCAAGGAACCGCAAAACCAACAAAACGTGCATTGGAACGAACAGTTCAACAGGAAGAACAAGCAATTGCGCTTTTAATGGCAACCAATGAATTCATTCCAGTAAAAACACAGTTTGAAACGAATGGTTTGGTAACAGCTACTCCAACTGAATTGGAAGATAAAAAACGTCGTTTCTCCATCGAAATTGGTCAGCTCGAAGCGGAAATTGAACGTTTGAAAAATGATCCATCTAAAACACGCGAATTAGCCGCAGTGCAAGAGCAAAAACGTGCTTTAGAAGCTGCAGTTGCCACCATTGATGAAATGATTGCGCAATTACAGAACGAAAAAGTAGTCGCTAATCCCATTAAGGAGAGTTTAAAAACGGCGATTACCTACGAAGATGAAGTCAAATTGGCGAGTTCTCCTGAATACCCCATGCTAAAATCGCTGTACGAAGAATTGCAGTCGACCCAACGACAATTAAGCGATGTTGTAAAAGAAAAAGAAACCATTCGAACACAATTAGCTCGTGAAACATCACCAGAAATACGTCAACAATTGATTTCCCAATTGGAACGTTTGACGGAAGATGAGCAATCACTGCGCACACAACTCGAACAACAAAAAAATGCTTTAGCAACAGCTGTGAATGCAACAGCGCAGCCAGAGCAATTGAAAAACCTGTTGGCACGTGATGTGATTCCAGTGAAACAAGCACCACAGGCTTCTTCCATACTTCCTAGTTTAGGAAATGGGTTTGAATTGGTTACAACTCCAGTCGAAAATACACCGGTGAAAAACATTCCAGTGGATATGAAATTGCCATCAGGATTGGTGTATCGGGTTCAGGTTGGGGCATTTGCTCGTCCAATTCCAGAAGATTTGTTCAAAGAATTCACGCCAGTAACAGGTGAAAAACTGGAGAATGGCATTACACGTTATTTAGCTGGATATTTTGGAAACCGTGTGAAAGTGGTGGATGCTCAGAAACAAATTCGCGCCTTGGGTTACGCAGATGCATTCGTGGTTGCCTATTGTGATGGAAACCGCATTACATTGGCAGAAGCTCGTCGACTTGAAGATTTAGGTTTGTGTGTGCCAAAAGATCAGAATTCATTGATGATGGAGATTGCTGAAAACACCTTGGCACAACTTCCAGAAAATGCACCAGAACGCCAACTTGCGGTCATTAAACCATCCGATTACAATAAAGCACCAGGCGCAGCGGTTGCAGAAGCAGCAGAAGAACGGAAAGGATTGTACTTCACGGTTCAAGTGGGTGTTTACAATCGACCAGTGAGTGCAGATCAAGTGAAAAACATTGATCCATTGATTACAAAACGCTTAGAGAATGGACAAATTCGTTATTCATCAGGCATTTTCCATAGTATTGAGGTAGCACGACCAAAACGAACTGAAGCAATAGCCCGTGGAATCAGCGATGCCTTTATTACAGCTTATTATGGCGGTGAGCGCATTTCATTAGACGAAGCCAAGCGTTTGTTAGCAGAACAAGGAACAGCGATCTTAGAGCCACTCATTACGCCAAATGCACCAAATGCCTTAGAAGATGCGAAAGCGTATGCGATTGCTCATCCATCAGTGATTCCAGCAGAGGAAAAACAGGTGCAATTTATTTCCAATGAGCGGTATCCGGAATACCCACGAACAGAAATTAGTCGCTTGAATAATTACGGTAGTTTTTATTACGATCCTATTGATCAACGTATTAAATCAGTTGAATACGCTCCAACAGACGCTCAATTACTCTTGGACAAGATTGCAGATGAGTTGGATACCATTCAAACAACAGCACCAATTTCGCTTTCAGATGAACGCAACGAAGCCACGGTTGTAGCAGTATGGGAATCGACTGAACTATCAGGAGCCGCAGCAGATTGGTTATTGCGTTTAACCATTCCACATGCGGGAGTTAGAACAGCAACTGGATTTGCCTTATCATTTGAAGGAGTTTTGGTTTCCGATCAGGAATCTTTGATGAAAACCTTGGAATCTTACGGTGCAGATCAGGTGCAATTAGAAGCAGAAAAACAGGCAGAATAGGGCAGGAGATTCACAATTAGTTTGTAACTTAGCACTACTTCAAAAGTACTGTGAAAAAGAAGAGAAAAACAGCATGAATACAGCAGTTGAAATAGAAAGAGAAACGGTCGAATTATTAGTCGATCAGCGAGATTTGATCGTATATAACGACGATGTCAACACATTTGATCACGTCATTGAATCATTGATCAAAGTGTGTAAGCACGAAGTAGAACAAGCAGAGCAATGCACCTGGATCATTCACTTCAATGGCAAGTGTCAAGTGAAACGTGGTGAATACGAGAAATTAGAACCGATGTGTACTGCATTGTTAGACAGAGGAATATCAGCAGAGATTGAATAAATCTCATTTTTTCTTTGCAGAAGTGAAAAAAGCACGTATCTTTGCACCCGTCTAGAAGATAGGCAATCACACAAATGGTTGAAGATCGCAGACAAAAATGGCTTCGTAGCTCAACTGAATAGAGCACTACATTACGGCTGTAGAGGTTTCAGGTTTGAATCCTGACGAGGTCACAAGAAAGAAAAGCATCGCGAAAGTGATGCTTTTCTTTTTCATCATTCCCGTTCTGTTTCTCATTCTGTCCAAATCGTCTTCGATGCTTTTCTTTTTCAGAGCGAGAATGAAAACGAGAATGAAGAATGAATCCTTCTTAAGTAGAACTAAGGTTTTCATGCTTGGGCTGAACCGCTTCAAGCGGAAAGCATGGCGAAAGTGATGCTTTTCTTTCATCATCATTGGCTAAGACACAGCTATGCGACGCATCTGCTAGAAGGAGGAACGGATTTACGATTTATTCAAGAATTATTGGGACACAGCAATAGCAGAACCACGGAGATATACCCGCATGTGAGTAACAAAAGTCTACAACAAATCAGAAGTCCATTTGACGATTTATGAAAAATGTTTATTTTGTGTTCAAAAACCCTAACACCTATTACGGTTATACAACAACATGTTGCGTGCTAATTCAGGTTTAGTGAAGGGTATAAATAAGTTACCTGCAAGCGTAGCGGACGACACCGAAACGAAAAAAGACGAGTATAAAGAAATGGTTGACATAGAAATATTTAGACAATTTGCCTTATCGTTTGCCGACACAAACGAACAACCTCATTTTGAAGCAACATCTTTCAGAGTGAACGGAAAAATATTTGCCTCTCTTGAAATTGACAAACAAAAGGCGTGTTTAAAATTTTCGATTGACGACCAACAACAATTTTGCAGTTTTGATAAAGCAATTTATCCAGTTGACAACCATTGGGGAAAAAGCGGTTGGACATACATTGACATCACTAAAATCTGTGAAGATTTATTAGTTGACGCATTAACAAGTGCATACAAAGAAGTGTTAAATTCAAAAAATAAAATGAAAAAATGAAAAATCTTATTCCATACATCATCATCAGCGACAAATGCGAAGAAGCACTAAAATTTTACGCTAACTGTTTTGGCGGACAAATTGTTTTTCTGCAAAAGTATGCAGACACAAACTATCCGGTCACTGAAAATTTCAAAAACAAAGTTGCACACGCTGAGTTTCGTGCCGACAACATTCATTTCTTTTCATCAGACGGTTTTGAAGGACAAAAAGCAACCATTGGCGAGAACATTGCTATGAGCATAAACTTTGACACAGTTGACGAACAAAAGACATCTTTTGAGAAAATTAAGGTTGGTGGAACAGTAACAATGGACTTTTCTGAAACTTCGGCAAACTCAACACTTGCGACACTTATTGACAAGTATGGAATTCATTGGTATTTAAACTTTAACAAATCCGAATGATAAAAACGCCAGCAGGTAACAGCACCTACCCAAAAGTGTCGGTTCAGTGGTTAAATGAAGCTTTGCGCTTCGTATCAAGTTCAGTGGTTACAGACAGTTTTGTGCTTCCAAATCGCCACCTTCGGGTAGCTGCAAAACGTTAGCGGTAATCCCCCCTAGACTCACTTCCTAACCCCTTAAGCTAACGGTGGAAAGCGGAATGAATTTTTAAAGATAAACACACGTTTGTAAATAGTTGATTTACAAAATATTAAAAATAAAAAAAACGTTAATTAAAATTTTACAAACAGACACTTTATGAACAAATTTGACCATCAAAAAGGACGACATTTCAGCATAGACGAAGTAAAAATTTACTATGAAGAAATTGGCAATCCAGACAAGCCTGTTTTAATTTTTCTTCACGGAGGTTTTGGAAATATGGAAGATTTCAATTCTGTAGTTCCACTTTTAGTAGACGATTTTAGGATAATTGGCATAGACAGTAGAGGACAAGGAAAATCTTCTCTTGGAGCAGATAATCTAACTTATGAGCGTATTCAGCTTGACATTGAGGCTTTGCTACAATCGCTAAACATCAACGATATAACAATTATTGGGTTTAGCGATGGTGGAACTATTGCTTACAGAATGGCAATTGAAAGTTCTATAAAAATAAAAAAACTTGTTGCTATTGGTACAACTTGGAACATCAAAGATTCATTATCGACCGAAGAAATATTTTTGAAAATAACGGCTGATAGTTGGAAAGCCAAATTTCCAGAAAGTTTTGATAGCTATCAGAGATTAAATCCCGAACCTGATTTTGAAAAGCTAACGAAATCAATGATAGCGTTATGGCTTGACAGAACAGCAACGGGATTTCCAAATGAAAATGTGAGTAAAATAAATTGTCCGACACTTATCGTAAGAGGCGACAAAGACCATTTATTTTCTATGGAAAGTGTTTGCGAAGTTGCTGGACTTATAGACAATTCAGTACTTTTAAATATTCCTTTCGCAGGACATTTAGCGTATGAAGACCAATTGGAAATATTTATTAAGACTTTGAAACAATTTTTAAACGAACAATAAGAACTACCGCTAACACTTGCTCACAAGAGATTTGGGCAATTGGTTTAATGGAAAATTGGTTTTGTATTTGGGTTGTTTTGGCAAATCCGAAGACAAGGCTTAATTTAACACCAAACCTCTTGTAGCAAGGGAACGTTATACTTCTAGTTTCATTGAAACTTCGTGTTTTTCAATCATTTCTAATTGTAAAACTCTCTCCAAATCTTCCATCAAAAAGTTAGAAGTTTCCCCGCTTGAGGTCACAAGAAAGAAAAGCATCGCGAAAGTGATGCTTTTCTTTTTCCGTATTTTTCACTCACGATGCATCCCTCATTAAAAGAAATTACGTTAGTTGTTCACTTTCCATCAAGACTTACACTCAAACTCACTATGAATTTGTGATATATCGCTTTTTTCTTTAGATATGAACCATTGCTTCGATATGTTGTATGAAAATTCATGAAACTCTATATAATACTTCTCGCACTTATAATAAACGCTTGCACTGTACTGAAAGATGACGGTTCAACTTCTTTCAAAAAATCGAGCAATAACAATGAATTCAATATTCCAAGTTATGATCTGGTTGTCGAGCTAAAGGATGTTATTTTGGAGGATTCCAGTACAGTTACCTTCATTTCAATTCATCCCGATTATTCACAATATAGAAATTACATACCTGATGATTGTGGCAGGCACGTTAATTATAGCGGTCCTTTGACGATTGGAAATTACTTCGATACCTGTTCCTTTTATCCCGTAGTATATGACTGGAAATCTCAAAGTAGTTATTTTCTCATTGATGATTTTAATGATGTTGAAGATAGCTCACTTTATTTCTCCTACAATGTAAGTATTAATATAAATTGTCAGGGTAGTGATCAAATTTATCAGTCGAGCAGTGATTTATCAAGAACTGAACTAGTAAAATACATGGATTCATTGGTACTAAGATCAGAAAAGACATACGCCACAAAGGAATGGTTCTCCATGTGGTATGAGAAAAATTCAGCATATCAGGGATTAAGAACAAATCCCAAACATTGTAAGATATCTATAACATCAAATAAACCTAGCCACCTTTACATTGGACTTTAATTTTCGTTGAAACTTACTGGTTTTATAACATTTCAAGTTGCAACACCCGTTCCAAATCTTCTATCAAAAAGTTAGAAGTTTCCCCGCTTGAGGTCACTCTGATAAAATGCTCACCCTATTGGTGGGTATTTTGCATTTCAGGTTTCATTTATCGCGCTATAAAAATTAGACTTAGACAATTAAAAATACGCACAATATTTTTAGGCTTATTCACCGTCATTCAAGTTTTTTGACTAGACGTCTAAAAAACAAAAATCTTGATTATATTCGTCAATAAACAAGTTTTGCGTCACTTTACCAAACAACACGCTGACGAAAAACCACAAGAAAATTTATGGACAAAAAAGCCAAAAACATACTATTCAAAACTTATTGGAAAAACGGCTGGATTGACGAGAAGGAAAGACGAACAATTCCAACAGACTTTGAGTATGCAAAATCAAAAGGTTTAATGTTTGAACCTTTAACAATTTCTCACGACCAATGTTTAGACAAAATTTTTGAGATACTTCCAACGATTTCAATCGACAAAGTTGCAAAATCATTTTTAAGTAGTCTTTCCAATAGGCGTTTAGATTGGCGTTCAAGTTTGGCTTCATATTTTATTGCGAAACAATTAGTTCCACATAAATATACAAAAGCATTAAGCGGACAAAGTTTTGGAGAAAATGGAGAAGTAACAAGCGAAAGCTATACTTGTGGAATTTGTAGAGAATTAAAATATGGAATTGTAGGTAATGAAAATTATATCAATGAAGACCTAAATGTTTTGAATTTCGAAAGAATAAAATGGGGCGGAGTTAGACACGGACAACTCATTTATACACTATTTGACTTACAACAACTTCATGCAGAAGAAATACCAAAACCATCAACAGAAGATATTGAGATTTTTAAAAACATTTTAGCAATAATAGAAAATTCTCAACCAAGTGACTATCCAAGTGCATTAGAGAAAAATTTAACCACAGCAATTAAATCAACAAAAGACGAAAGAAAAATATTAATTGAAATTTTAGCTTGTATTGACATTCTTAAACCAACAACATACGACAGACCAAGTAGAGGAAAAAACGATTGGGTTTTTGTTGAATATTGGCGTGGAGAAGACAAGTACAATAAAGAAGCTCTTAATACTTATTTCGGAAAATTTATGAAGTAAAAAAGCGAACGCACAACAAGGGTTTAGCCTCACTTTATGAAAAACCGAAACTGAATGAGAATTCCAACTGACATATTAAAAGTAAATAGACAAAAACTGCTGAACGCATTTCCGACAGACTTAAAACAAGACGTTGAAATTGTTGCAGATTTTTTACTTGACAAAAACTTTGACATTCATCCAACAGTTGAACAAGAAATAATATTAAACGGACAAAAATTGACAATTCCAGGACGAGTTTATTTTGACAATCCTAACGAAACAACTGGAAATAATTTGACTTTTAATCAACAAACCATTTTAAACTGTATTTATTTAAGACATCATAATGGCTTTGTTAGACAGCAGAGATTAGAAAAATTGATTGACAATATAGATGACTACTTTGTAATTCCTTACATTTTTCAGCTTTTAGGAGAATATGTGATGGAGATTTTAGAAGTTGCTGACAAACACATTAACGACAAGACTATTGAGAACTATTTGAAATTTTTTAATGAAAATCCTAAATATAGACAACAAACAGAAAGTAGAATGATAAGTTACTGGGACGTATATTACAGACGTACAAAATTCATGAGGCTGAATGACTATATTGGACGACAAATATTTAACCGAATAAAAAAAGCGAACACACAACATCGGTTTGGCAATATGGCAGCTGAAGTGCTTCGTAGAAACATTTGTGCTTCGTATGAACACTCGTGCTAAAAATCCGCCACATTGCCAAGCCGCAAAACGTTACGAGCAATATTTACACGACACGTTATGACAAAGAACTTTCCCGAAATATTAACCAATGAAAAAATTAACCAAAGACACATTGACTTTCGCAATGCTTTATTTGGATTAGACAAAAATGCAATTAGTCTTGAGAATTTTGAATACTTGACAAATATTTACAATTCAACAAAACAACTTGACATAAGAAATAAAATTTTAAAGCTGTTGTATGACTTTGACTTTGCGAAATTGAAAGAATTCTTTTCAAATGCGTACAAGAAAGAACGGTATTTAGATTTGAAAATCTATGCTTTGCGTGGACTTTCCAATTTTATTGGAGAGAAAGAGATTGCTAAATTACTTGAAAAGTTTAATCAAACATTAACAAAAAGACAAGAGACCACACCTTACAACTACCAAGAATATGAGTTATTAAAAGGGAAAAACGCTTTACCTTATTTAGTCGAAAAATTTGGGTATAACTGTTTTAAAGAAACCTTGGAACAAGTAAATAGACAATATAATGCAATGCCAGAAGCATTCAAAGGACATTTTACGACAGATGAAAACGGAGAAAGTGTAATGTTGAGAAAACCAGAAGAAACTAAAAACATTATGGACAAATTTTGGGAAGACGACAGAAAAAAAAATGTCAAATAATACTGCTGGTAACAACGGTTTTGCGTCACCTTTGACGAACTGCCGAACAAAAATAACTTGAAAAAAAACATAGAATGGTACATACTCAAAAACATCTTGACAATTCTGCCGACAAAGAATATTACAAACAAGTAATTGCAAAATTGACAGACACCCAAAAAGAACAATTTGAGAGTTTAGTAATTAGGCTTGAAAACGCAGGAGCTAAAAATCCATTACAATGGGCTTCAAGTGAAGTAACAGAGGGAATTCCACAATTTGGACGGTTCCTTATGCTTAAAACTTTATTCGATATTAGCAAGTCAACAGAAGACAATATTTCTATGGCAGGAGATTTTGACGAAGACTTTGAAGACCAATATTCCGAAATAAAAGACAGTGTTGGGCAAGAAAAATTATTGGCTTTTTTGACATCTTACTCAAAAGGTATTATATACAATGTGGTTGAGTTATTAGACGAAGGAAATCGAGAGGCTGACCGTGACAAAATAAGTTGGACACTTATGAAAACGGACGAAAATTTTGAACCAACAGGACAAATTATACAGGGACTTCACGAAGACTTTTTAGAATTTGGCAACGAGATATAAGGCGAACGTACAATAGGGGTTTGGCAATAATGGGGCTGACGTGCAAAGGCTCAACTTCATTATTCCAATTTGGTTTTTGTGCAAGGGTTGGGCTGACGGAATTCTATTGCCCGCCCATCGTTCCCCCCAAAAACTTTATACCACAATTTCGTTGGAACTTCACATTTATCAATCGTTTCAAGTTGTAAAATCCTTTCTAAATCTTCCATCAAATAGTTTGACATTTCCCCGCTTGAGGTTACACAAAATAAAAAAGCATTGCGAGAGTGATGCTTTTTTATTTTTCATCATTTTGATTCTGTTTCTCATTCTAACAAAATCTTCTTCGATGCTTTTTTATTTTCAGCGCGAGAATTGAGAATGAGAGCGGAACCAGATCAAACACAAAACCTGGGGATTTAAGCATAAATTCAATATTTTTAACCAACTTAGTACGTATGCTTATACTCATAATCATTGGAAGCTCTATCTTGGTCTTTGGACTAACGTTCCTGTTTATTGTCAAGAGGAAGACAAAAATCCAGGTGATTGATGAGGTGGTCGCCGATAGCGCTATGAACCTCTTCCATATTTTCGGTCACAGCATTTACATGCCTGACGATTCTCCGAGTTTTGAAATTTACCGGCACTATGTGTTCGACTTTTCCAACTATCAATTCACAGCAGGAGACCATCAGCAGGGAAAAGGGATTGACATTGACAGTCCGTTTGTTGAGCGAAGTTTGCAGATGATCTCCGCTAAGATGGGAAGAACCCTGAAGTTGGCCCCCGACAATCACATACGTTCAGAAATAAAAGTCATTTATCATGATCTCAATACTACAGATACTGAGGTGATTGAAAAGATTTACAAGAATGCGTTTGTTGTAACGAAACTCCGTGAAAACGAAATGGGGTTTTCAAAAGTTAGTCTGGAAATCTACCGGAATGGAATCAGCTTGCGACGTCACGTGTTCAAAGGTTGGGCTGAGCATGAATTCCGGATTTATAAAACCTCTTCCCCCAACCAGGTCATCCTGATGTACTCAAAAGGGAGGGTTAATTACGGAATAGCACTCGCTGTCATCGATCTCGCAAACGGCGACTTTTTGTTCGATGAATACATCTCGGAAACGAAGAAGATTGGGGGAAAGAACGATTGAGGATCATTTAAAAAACTTATAGAGGTAGAAAAAGCATTCAAAAATTGACGGTTTTCATTGTCAGATGGATTGTTTCTCATGCTGAGAAGTGAGAATTTCTTGTAAATTAGCATCTGAATGGATTATCAAAAACAACTACCAATTTCTTACCTGCTCTTTAACAAAAGAGGAAGAATAAACCGACGTACTTATTGGCTAGCTTCTATTTTTATATGGACGATTTTTTATGTTTTGTTTAACGCTCTTGAGAAGAGTATCTCTGCTTCAGCCACTTGGGTTCTATATCCGTTATTATATTGGGCTCTATTTTGTACTGCCAATAAGCGTTTGCATGATTCAGGAATGTCTGGATACTGGTTGTGGCTGATCCTTATTCCGGTTTTCGGACCTCTTTTTCTGTTTATTGTTTTAGGTTTAAGGCGAGGAACTAGAAAAGAAAATAAATTTGGGACGAGTCCGAATTTGGCTTCGGATTATTATAAAAATCCGGATGCAGAACTAATCAAACATCTAAAAACAGGTGAAAAAATCGTGAATGATGTTTCACGGTTAAATCCAGTTTTGGTTTCTAATGTGTTTGTGCCTCATTCAGCAGAGGATGTGCAGAAAATAGTCAGAGAAACCGAATCACATATTTCCGTAGGAGGAGGTCGTTTCAGTATGGGTGGTCAAACTGCCAGCTCTTATGGGGTTCACATCGATATGCGGGCAATGAATCGGGTGATTTCTTTTTCGCCTGAAGAGAAGCTGATCAAAGTAGAGGCTGGAATCCGTTGGTGCGATATTCAGAAGTACATTGATTTTCATAATTTAAGTGTGAAAGTGATGCAATCCTATGCCAATTTCACGGTTGGTGGATCGGTGAGTGTCAATTGTCACGGAAGGTATATCGGATACGGATCAGTTGTGATGTCTGTACGTTCTTTGGATATTGTAACTGCGGATGGTGAGTTAAAAACTGTTTCCCGATTTGAGCAGCCAGAATTATTCGAAGCTGTAGTTGGTTGTTATGGTGCGGTAGCAATAATTGTAGCTGTCGAACTTGAATTGACAGAAAACGAGTTGCTGGAACGCAAATGGAAACTCATGCGGACCAATCAATACCTGGACTTTTTCCGAAGGGAAGTGCGCGATAATAAAAATGTTGTTTTACATAATGGTGATTTGTATCCACCCGATTTTTCTCGAATTCGCGGAGTTTCATGGGTGCGCACAAAAAAGAAAGTTACTCAGAAAGCTCGTTTAATTACTCTTCGAGCTCAATATCCGATAGAACGTTTTTTCATCAGTTCGTTCAGTAAAAGCAATTTTGCTAAGTGGCGACGACAATTTATCGTTGATCCTATTTTATACAGCCGCAAAAAAGTTCACTGGAGAAATTACGAAGCAGGTTATGATGTTGCCGAACTAGAACCAGCTTCGCGTGAGTATAGCTCTTATCTTCTTCAAGAATATTTTATACCAGTTGATCAATTTGAAGGGTTCTCTACAAAAATGGCTGAAATCTTTCGTCGATATAAGGTCAATGTAATCAATGTTTCAATCCGTCACGCCGTTCAGAATCAAGATTCATTACTAGGTTGGAGTGAAGTAGAAGTGTTCGCTTTCGTGATTTGGTACAAACAAAGTACCAATGAAATAGCTAAGAACACCGTTGGGATCTGGACAAGAGAGCTTACAAATGCAACGATGGATTGCGGCGGAACATACTATTTACCTTATCAACTCCATGCAACATCTGAACAATTTCACAAAGCCTTTCCGCATGCGAAGAAGCTTTTTCGCTTAAAACAACAGATTGATCCGAAAAATATATTCAGGAATTCTCTCTGGGAAAAATACTTTAATCCAAACGCCAATTATGAATAAACCGCAATCTGAGTTCAAAACTATTTTTGGCAGCACGGAATCGAGTGATCGGTTTTACAAGTTTCTGCAAGGAATTTTTCATTTGTATCCCGAAGATAAATTCCATCATTTGATTGCCGATAAGTCGAGCTCTTTGACTTCTGATGAGGCAATTTATGAAGCGGTTCAAAAGGATTTGAAAAGTATTACACCTTTTCTTTCGGCACTTACGTATGCTTTACCAGCCTTGAAAAAGCAAAAAAAGGAAATGTCGAATCAAGTGCTTCAAATTCTGAAAGGAAGAAACGAGGTGAATGGATACCTAGAAATTGGTTCAACTGGAAGATATATCAGTGAATTGAAAAAACACATCCTAATCACAGGTCCCGTTTACCTGATGAATGACATTGCTCCGAATAATGGAATTGCAGATATCATGGAACGTGGTAAATTAGGTAAGATCGGAACTTTTTATCAGTTGGATTATCAACCAATTCCACTACAAATTGCAGATAATAGTTTAGATGTAGTAACCTGTCACATTGGTTTGCATCATTGTCCAGTAGAATTATTACCTGGTTTTGTGGAATCAATCAAGCGGGTGCTCAAACCTGGAGGGTTGTTCATTGTACGTGATCACGACGTGAATTCAGAAGAAATGCGTGTTTTTGCATCCTTGGTTCATACGGTTTTCAATCTTGGATTGCATGAGGAATGGTCGAAAAATGTAGCGGAATATCGTTCTTTTCGGTCAGTGGAACAGTGGGTGGCATTACTGAATCAAACAGGGTTTTCTGATCTGAATTTCAGGATTTTGCAACAGAATGATCCTTCGATGAATACCTTACTCGCATTTGCTAAAAATTGATGCTATGAGACGTCTGTTATTGTTTACATTCATTTCTTCCACACTGGCTTTGCTGACGTTTTTCATGCAGAAACCAAATACGTATGCCGATGACGAAGGCGTTCTGATTCCGGTAGAATGGACAATGAGAAATGATCACCCGCAAACACCTGCCAAATACAGGAGAAGAGTGGATCAGGCGATACTAAGTGTTCCCGAATGGTATCTCGTTTTTAGTCCAAATGAGCAAGCAGATTATTTTGAACATACAACAGCGAGTTCTTTTCCATATATGCGCCAAAATGCACAAATCTGGGACATTCACAAGATTGTGAAAACATATACGGATACAAATCACACAAACTATAAATATAACGGAGAGTATCAGTTGATGATTTATGTGATCAATTCCAGTTGTTCAGCAGAATATGTAACGAAAGGATGGTACGAGCGAGTTGTTGGAAGATTAACAGATACCAAAACAGTCGAAACAGATGAAGATCGTTTTACGGCCCAATACACAAAGGATTACGTAGCATTCATTAATGATAACTTTTGGTACGAATTTGATTTTAAAGATCGTTTGAAACGGTTGTGGACAGAAACTTCTTTTTTCGACAGTCATTTTTTACGTAAACTGGAGCGAAAGTATTTCCTCACTTCTGAACTGATGGTGAAATGGGGTTATGGTAAGGTGATCAAAATGGGGGCAGAGACAATGCATGGTCCAGATGATACGTATACAATGGTTCTGGTTGATAAATTGCCGAAAAAGTTGAAGAAGAAATATGATGTAGTTGAAAATTATCCTGATAAAAGTGCACTACTGCGTTTAAATCGTTATGCCCGATTTAATCCTCAGATTGTTCAAATGGCGAAAGATAAATTGACGTTTCGCGAAATATCCAATAACAATGCAGCAATTTTTGTTTCCCTGAAAGTTCCATCTAACAAATTCTTCTCGACTAGTTATACCGAAAACATTTTTTCACAACCTATTCCTTCTGAACCGAAGAAAAAACGGATCGTACTTGCGGTTCTCGTGAAAGATTTAAATCGTATGCTGCTGAAAGTCCAAGAAGAAAATTATGAAGTGGAACATGTTTTTGATTATTGAAATGAATAGGGTAAGGTTGGGTGAAAATTTAGCTTTTTCCTCAATGCTCTTGCAAGAATTTGGCGGCTTAGTGCCTAAATGATTATTCGTGCTTTGTACCAAGTTTAATGCTCGTAGAAAGTTTTGTACTCCAAAATCGACAACTTCTTGCAGCAACTAATCTTAACACAAGTCAAAATTCCCTTTTCGATCAAATGATTAGCTTAAAAATCAAGATTCTACTTCGACTAATATGATTGATTAAATTGAAAAGAAATAAATATTGAAAATGACATTACCAAAAAAAAAGTCTAGGATTTTGACAGTCGACAATGTGCAATACAGATGTGTGATTGGCCCGAATGACGGGTATAATGTCTTTTATGCTGAAATTGAAGATGAAAACAAAGGATGTATTATTGAAGTTTACTTTGATACAGAAATCAATAAGTTTTGGATTGAATTCCCTTATGTTTCAAACTTAAATTTAAAAATATTGAAGCCTAAGGACTTTGAAATAATAATAAGACAGGCATTAGTGAATGGATGGAATCCGAAAGAAAAAGGACAGAATTTACGTTTTGATTTTGTAGACAATACTTTAATAAAATCTAAACAACGAAATAAATGATAGGAAATGGGATACACATGATTACTTACTGTCTAAAATTTGGGAAGGTTACAATTGAATAACATCAAAATGACAACTTAATTCAGGTAATAAATGAAATTCTTAAGCAACACACCAACCAAACCTCAAAAAAAATAAAGTAACTTTTCAGAAATGATAGGTTATAGGTAGTCTATGAAAATGTTTCTTTTTTTGTGTCATTGCTTATTGGTTCTTCCGTTATTTTCTCAAAATAGAATCTCTGTAGAAGAATTGAAAAGATACGAATGGATCGTTTACAACACGAACGTTGACGATTCATCTGAAATTTTTATTTCAGACACACTTTTTCTTGCCAAATCGTATGAAGTGGAATCATTCGATCCAATAATTGGTGAAGACAATCAGGAGATTAACCAACAATATGCGCGATGTTGGCGAATAGATCTGACTAATAATTATTTGGATACAAGTGGTCAGGTAAACGAATTCTCGCTGTTTTTTATTGATATGCGTCATGCTTCAAGGAGTAAGAGTATTGAGGTTGACAGCGTAACCTATCATTTGCTACATGAGGACCCAAACGCTGTAACATCCGAAATGACTCCTGTTGTTTTAGAACTAGAAAAAATGGTGATCAGTGAAGTTATTGAGATGATCGATTCATTGCATAATCGGTCTTTTTACATCGAAAAAACCGGGAACAAATTGCGGGTGATAAAAACATTGAAAAGTCGTTATTTTCTTTCACCAAAAGGTATAAATAACGGATTTTGGACTTTTTCAAAAAGAAATCAGTTGATCACTTTTAGCGATGACACAAATGGAATTAAATTTCTTTATCGGGTAGAACGCATTGATGAAATTCGAATTCGATTGATCCGTACAGCAACCCGTATTGTCAACTAAAATCAACCATTTACTTCCTACAGTTGAATGGAATTCACAAATAGAGATAATCATTTTTTGATTGACACAATCAAATTCTCCAATTAGCTTTTAAGCAGATTTAACCAATCCTTAAAACCTTATCTTTATCGAAGAAATAGTTTGCTTTAATCCGAATAGGAATGTAGACGAACCGACGTTACTGGTACTCTTATGACGGCCACCAAACAAAATAACAAGGACGAAAAAAAATCAGAATCGCTGTGCTGGTTTTAATAACAATATTGACAATGGGACTATTTAGTTTTTTCAAAAAATCTCCTGAACAGGTAATAACATCGACTGATCCATACAAGGACAGTTCAACAAATCTTATTTACAATCTGTTGTTTTGTGACAACATTGACTTGTATAAAAACAATACACAACCGCCTTACACGTATCCGTTCGACAAGTTGTTTTCAGAAACAAGTACTATTTCGGACTTGCAGAAAATTAGTGACGACAGTACTTCTGACGCGAGACTAAAAGTTCTCTCCTACAACAGACAACTTGCTAGTGGACACATTCCGATTAAAAAAGAACTCCTTGCTGTAATTGTAGAAGTTGGACTTAAAGGCGGACTTGACACTTTAGCATCATTTAATGACGGAACAGCTCGTTACATTAACCAGGCTGGGAATATTATCGTTTGGGAAACGACGGACCCAAGATCAAATGAGCTGACCCAAGATTTGTTTTTAAATAGCCAACATATCGTTAATCAAATTGGTGTTTGGGACAAACCAAGAAGACCAGCACCGACAAAGGGAAATGCGAGAATTACATTCCTTGTTTCAGACGGATTTTATTTTGGAGAAGGGCCAATTGACATTTTATTTAATGACCCAATGGCAAGTCCAGCGTTGACTTCAGCGACTTACTTAATGAACTATTTAACGGAGAAATCATTAGAAACATGATATTGGTTGACGACATTAAACACGAATCGCACTACAACACTTAACCAAAAGGCGGGGTTTCGTGTTTCATTGATTTGGTGAAATTATTGATTTAACCAATTCTTAAAACCATCTATTTATCGTTTAAACAGTTTGTTTTGGGCCTGAATAAGAGTTTTTAGACGAGTTGTCTTTACTGCTAATTGTAGGAACACACCTGCGAAATGTATTCAACAATCGGTAAAATGATTAGGTGTAACAGAAAACCCCATTGTAATTTTGAAGTCATTATTAATAATTTAAAAAAAGAACACTATGACTGAAAAAAAGATTTGGAAAAAGGGGTTGTCAATTTTATTGATATTCCAGATAATTGTAGCCATATCGTTAGCCGTATTTACGCTAATAGACTTCCCCAGTTTACTTCAACAATTTGGCATGAAGTATCTACCAAATATGGGTATTTTACAATTAATTATGTCTTACAACTTAGTACTTTCATTTAGTATTTGTCTTTGGAGTGTATATTGGATACGTAAAGGAAATATAGCTGGTATTCAGATTGGTACAACTGTTGGTTTACTTATATTCATTGTGAGTTTTACAGTATTTCTGAAATTTGACAGAATTGATATGTTGCTATTTGATAGTTTGAGGGCATTTCTGATGGTTGTTTTTGGTGTGATGGCTTACAGAGAACAGACGAAACTCCAAACACCCATTTCTTAACTTTTTTAAATCAACAAGGATGTCAAATAATAAATGGAATACATCAAATATCCCCGACCAAACAGGTAAAGTTGTACTAATTACAGGAGCTACAAGTGGTTTAGGAAAAGAAGCTGCTAAGGTTTTTGCAACAAAAGGTGCAACTGTAATAATGCCAGTGCGAAACACTGAAAAAGCCAAAACAGTGCGTGAGGAAATAGTGAAAACATATCCGAATGCCAAAATAGATATTAGAAGTTTAGACCTGAGTAGTCTAACTTCTATCAAGTTGTTTTCTGATGAAATTTCTAAATCATACAACCAATTAGATATTCTGATAAACAACGCAGGAGTTATGTATTGCCCCTTTTCTAAAACCGAAGATGGATTTGAAATGCAAATGGGAACGAATCATCTTGGCCCTTATGCTTTAACTGCTCAACTAATGCCTTTAATACTAAAATCGGCTAATAGCAGAATAGTTAACACAGCAAGCCTAGCACATTTGACAGGTAACATTGATTTTGAAGACATCAATTGGGAAAATAGAGCATACAAAACAATGCAAGCTTATGCAGATAGTAAAATTGCCAATCTCTATTTTCACTATGAGTTAGCAAAAAAACTTCAGGGGCAAGAAAATGCACCTTTAGTGATTGCGGCACACCCAGGTTGGACAAAAACGGAATTAGATCGACATAAAGGAATTGTTAGCATCATAAGTTCGATCATTGGACAAAAGGCAGAAATGGGTGTTTTGCCAACATTACGAGCGGCCATAGAAACAGATGTAAAAAGTGGCGATTATTTCGGACCTTCAGGGTTTAGAGAAATGAGAGGGAATCCGATTAAAGTAAAATCGAACGAAATGTCTCTGAATGCTCAAAAAGCCGAACAGCTTTGGAAACTTTCGGAACAACTCACAGGTATAAAATTTTAAAAATGAGTATCTTTTATCATATCAAAAGTATATCTGAAGTTCATGATTTTTTGAGCATCAAACCACCTGACCACCCACTTATAACGATTATAAGGGAATGGCCAATGGTAGAATTTGATTTTGCGAATACCAAAATGACGAGTGATTTATACATTGTTGGTTTGAAGGGTGGTTCAGGAACTATAGGGTATGGGAGAAATTCCTACGACTTTGATAAGGGCACGATGGTGTTTACAGCACCAAAACAAGCCCTTACTTTTGACAGTAATACTGATTATTCAAGCTACAAAGGCTGGACAATTTTGTTTCACGCAGATTTGATAAGGAAATCTGTTTTAGGAAGCGAAATTGATAAATTTTCTTTTTTTGATTACAGTGTAAATGAAGCACTGCATATATCTGAAAAAGAAAATAACATCCTAACTGATTTTGTGCAGCATATAGAAATTGAAATCAATCAAAATATCGACAAACACTCGCAGGAACTAATCATTACCAACCTACAATCTATACTCAAATACTGCCAACGCTTTTACGACAGACAATTTTTCACGCGTACCAACCTGAATAAGGATTATGTTGTGCTTTTCGAAAAATATTTAGAAAACTATTTTGATTCTAAAGAGCTAACTGAAAAGGGGATTCCAACTGTTGCTCATTGCGGTGAAGCACTTAATATGTCTGCTCGTTATTTAAGCGATTTACTAAAAGTTGAAACAGGAAGAAGTGCAAAAGATCATATTCACGATTTGATTATTGAAAAAGCAAAAACATTGTTGCTCGGTTCTAGTACTTCAGTGAGTGAAGTTGCATACGGCTTAGGTTTTGACTACCCTCAGCATTTCACGAAACTATTTAAGCTAAAAACAGGCCTAAATCCAACAGATTTTAGAACATTGAATTGAAACCACTGGCGATTTAAAGTCGAACTGAGGTTATAAAGAAGATTGAATCACTTAACAACATAATGAAACTGAGGCTTTAATCAATCGTTGATCAATTCTGAGCTAGCCATGCATTATCAAACTCAACAAATAGAGGATGATTATCAATTGGATTCCTTTCCCCACTAATCAGTCACCAATGTAACGTCACTTAAATCTGCTTTTCCGTTTTTCAAAAAGGCATACGTCAATGGATCTACTTTGCAATCTATCAAGCGAATGCGTTTTAGGTTATTGCCTTTGAAAAAAGTGTTGGTGAGCGTTGCTTGTTGGAAGGTCACTTTAGAAAATTTGCAGTTTTCGAACGAACAATCCGTCAATGTGCCTTCAAAAACGAGTTCGGCGATGTACATACCGTTAAACGAAGTGCGATTCCAGACGGTGTTGGTAATTGAATTTTTTTGGAAACCACCTGTTTTGAAGGTCACGCCAGTTAAATCTGCGTTTGAAAAATCACAACCCATGATATGACTTCCTGAAAATTCTGTTTCAATGAGTGAACAATTCTGAAATAGATTATTGACCAAGTTAGAACCATCTATGTGGCTGTTATTGATCGTAGATTTGGAAAAATCACAGCGGTCAATATTATTGTTTTTCAGGAGCAGTCCTGATAATTCAGAACCAATGAACAAACAGCGTTGCATATTGGAGGAACTGAATTTTTCGCGCAAGTTCTTCAACTCTGAAAAATCAGCATCAACCCAATTTCCGTTGGATAAATCCCAGCGTAGTTTGTTGGATTTAGTGTCAGTCGGCGTTTGATCGACTTGGCGTTCAACAGATTGATTTTCTGTATTTTCAATCGTTAATTGTTCGCTCTTCGTAGTTGAAGAAGGGGAGTTTTCCGAAAAATAGTTGAGATCAACACCAAGAATTTCTGCCAAACGGTTCAATGTAACAATGTCCGGCATCGATTCGCCACGTTCCCATTTTCCAACCGCTTGTGAACTAATGAAGAGTAGTTGAGCAAGCTGGGCTTGAGAAATAGTTGCCTTTTTTCGTGCATCAACAATTTTTTGACCAATCATTTTAGAAGTTATCATCGTATTTCAATTTATAGTTTAGACCCTACAAAGGTATTGAGCTATTTTTCTAGAAACGATGAAAATACGACTACTTATGGTTGTATTCACACTACTTTTAGTTGTTATTTGACAACTGGAAGCATACTCTTTTGGATGTCAGCACGAAATTTCAGTTTATTAACCTTAAAATCATATGGAAGGTGCTATAAAGTTCAGTTCGATGATAAATTCAACGACTCCAAAGCACCTTCCGTATTCAACTACTTAAATGGACCAACCTTTTATAGAAGATGTTTTGTCATTCCATTGATGCCCGCAAGGATACGAGTTGATTTGTATAACTTGTCCATAAACATCACGAATCACATCAACACATATATCCATAAAGGCATCCATGTTACCAATTGATACAACTTGACCAGGAGCACATGTATAGCGAATTGTTCTTCCAGAAAAACAACCATGCTCAAAAAGATCTACACTTGCTCCAGTAGTTGCAGTTCCCCAGATTTTAAGTGAAGAAATTTTATCGTTTTCTGCACTCCAAAGATCGCGTTGAAAGTAGGATTGATTATTCGTTGTTAAATAGGTTAATTCCCCAACATAACCAGCGTGTTCATAAAAACGGTAATTCGCTGTTCCTCCAACTGATGTCCAATCTGTGCATTGTTTTTCTACCGTTGGAATGGAAACACCTTCTTTGATTTGATGCGTATTCATTTTGGCTACATCATCGAAAACATGAATGTCATACGTGTTCTCCTCAGTAACTGATTGTTCAACTAGATAAGCAGCTGGTGGAATGTCTAGTTTTTGAATTTTTTGTAATGATTCAACATCTCCCGTAATGCCAAGTAAGGAATCGTTGTTGTCATAATTGAACTCAATTTGGAACGTTTGATCGTGATAGGTGTAACGATGGATTAGTTGATGTTTCTCTACCTCTTGAGGCGTTTCTGGTTTCATTTCTTTTTTTTCACATGCAACAAACACAAGTGTTGTACATAGAATGGCAGAAAGAATGACTCTTTTTTTAGTGTTCATGGTTCTCTTTATTTTTAATTATTTCCCAAAGTTTCATTTTTAAAAGCCATCATTTCTGTGAAATTCATGAATAGCCAAGTTTTGTTCAGCAATGGAAAATAGAAACCAATTTAGGTCCATGGTTTACTCAACTAGAAATTTTAAGGTAAACGTTTTCGGTACTGAAATTATGCTAAATTTGACCTATCTACTTTGAAAAGAACGCATAACCATGAAAGCTCTCAACAGGATTTTACAGAATCCGTTTACCATTATTCCATTAGCATACAGCTCTAGTAATCAGTTGAATTCATGGATGCTTGAACTAAAATCGAGTTAATTGATGATGAAATTTTTCCTACTTTATTCACTTGCATTCATCGTTTCAACTACTTATTCACAACAGTCTGATTCGTTAATCGTTGATACAGTTAAAACTAGAAAAGTAAAAGTACTACCTGTGCCAGCTTTTGGTTATTCACCAGAAACGCGTGCATACATTGGTGCAGTTGTGTTGTTTACACTCGATTTTTATTCCGATTCGCTAACCCGAACTTCCAATGCGAAGGTTGAATTCAATTACACTAGAAATAAACAAAGTATCCTGGAAGCACAATGGAATTATTTTTTTAAAGAAGAAAAATGGTTTACGGATGGAACAATTCTCTATTCAAAATACCCTGATTTATATTATGGAATTGGTTCACATTCCAAAAGCACTGATGAATTGACCTTTAACAGCAATCGACTGGTGTTGAAGATGAACGGGTTGAAGAAAATAAAACAACAACTGTTTGCAGGATTGGGCGTTCGCTATGTGAATTATAGCAAAGTGTCTTCTGATTCGGTTTCACCTTTTGCTGAATTAACCAACAATGAAAATTTCGAAGTATCTGCTCGCTCGTTATATGATACGCGGAATAATTTACTCAATGCCACAACAGGAGCCTACGCTAGTTTTTCAATAGGCTACAATACAGGAACGAGAGACGATTATCTCAAAACAATTCTTGATCTGCGAAAGTATTATACCGTAAAGGATAAGGTGACGTTTGCCCTGCGTTTGTTGAATGAATGGAATACGAATGAGCCTTCTTTCTATGACCTTTCGATCATGGGCGGTGATAAAAATGGACGCGGATATTATTATGGACGCTATCGAGATCATAATTTGAGTACACTTCAATTGGAAACCCGAATCGATTTGTTTTGGCGAATTGACATGGCTGTTTTTGGAGGTTTATCCAGTGTTTATTCATCGTTTAAGCACATGAATACTGCTACAATTGTCCCCAATTATGGTGTTGGACTTCGGTTTTTAACGGATAAAACGGAAAAAATTAATCTGCGATTTGATTACGCACTTGGAATAGATGGTCAATCAGGATTTTATGTCTCATTCGGTGAGTCATTTTAAGCGTATAAAGTGAAAAAGCAATGCAATAAAAACAAACAGTATGAACCAAAACAAACAACTATGAAAAAAATAAGCGTAATTCTAGGATGTATCATCCTCTATTCGTGTTCCAATACAGATGCGAGTAAGGTCGAAATGGCAGAAGTGAAAAAAGTTGAAATGAATCCAAATTTGAAACCCACTTTTCCTGTCAATGATCCAACAGTGCGAAGTCAAGCTAATTTTAATGACTACGCTTGGCAAATGTTTGTCGCATTGAATTGGCCAGCAAGTGCAACTGAAAGAGGTGTAGCTGACCTAACAAAAAACATTGGTGATCCCGGGTCAGTTGTGTGGCAATCATTCAGAACCTCTGAAAGTGTGTTTTTACCCAATGCCCAAGATCCAGGAAGCTGGAATGATGGATATCCAATGGAGTTTAAATTGAAACAGATTTCAAAAGTAGATCCTGCTATCAAAGAGCATTTGAAATCCATCGGACAAGCAGTTGGTGGACCTTTAACCGATCAGGATAGTAATTATACCTACTATGAAAAATACATGAATGAAGTAGAGTATAATTTTATTCACACCAATAAATACTACGATCAAACTGTACTCAGTAGTTTGACAACAAATATGAAAATCCCTACCCAAAGTATGGAAATCAAATCTGCGTGGAAAATCATGACAAAAAATGATGATCAGAGTAAGTTTTTTACCGCCCCTGCTGTCATAGAAGGTTTTGATGGGAAACCATTCAAAGCAGTTGTTGGGTTAGTCGGATTGCACATTATCTATAAATCAGCTGATTCTCCACAATGGGTTTGGGCAACATTTGAACACATCAATAATGTACCTGGAGATCCCGGTTCAACGGCAACGCATTTTTCATACAACAATCCCAATTGTTCTGCGGCAGATTGTCCACCAAATGTGGCAACGGCACCTAAAATTCCAACACAAGTTACACGCTATACGCCATTGTCTAAGGAAGCGAAAGCAACAAATGCAAAATGGCAACTAATGCTAAAGGGAACTGTTTGGGAAAACTATGAATTAATTAATATGCAATGGCCATCTGATCCAAATGATCCGGGGAATCCGCAAGGAACACCAACACCCAACACGATGGCAAATACAACGATGGAAACCTATATTCAACGAACAAGTAGTTGTATGGGCTGTCACAGTACTGCTGGTACGTTAACGGAAAACATTAAAACGAATTATAGCTTTTTGTTTCTTGAAGCACAAAGTCCAAGCAAAAAAACGAAGTAATTACTAACAACTTTAATCATAGAATTATGTCTTATTTGAATAATTATAGAATTAATTTTTGGGGAGGAATCTCTACCAATGTGTGTACAGCCAATAACGATGATGTGGGTTATTTTTACGCTGACCCAATTCAAGCAAAATTATCTCCAACGTTGCTTCCGATGACAGATGATGCCGCAATTGAAACGCTTCAAGCGAATCCAGGGTGGAATTATTTTGGCGATTATACCACGAAGTTTCAGGATGCGAAAATTTCATCGTTTGGTGAACCGGATGCGATTGAATCAACAGGTGCCATTGTTGGTCAAGGGATTTATTTGTTAGGTTCTTTGGATCCTTCCAATGCTAATCCAACACCAATTGGTTCACCCATCATGGTAGATATGGATTCGACGGGAACTTCATGCACACAAATCTTAGTGGGTGGTTTGCAAATTGGTGGAACAGACAATCCCATTTTCAGGATTACAGAAAACACACGTTGTTATACGCGCTCGCTTCAAACGGTAGATGCTGCGACAAACAATGGTGCGTTTCAAGTAAAATCAATAAATGGTTATCAATTTGGAAAAGCAAATACCTCTTGGCAATTATCGTTTGCTTATGATGAAAGCTGGGAATTTGATGCTTCCAACCCACAAATTGCAACACTCGTAGCAAAAGCAAAATCAGCGAAAGGGATTACAGTCGTGTTTACCCAGTTTGAGGTGGTGTTAATGTATTCTAGAGAAGCTATTATTCAAGAATATGAAAATGGAAATGGGACAATCAACCCTGTTTTAGGTTATACAATTGGTTCAATTGGTATTTGGGAAGAAGGAGAAGCTGCGACATGTTTGCCTGGAAGATTATTGGAGGCAACGCTTACTGGTGATTCTCCACTTTGTCAAGCTGATACCTATGCACAATTGGATGAAACAACGGGAATTCTATCCTTGAATATGGCAAGTACATTTGTCAAACCTTTAGCTAGAACTGATCGCAATGATTTGAGTACGATGAGCCCGACAGCTGATCCAGGGAATTTGCGTTTAGCTGTAAGAATGAAAAGTTCAGTAGTAGTTCTTGCTCCAATTCCATACAATGCGACGAATTATTACCTTACTGGAGGAATTGTAGACATTCAACTAAACGAAGCAGAAATTGCTACTATTAAGCAAGGCGATTTACAACTAGTTGCGATTGATTCTACGACAAATGCCATTACAGCAACTTATGCGCAAGAACAAACGTATCGTTTTATCAGCGACGATCGGGGAGTGTATGTGAATCCGAATGAAACGAAGAATCTGTCATTTGCAATTACTAAATGGGGGCAACCTGTTACAGAAGACTTGGATCTGACAATTACCTTTTCGGACAGTGGTGAAATTGCAGCAGAATTTGATTTGTATACCGAAATGAATGTTGGTTTTTCCACGAAAGCTGGTGCTATTCCATTTACTGTTCTCGACGCGAGTGCACATACCTATAGTGGAACAACAACGATTAAAGCTGCTGATGCCGCTTCTTTTCAACTGACTACAAATTGGATTCAAGCTGGGTTTAAACAGGTGAATTTATACGTAAAAGGCGCACAGAATGCCAATTATTACATGGTTATCCGCACATATCCAAACGATGATTATTCAACGATTCCAGTTGCACAGAAGTACACGTGGGATTTTGTTTACAATGAAGTGTTGAGGTACTATTACGTCATTTTCCCTGCAATGTCAACCCGTTTGCCGTTGAACAATGAAGTATTGATTAGTCAACAAGTGTTTGGGGTCATTCAAAAAAGAATCTCTGAACCGTATGCTGATACAACCTTATTAATGCCTATCACACGAGATATGTCTCCCGGTAAGGTTCAACTGCTGAATGAATATTTAACTTACGTCAACCAATAAGAACGAAGAGGCTCCAGTAAAATGGGGCCTTTTTTCTTATCATTGTTTTTAATAACTCTGCTTGTATGAGTTGTTGTGCTACTTTTACCTGAATCAATAGTATTCAACATGAATCCAACTCAAGAAATTTTAGATCAATCAGTATTTGAAAAAAACAATGGTCCATTGGATTTACTAAATGACACCAGTGTTTATTATAAAGGACTTTTTGGGTTACTACTCTGTGTTTTTCCAGGTGCAATAATTGGATTGGTTTTGGTGAAAATCAGTTTAACTCAAGCAAAGGCTGCATTAGAAGAATATGCAGCATATCCGCATAAATACACAGATAAGTCTCTTCGTCGAGTAAAAGCTGGACGTACAATGGCCTACATTGGTTTAGCGTTTTTCATTGTGGAGATTTTAGCAATTCTAGCGGTTATGTAAACCAATCTGTCCGTCTCTAAAACCATTCTTTACGAATGTGCAGTTTATTTTTTATATGTTCAATTAATTGGGAGGTTTTGGTATTAGGTCGTGAATTATTGAACTGTAGGTAAGGTTTTATCAATATAACTCGGCTAAATCCGAGCTGTTATCCAACAAATAACTGATTTGAAAAAAGTGAATGTGGAGCTGAAACCAAATTAATATCGAACTTTAATGATGGTTCAATTCTAGAACTTGCATTATGAATTCTAAAAGAAATTTGCCAACCTTCATTCAATGTAACTAAGAGTGTTGTTTTGGAATTCTCTAGATAAGCAACTTCAATTAGCCTATTTGGTAGTTTTAACTTCTGAATCTTTGCTTTTGGTTTCACATTTTCGAAAGGTAAATTCAAGGTTCCATGTAAATTATATGCTTGAATTTCAACTTTGTTTTTCCCCTTAATGACTTTATAAAAGTCTTGTCTCCCTACCAAATATTCAATTAATCTTTCAGCTATGATTCCTGAATTTTCATTATCTAAACGCAATAATTCTTTTCTAAACGCATCTAAAACAGGAACATAAACAGAAGAATGATAGTCCCCTAAAGTATCCCATTTTTGAGTTGCTTTACTTGCAGTTCTCAACTTGGCTAAATTATCAAAAATTGGTTTTATCTGCGAAAAGTAATCTAATGAACAAGGTACATTTAACCATTTTAAACCAAAATCAATATCGTTTGACAAACGAGAATGCTTTACAGCTCTGTGATTATTTTTAGCAGAAATACCGATTTCCCATTTTTGCATTGACCTGATTATTAAAACATCTCTAACATCTCCATTTTGTCCCATTTTATCTGAAACAATTTCAAGTTCTAGAACATCATCTTTACTAATCCCATTTGATAAACGAGGCTCTATATCAATAAGAAAATTGACAGCAAAACTCGCAACCAATTTATAATGACCTTGCTCTCTTTCATCAAAACTTAAAAAACATTTTTCGGCAGTTTTGTATGGTTCGTTTTTTAGAGCAGAAACTGTTGTCAATATTTGCAATCTTTCTAATAACTCATTTAATAAGGTATATTCAAAGGCTTTGCCATTTATTGTTTGCGTTGATGTTTTTGCCATTATGCAGATATAGAATTTATAATCTCATTCATTTTTTCGCGAACAATATTACCATTGGTTACTAATTCCTCCTTTTGAATGACTTCTTTTTTAAGCGTCATAGTTTTACTCAAATCTTCAACTATTTTTTCTCCTAAAACTTTAGCCATTTCAACGGGAACTGCATTTCCAATCATTTTATATCCAGCTACAACACTTTTATAATGAAAAATAAAATCATCAGGAAATGTTTGTATTCTAGCGCATTCACGCACACTTAATCGTCTATATAAATCTTCCTTTCCTTTAACAAATTCACGAACATTCTGTTCTATAAAATTCATTTTAGGTGCTTGAGGATGAATTGGTGCATGTCTACCGCCAGCTTGTATTGTAAACGAAACTTCATCCCAAGAACGAACCCTATTTCTGGACATAAACATGGAAGAAAAACCTCCAATCATATACTCATGGTTACTAATTTTACACTTGTTTCCATTAGTGTAATTACCTTCTTTTGCTGGTAAAACATTGTTTTTTAAATCGCTAATCGCATCTTCCAAATTAACTTTGTTTTCTAGTGTAGTACATTTAGGAAAATGAAATTTAATGCCTAAATCATTTCTATAACCAATAAAGAAAACACGTTTTCTGTCTTGAGGAATTCCATAATCTGAAACATTAAGTAATTGAAATGATAAATCATAACCTATATCAGTAAACATCTGCTTGATATTTTCTAATGCATCTTTATGGGTAGTGAGTAACATTCCAGAAACATTTTCAGCAAGAAAAAATTTAGGTTTTTTATCTGCAAGGATTCGCATAAACTCGTAAAAAAGTTGTCCTCTCTTATCAGCTATTCCTCTTTTTGAGCCAGCTTCTGACCAGCTTTGACAAGGTGGTCCGCCTATTATTCCGTCACAATCAGGAACTTCATCAGAAGAGATATCGACAATACTTCTTTTGTCTAGAATTGTGTTTTTATGATTTTTCTCGTAAGTTTCCCAAATTTCTTTGTCATATTCATTTGCCCAAATAACATCAAAACCAGCTTTTTGAAAGCCTAAATCTAGACCACCAGCTCCAGCGAAAAATGATACTATTTTCATAATGAAAAAGTTAAAAATTAGAGAAACAAATTTACTGTTTTTACATTCATTAAGTTAAATAAAAAAAGTAGAAATATTAAACTGTAAGAAAATAAAATCAGCACCTAACAAATAATAAAAACCTTAATACTGTACAACAAAACCACAGATTACAGAAAACAACACCAACATTCTGTTTTAATAAACAGTTGTTCTTACTAAAATACAAAGATTCAACCATCAACATGACTGTTTTACCTATTTTTAGCATTACAAACATTCATTCTTCTCCATACCAATTCTAAATGAAACAGATTAAAAAAAATATTTCCAATAGTGTACAGATTGCACTGCTTTTGACAGCCGTTGTTACACTGCTTAGTTATCTCGGCGACTATGGTTGGTTTTTCGATTTATGGAGTCATTTTAAGTTGCAGTATCTTACTATTTTGTTGATCGGCAGTTTGATCTTACTTTGGGGAAGAAAATGGAAACGTGTCGCGTTTTGTTTACCTTTTTTGATGTTGAATACTGTCGATATCGTTCCGTTGTATAGTGGAGGTAATAAAGATACTTCGGTTAAAAACACAGTAAAAATCAATTGCATCAATGTATTGAGTTCCAATCAAGATGTTGATGCAGTGGCAGCTTACTTGAAACAAACGAAATCGGATATTGTCGTTTTTCTCGAATTTAATGCAACGTGGGAACAACAACTTGATCCACATTTAACCAGTTATTCCAATCGAATCCTCATTCCACGAACAGATAATTTTGGAATAGCGGTTTATAGCAAAATTCCACTCACAAGCCATGAAGAACGAACAATAGGAAATGCAGAATTGCCATCCATTTTGATCAGTTTTAAGATCAATAATCGTAAAGTGCAATTACTTGCAACACATCCACTACCGCCAATGGGCAAACAAACATTTGATCTGAGGAACAATCAATTAAAAGCAATTGCTCGTTTGGCAAAAGCAAGTAAGAGCGAATTTATCTTGATTGGAGATTTGAATACTTCTTCTTATTCAACACATTTTAAGCGATTAATCGAAGACTCAAATTTGAAAGATTCGCGTAAAGGGTTTGGGATTTTAGCTACTTGGCCAACATGGTTTTCGCCAGCAAGTATCACTTTGGATCATTGTTTGGTGAGCAAGGGAATTGTTGTTAAATCAAGAAAAGTAGGGAAGTTTGTTGGATCAGATCATTTACCTATCTTCATCGAAATAGGAGTGAAGTAAGGTCATTTTCAATTTTACATCCAAATCACAAACGTTATTGACCTTTTTTACGTTTGAAGTGTAATAACAACTAAAATAAAACGATGCAAAAAAAAACAATCATCCTAACTATTGGAGTTGCATTGGCAATTCTTGGTTGCAGTCAAAACAATGACAGGGTTCAAGACGAAAAGAAATCGATCATTGAAGGATCAGCTTCTCCACAAGCTACTGATCAGAGTAGTACTAAGCAATCCCAAAACGGATTTATTTCATCTTCCGCCGCCGTTGAAACTGGTTCAGACTCATTGCATCAATTTATCAGAACCGCAGATTTAAAGTTTAAAGTAAAAAACGTTATCCTGTCAACCTACGATATAGAAGATATAACGCGTCAATACAAAGGATTTGTAACGTATACCAATCTCACCAGCCATGTAAATAGGCAAACAGTTCATGCTGTCACAGCCGATTCTTCTATTGAAACGACCTTTTATACAGTTATCAACGAAATGACATTGCGTGTTCCGAATACCAAATTGGACAGCACCTTAAAAGCGATTGCACGCAACATTGATTATTTAGACTACCGCGTTATTAAAGCAGATAATGTTGCCTTGGATCTGTTGGCAAATGAGTTAACACAAAAGCGAACTGCAAAAAACGAAGCGCGTTTAGCCAAATCGTTTGGTCAACAAGGCTCAAAACCAAATGAAGTGGTTGACGCAGCAGAACTGTTATCACGCAAGGACGAAGAAGCTGATAATGCCACCATAGCAACACTTTCACTGAATGATCAGATTGCTTATAGTACCATCAAATTATCGATTTATCAGCGAGAAGAGGTAAAATTTGAGCGGATAGAAAACTACGAGAATGTGGACGAATATCACCCTGGTTTTGGTAGTGATTTCATCGATTCACTCACGTTGGGATGGTGGATTTTGAAACAATTGATCTTATTCATCACTAAATTATGGGTGTTTATTTTGGTGGGAATTGTTGTCATCTATTTGTATAAACGAAACAAAAGTAAACTCGCAAAATAATGCGTTGATTCATGTAACACCTCTTGATAGTTGATTTTTCTGTTAAAGGATAAGAGGAATTGAGGAACCATTAAAACCAGATAATGACGGGTAGCAATCATTTTGAATTCTATGTTGACTATGTGTCCTTCTGTAGTTTATTTAAAGTTGAACTCTCAGGGTGTAAGCAAAAAACAAAAGAGGATGCCTTTCAATAAGACATCCTCTTTGGATTATAGTACCTTTTTTGTGATGACACATGTTAACTTCCGCAAGACAAACACTCATCGTCTTCGTCTAATTCTGGGTTTTCAGCAATTTGTGGGTTGAGCTGTTTTTTTAGCTCATAAATTTGTTGTTGTGTTTCACCGTCTTCGAATAAATTCCCGGTAAGTGTAGCTCTTAAGCGTGTAATTTCTGCTTGAATCTGTGTTGTTTCCATCGTTTCTGTTGTCATTTTCTCCAAAGTTAAGCAACAATAAAGTGCAATCGATATGCTTTTGGTAGAAGAAATAAACAACAATCGGTTTACAACACAACTACTTAATTTAACTCGATTAAAAGACGATTGTCTGAGAAGTAGAAGAACTAACCGCTGTGCTATCAAGCGTTAAAACTGGAATGTTTAATTCATTTTCAAGGAGTTGCTGCACAAACTTTTCGGAGAAAATATTAATGGTATTGTTGTAAAAAGTTGCGGCCACAATATCAATGTTTTCTTCTTTGCAGTGTGCCAATAAATTTTCAGAGAATTTTTTCCGTTCCAATAGAACAACAGAATTTTTGACACCTTTTTCAGTTAAATGAGTTCGTGCCATTTTCACATTGATTTTAACTCGACGAACAAATTCAGGATCCGTATGAGCACCTCCAATTAAAATAACTTCTGCACCAAATTGATTGCCCAATTCAGCAGCTTTTTTCACAATTTGAATACTTTCTTTATCCAAATCAATGGTCAATGCGATTTTTTTGATATCCTGGTATTTTGTAGATTCTTGGATAATCAAAAAGGGTGCTTTGCTTTCAGTAACAACATTGATGGCTTTACTTCCAAATACCTTTTGCAATCCATTGGTTCCATTTGTACCCATTATAACAAATGCTGCATCTATTTCTTCAGCCATTTTGGGGATGCCTTCATAAATGGTACCAGTTATCACTTTAGAATTAATTGAAAGCGTTGAATAGTCACTTAATGTACCAATAAGCGTAGCCATTTTTTCTTCAGCTTCTGCACGATCATTTTCTGATTTTATGATGTGTAAAGCAAAGATGTCATAACCATTTTTGGATGCAAGTTGGCAACTGTAATTCAATGCATTCGTAGTTGCAGCTTTAAAATCAATTGGTACTAAAATTACTTTTTCGTTCATGCTTTTTGGGGTTAATTGTTCTTTTAACTGCTTATTTTCAACATTTTTGAATTATTAAATACGAATTACAAAAGCTGTATTCCGTTTAGTTAATCATTCAAGTATTCAATAATTTTATTGTTAAAAGCAGTAGTAGCTTTTTAAAATTCAATCTTGTTTATAACTTCAAAGATAGGTTCTTCGTTATTTTCACGGCTAAATTTAACATTAATGTTTGAATAATATTCACCCTTTTCACTTTGTTTGTTTTGATCTAAAACTGAATGTTCACAGAGACATAGAATGTAAATTACAGCTGTCCAAAAATTGTAACTCAAACTAGATTTTTCATTTCATTGTTTTTGTGCTAATCAGAACATTAATCGATTCATTTTTTGAATTGTAGTTTAGATCCGTAATTGTTGTATATTGCTACTTGATTTTCAGCTATTTGAGAACCATTATTTATTAACCAATTACTATTTACTATGAAAAAAAGAACAATCTTCGGGATTATGATCCCACTATTCCTATTGATAGGAATTCACATTCAAGCACAAACATTAGCTGATTTTAAGGCCTGCGCCAGTAAAGAGAAAATTGAGTGCATCCCATTTCCGAGTTTACGTTCAGAAGCAATTCCCATTGGCAAAGAAGTAGAAACTCGAAAAATTATACCCAGTCAAATTTCAAAAAACACACTTGTACCGCAATATAAAAATATCATGGACGAGTATGATAAACTGAATGATAAATTAAAAGCGGAGCAAAAAAATCAAGCTGATTGGAAAAAAGCGCATCCAACGGGTCCGAATGCGTATGATAAAACGGTTGCTGATGCCGAAAAAAAAATAAAGGAACATGAACCAAAAGTCAAAGCAATTAAATTGAAAATCAGTGAAGGTAAAGAAGCTTATGAGCGCTTATACAATGCTCGGGCAGCTTTGCGAGAAACATTTGACGACGTAAAAGATAAACTGGAGTATGCTAGAAATCATCCGAAAGAATACATTGATGAGAGTAGCTATAAAGCAAGTACGAAAGCCGAAAGTGATAAGAAGCTTGCGGAATTAACAAAAGAATTGATAGGTTATATTAATACAATAAAAGCGCATATAATTAGCGAGGAGGCAGAACATCTAAAACAAGAAAACACTGCCAAGGATTGTATGAATGAGTTAGCGAATTTATTATAGACCTGAGATTCTGTGTTGCAATTTGGTGTCAATAAATGGTAGGAATAGAACGTACATTTATTGACATCTACTTTTATTGAATAATCTTTACCTCTAGAATAATTCTTAAACTTGCAACATGAGTATAGCAAAAGAATTGATTGCAAGAAGTGGAAATGTATGTGAGTTGAGTGGAAGTGAAGGCGAGTTGATCGCATTTCTTGTTGCTCCAGCTAGTGGTAACAATTCTGACGATTTTGTATATATCCAACAGCATTTAAAAGATCAATTGGATGGTACAACTGAAATTGTTCCAAATGATTGGCGTTGTTTGAATGACAGTATGTGGAGTGAAGTTCCCGCTGTAAAAGTGATTGCTTTTCGTATGTTGAATAACCTCAAATCTGAAGGTTGGCCTGCAGATTTAATTGATATGATGTACCTTGATGAAGAAACATTGGCGTGGGCAAAGTCTGAAATGGAAGACGAAGATGCTATCAAACATGTAGATTCGAATGGTGTTGTTTTAAAAACGGGTGATACCATTGTATTGATCAAAGACTTGGATGTAAAAGGAACGAGTATGGTTGCAAAACGTGGCACCTCGGTTCGAAACATTCGTTTAGTTCATGATAATCCAGAGTTACTGGAAGGAAAAGTGAATGGACAAACTATTTATATTTTGACACAATTTGTGAAGAAATAACAGCCACGGTCATTTTTGAATGATTCAAAGTTGAACACAGCTTAATAACCTCAGTTCGATTATAAATTTCAGTTCAGAATCAAATTAAAATTTGAAAGAAAAGGCGGTTTTATGAGTGATAGCAAGTTATCGCGAATAAAATCAACGACTTATTTCAAAGATTTAATTGGATAGATTTGTATGAATTCACTCATAAATACCAGATTTTATCATAAAAAGACCTCGAAATAGCCCGCTATTCCTTCATCCTTTTTATTCAAACTCTAGCATTTATGAGCGTTCTGAACAAAATTTATAATCGAACTGAGGTTAATACGATTCAGCGCATATAGAAACAGATTGGTTAATCTGCTCTTTATATGCGTTTTTTGCTTTTAAAATAAGCGTTCATTTGAGTTTTAGAAGCAAGTAAATCAGGTATTCTCTATTAATATTCTAAATGATTTATGAAACAAATTGGAAGAAATATTATTTTTTTAAAAATATAATAGTTGTTTAGTTCAATTTGTAAAATCGTTTTATATATTTGTCCATCTTGTTAAGAGAAAAAAAGGAATACCAACACTATTAAAACGCTATTCACAATGAAATTTACAACCAACAGAATGTTTTTTTTAAAATTTGATTTGACATATAGTTTGTTGATTCTTACACTTTTTAATTGCTTGATATTTCAATCTACTGGTTGCGTTTTCTAAGGAAAAAAATAAACATTTACATAAGCTATTCACAAAGAACAATTTTCCTCCATGTTTGACGAAGTATTTTTACTGATTAAAAATAAACTAAATAATTTTTTCAATGGCTATATTGAAAGAAACGGAGGAGGTGTTGGTTTTCAGGATTATGTAGCTTTTTTAGATGGTGATAAAATGGAGCCAATTGTTTTTCCATCCAATAAAGTGTCACCCGTTCTCATCAATATTGAAGAAGAAAAAGTACTGCGAATGGCTGATCGCTATGAAGGTGTATTGAGGAATGGAAAACGTACAGAAATGAATCCACCCATTCATATCAATATGTTGGTGTTGGTTGTATCAAAATTCACCAATTACGAACAATCACTAAAATTCCTTTCATTAACGGTTCGTTGTTTTCAAAATGCGCCAGTTTTTGATCATGATAATACACCTTCTTTGAGTGAAGGAATTGAAAAATTGAAGATGGAATTGATCACACTTCCAATCAATCAACAAAATGAATTATGGAATTCACTTCGAGCCACTTATCACCCTTCAGTTGTCTATAAAGTTAGCTTACTCGTATTTCGAGATGATCTTTCTGAGCAAGATTACTTTGAGGTGAAAGAAGTGGTTGTACATGAACCCAAACAGATTACCCCAAACAACTAATAAATAAGTAAATAAATACAATGACCGTTAATATTCACAATTAAATTCAAAACAATTATGTCTACTTACAGAACACCAGATGTGTACATCGAAGAAATTTCGACATTACCTCCATCAGTAGCAGAAGTTTCAACTGCTATTCCAGCCTTTTTGGGCTACACAGAAAAAGTAATTGATTCAGGAGGAACAGACTTAACCTATGTTCCAACACGGATCAATACGATGTTAGATTTCATTGCCATTTTTGGTAAACAAGATAACGTAGCTTTTAAAGTAACAACCCAAACAGTGGATAGCAAGGTGGTGGTTTCTGGAGTTGCTTTAGATGCAGCTGATCAAAATCACCGATTGTATTATGCATTGGATCATTTCTTTAAAAATGGTGGTGGAAGTTGTTACATTGTTTCTCTTGGAACCTATAAAATAAAAGCGAATGAAGATTTTGAGAAAGGATTAGCTGCGCTCAAAAAAGAAGATGAGCCAACATTGTTGGTTTTATCAGAGGCAACTACTTTATCGTCAACTGATTATTATCCGCTTTGCCAAGCTGCTCTTGATCAATGTGCTGATTTAAAAGATCGTTTTTGCATCTTGGATGTACTTGAAAGTGATACAACAGCAACTGCTTTCAGAACGGGTATCACGAATAACTTGAAATACGGTGCGGCCTATTTCCCCTATTTAAATACATCCATTAATTTTCAATTTGAAGAAGATAATGTATTCATTTCTGCTGCTTCTGTTACTCCAGTGGTTCCTACGACAACATCAAGAACGTTTACATACACAGACGCTACAGTAATAGGTTTATCGTATTCAGGTGCTGCAACAGATGCTCCTTCTTTGGAGATTATTGCTGGAACCGCTTCCGGAACTGTTACTTTCTCAAAAACAGGAAATAAATTGACCATTACAAATGTTGGGGCAAATGGTAAAGCCGGATCTGTCATCGAAACTGCTTGGGCAGCATGGACAGAAGGATCAACTTCTGGGTTTGCATTAACAGTATCAAGTGCAACAAATAAATTAGTTCCTCTTCCGGAAACACCATTGACAATCACTCCAGAAGCAGGAGGAGATCTACCAGCTGGAGTTTCTCAAAAATTAAGTGAGATCAAAAATACCAACACTGGATTGTATAACACTGTTAAATTAGAATTGTTAAAACAACGCGTTACTTTGCCACCATCGCCAGCAGTAGCAGGAGTTTATGCAACAGTTGACCGCAGCAGAGGCGTGTGGAAAGCACCTGCAAATGTGGGATTAAACAATGTAATCAGTCCAACAGTTAAAATAACAGCACAAGAGCAAGATTTGCTGAATGTGGACGATAATAGCGGTAAATCCATCAATGCAATTCGCACGTTCGTTGGAAAAGGAACCTTGATTTGGGGAGCACGTACCTTGGCTGGTAATGACAATGAATGGCGTTACGTTCCTGTTCGACGTTTGTTTAACATGATTGAAGAATCGAGTAAAAAAGCTTCAGCTTTTGCTGTTTTTGAGCCGAATGATGCTTCAACTTGGTTGAAAGTGAAAGGAATGCTTGAAAGTTATTTATATGGTTTGTGGCAAGCAGGTGCACTTGCAGGTTCTAAAGCTGATTCTGCTTATTATGTGCATGTCGGATTAGGAAAAACGATGTCCACGCAAGATATTCTTGAAGGTCGTATGATTATTGAAATTGGTATCGCCGCTGTTCGACCAGCTGAGTTTATCATTTTGAGATTCTCTCACAAATTACAAGAAGCTTAATTCCTCATTTTTTAACGATTAATAGATCATATTATGGCACTTACAAAAGACCAAATAAAAACAGATTATCCACTTCCGGTATACAACTACCGTGTAGATATAGGATCAGATACCATCGCATTTTCAGAAGTTTCTGGATTAGAAATGTCGGTTGATGCAATTACGTATAAAGAAAGTCAAGTGGCTTCTGGAATTGCAGGACCGAACATGATTTACATGCCAGGAAATCCGAAACCATTAACCATTACCTTGAAAAAAGGATATGTGGTGGCCAAAAGCGTTCCAGTACTTTACAATTGGATTCAAAGTACAGAATTGAATCGCATTGATAAAAAGGATATCACGGTTCATTTATGTGATGAAAAAGGAGAATCGGTTGTTCGTTGGAAGGTAATTGATGCATTTCCTACAAAACTCTCTGCACCCTCATTTAATGCAAGTACCAATGAAGTAGCTATCGAAACGATGGAACTTATGGCAAGTCGCATGGAAATGAATGAAGGATAACAATTGTATGGCATTGATCGGGCGTGTGGTTGGTTTGCATACGAACTACACGCTCGTAAATGTATCATTGCTAGTTGTTGGATAGGAAGAAGTATGTATTAAATGATTGAAAGATGGCACTTGATAAAGTGAAAATAGCAACAACTTATCCTCTTCCGGTATACAATTATAAAGTTACCATTGGTTCAGATGTGATGGCATTTTCGGAGGTTTCTGGTCTCAATATGGAGTACGAAAAAGTCATTTATAAAGATGGTTTTACTTACCTCAATGGGATGAATATTATTCGTGCGCAACCGAAAGAGATCACCATTACAATGAAACGCGGAATTGTCTCAAAACAGAAAGAATTGGTTGATTGGATCACAAGCAAAACAAAAAAAGATTTGACCATTGATCTTTGTGATCCACAAGGATTAGCACTTGTTCGCTGGAAAGTAAGAAAAGCAATGCCATTTAAAATAGATGCTCCAACTTTTAGTGCAACGAGCAATGAAGTGGCCATTGAACAACTGCAATTGGTAGCGCAGGATTTAACAATCGAATACACTTAAAAACAACTATATGTCTTTAACGAATATATTGAATAGTGATCCTCCATTAACGCATCGTTTTGGGGTGTTCTTTTTTGCGGGTGGAATCATTCCCAATCCGATTGATATTCGTTTTCAAAAAGTTTCTGGATTGAGTGCCGATATTTCATTGGATACGATCAATGAAGGGGGAGAAAACCTCTATTCGCATCGCATTCCGAAGAAAATAAGCTACAGTAATCTGGTACTAGAAAGAGGCATGTTGATCGGTTCACCACTTGGATTGGAATTCAATGCTGCATTTACACTCTTTAAGTTTGCTCCTTCCAATGTGTTAGTCACACTGTTTAGTGAAGATAGTATTCCATTGGCTGGTTGGTTTTTCACAAAAGCATATCCAGTTAAATGGTCAACCTCTGACTTAGATGCTTCGGCAAATAGTGTTGTGATTGACAAAATGGAATTGGCTTACACCCGTTTTCAAGTGATTAGACTCTAAGATTATGGCGATAGAAATAAGAGAATTGGTCATAAAAGCAGTGATCATTGAAGACGATGCTGATTTTGATCCTGAATCAGATACAATGAAAAGCAATACTGCTACTGCGGAGAAAGATCAATTGGTGCAAGAGTGCGTTGATCAAGTACTCAAAATATTGCGTAGAACTAACAAACGATAGTCATGGGATTACTGAATTTGTTTAAACTAGAAAAGCTCAAAGTACAGGTTTTTAGTACACGTGAACGATTGGGGAAACCTGCTTCAAAAGATATTTTTGAAGTGATGTTTAATCCTGAATCCTATTCTCAATCGTTTGAAAATGTATTCAGTAGTTCACAAGGTATCAATACAAGTGGTCGTGAAGCGCGGTATTCATTAAGCAAACCTTCCAATCTTTCATTAAAACTAATCATTGATGGAACGGGCGTTTCCAATTATGGAGCTGAAAATTTGCTGAGTGGAATCAAGGATGTTTATAAAGAAGTACAGCGTTTTTTAGAATTGACTTCTTACATGGATGGAGATATTCATGAACCCAAATTCTTGATTGTCGAATGGGGTAAACTCAATTTTAAGTGTCGACTAAAAAGTGTAACCGTTAATTATACGCTTTTTGATAGTGCGGGACTTCCATTGAGAGCAGAACTGAATACCGTTTTTGTGAGTGATGTAGAAACCAAACAACGACTCAAAAAAGAAAGTAAAAATTCACCCGATTTAACGCATTCACGCATTGTTCAAGCGCATGATACCTTGCCATTGTTGTGTGAGCAAATTTATGGATCGCCCCATTATTTTATTCAAATAGCACAAGTAAATAAACTCAACGATTTTAGAAACCTACAACCGGGTCAAGAATTGTTTTTTCCACCATTAGTCAATTGAGTTATGGGAGTAGTTACAGCAACCATATTAAAAAATGGAACAGTGATCAAATCTGAATTTGAGTTACTGTCTATTGATATTTTGCGTGAGTACAATCGTGTGCCAATGGCTGAACTAGTCTATATAGATGGAAAACCAGAGACCAGTAAATTTCCATTGAGTGATAGTGGATTTTTTGATAGTGGAAATGAAATTGAAATAAAACTTCGTTACGAAGGAGAGAAAGATAAACCTGAAAAAACAGTTTTCAAAGGCATTGTTTTAGGAAACAGCATTCGCATGAATGGAAACAACTGTGTGTTGCAAGTTGAGTTGAGTGATACTGCTATAAAAATGACTGGATCACGGAAAAGTATGGTCTTTGAAGATGTATCAGATAGCGACATCATCGGTAAATTAATTACGGCATCGGGGCTTAAAAAAGGAAAGGTCGATTCAACCAAGGTCAAACACAAACGCATGATTCAATACCATGCAACTGATTGGGACTTTCTGTTGTGCAGAGCGGAAGCAAACGGTTTGTTAGTCAGTGCAATTGATGGCGAACTAGCTGCGATTCAACCTGATTTGAGTGCATCCGCAAAACATACCTTCAAATTTGGATTGAATGAAATTTATAGCTTTAATATTGAATCAGACACCCGACACCAACATACATCAGTAACAGGAAGTTCTTGGGATGTAAAAACACAGAAATTAAGTGCGCCGCTAAAAGCAAAAGCGTTTAATCTCAATCAAGCAGGCTTAAATGCCACAACAGTCAATAAAACAATGGGAAATAGCGATGAAAATTTGCTTTCCGGTGTCATGTTGAATGATGGAGAAGCGCAAGCTTGGGCTGATGCAACGATGATTAAAAATCGGTTATCTGTGTTGCGAGGTAACCTTCAAATTAAGGGAGATGGAACGTTGCAAATTGGCGATATTATTTCATTAGAAGGAGTCTCTAAATTATTTACAGGAACAACGATCATTACGGGAATTCGACATCAAGTAAATATCGATGGTTGGTTCACCGATATTCAATTTGGTTTATCTGCTGAGCGTTTTTCAACCCTTCCAAATGTAAGTGAAACCAGAGCTGCTGGACTCTTGCCAGGTGTAAATGGTCTTCAAATAGGTGTTGTAGAAAAATTTGAAGCTGACCCAGAAAAGGAATTCCGTGTGAAAGTTCGCATTCCATCGATTAATAATGATGCCAATATTGCTTGGGCAAGGTTGGGTGCAACCGATGCGGGGAAAGCACGTGGATCATTCTTTTTTCCAGAAGTAGGAGATGAGGTTATTCTCGGTTTTTTCAATGATGATCCGCGACAACCAGTGATTCTAGGTTCGCTTTACAGTTCGGTCAATACACCTTCCATTCAACCAGCAGACAAAAACCCGCTCAAAGGAATTACAACCCGTGAAGGATTGAAAATCACCTTTGATGATGAGAAAAAAATCATGACACTTTTAACGCCAGGTAAGCAGTCTATTACAATTGACGATGATAAAAAGACAATTGAATTAGCTGATGCCAATGAAAATAAAGTGCTCATGAGTAAAGATGGAATAAAGCTAGACAGTGCAAAAGATGTCATCATCAATGCACCAAAAGGAGAAGTAAAAATTACGGCAAAAGCCAAAGTAGAAATAAGCGCGAAGCTTGTTGATGTCATTTAATAAATAACGAGAACATGAGTGAATTAAAATTAGCATTATCGATTCAAGAAATCAATACAATCCTAAAGTCATTGTCGCAACTTCCTTATGCTGAAGTTTTTGGATTGGTGAGTAAGATTCAACAGCAAGCGCAAGCACAGCTTCAAAACAACGAGGAAATGACAGAGCATGCGGATGCAGAAGATCCAATTGAAGCAACAGTAAACAACGATTGATTGTTGAATCTTCCAATTGATTAAACGCAATAGACTATGGACAATAACGATGCATTCTTAGGGAATGGTTGGGCATTTCCACCCTTGTTTTTTGGCAATGGAGCACAGGTTGATATGGTAGCTGGTGAACAAGATATTCGCCAAAGTTTGGAGATTCTATTGACGACTACTTTGGGTGAAAGAACACTTAATTCAACATTTGGAAGTGACCTTCATCGGTTCATGTTTGATGAAATTGATCAAAGTATGGTCAACAATTTACAAAACATGATTTACGATTCATTGCTCAATAATGAACCTCGCATTAAAGTAGAATCAGTGAATGTTGATGATAGTCAAGTGCTCGAAGGATGTGTGCGCATTCAAGTAAGTTATATTGTTCGAACAACCAATAATCGGTACAATTTGGTTTACCCTTTTTACATAAAAGAAGCAACGTAATTCTAACGAACGGACAAATTACCATGAGCGATTTTATTATAATGGATGGCGATCAAGCACTTTTTATTCCTGTTTTCGGAGCAGCAATAGTTGTTGTGAAACCAGGTAAAATGGCAGCAACGGGTAAAACGACCATCAAAGGGAAGAAAATATGTGTGCTAGGCGATGAAACAAAATTAGAAGTTCCAGGATGTCTCTATATGACACCACAGTATTTGATTCCTGGGTCTGGAACATTAAAAATAGATAAACTGGCAGCAAACCAGCAGTCGAAAGTAGCAAAGAGTGGAGGAAAAGTAATTATTATAAAGGGAGTAATGTTTACTGCAAAATTTGAAGTACAAAGTCCAGCAAAAGATCCATCACCCATGGCATCAGGTGGAGCTCCCATTCCTGATGGAACGGCTAGTTATTCTGGGTCTGGAAATTTTGTAACAACGAACATCAAATTTAAAGTCAGCTAATGAGTATAATGTGACAGTAGTATGATAAGTGGATTAAAACCAAAAGAACTTCTATTCAGAGATGGAACGAATCAGTTTCACCGGGAAAATAATGCGCTCAACCCAGCTTCAGTTTCGGTAGATGAGCAAAGCATTTCCGATTTGGTAGGCTTCGCACAAAATTATGCAAAACAACTGCACTTTTTTGATAGTGAAAATAATCCTTCTGGCAATTGGGAAGGCTTTTTGATTGATGATTATGCGAACTACAAACAAGCTTCGGAAGAAGACCGAAAAGAACTTCGTGCAAAATGGATTACTGAATTAGTTGCGTACATCGAATCCCCTGAAAAATATGCAAATGATCCGGTAATGCTTGATCGTTTTGCTCGACCGCATGTATCGTTGTTTGTTACATTCTTAAAATTATTAGGCGTAATTCAAGAACAACTGAATGGTCTCACGAAACGACACCTTGATTATTGCTACCGTGAAATCCTAGGGTTAAACGAACGCAAACCAATTCCTGATGTTGTACATGTCATCATTGAGTTAGCATCGGACGTTGGAGAATACCTCATCGAAAAAGACACGTTATTATCCGCTGGAAGAGATAGTAGAGGTGAAGAATTGGTATATAAACTCAATGCAGATACGGTCATTTCTCATGCGCAAATAGAACAAGTTCGCAATGTTTTTACCGATAAATTAACCATTGAATTCAAAGATATTCGAGAAGAATTCAAAAAAGAAGCAGATGGTGGGTTGAAGCAAATTCTTCAATTGGCACTTGGACACCCGAATCCAGGAAATGAACTGCCCTATTATAAAAACAATAAAGTAGTATTCAGTGAATTAAAAAAAGAGCTGGAAGATGAAGAGGTGCAAGCGTACATACAAACGATGCTTTACCTCGATTTGGAAGATTATAATAGCCTTGAATCAATTGACGGCAACTCCACGGAAGAAGAATGGGAAATTGTTTATTCCGTACTCGAACAAGCCTATAAAAAGAAAGTAATTGCATCTCGGGAACAAATACTGCAACAAATCCATGAGTTTGATGCAGAAACTGGATTTTTTAATATGTGGAAATATGCATTGGGTTTCCCTGATGCGTATGACGATCTTCCAGTGTACAATTTCCGACCTGTGACAGTGGAGGTGTTGTTAACGATCTATCAGCAATTGACCGATCCAGATCGTTCGCAATATTTTGAAGCATCTGCTTATTTGAAATCATCGCTCTACATGGTCGATCTAGATTTTCAAAAATGCATTGAAATCTATAAAATCAGCTTAAAGAAATCGAACAAACCTGATTGGAGTAGCGTCTATCAAATTTTGCAAAAAGCGCAAAGTAAAAAACAGCATTTCGAACTAGGGCCACCTAAAATTTCGTCGTATCGAAATATTTATGCAGTCAATGATGCAAGAGCAACTGCTTTTAGTTTGATTGGCGAAGATGTAGAAGGAAGTTTGCGTTTTAAAACTTTTGGAAAACGTGTGCCAGTTGATAACCCCAAACAAGTTCAACCTGCCTTGATTGGATTAGGGTTAGCCTCCCCAATTTTAAAAATGGAAGAAGGAGTGAGAACACTTACGTTGAACTTCTTATTTGAGAATCCTTCAACAATAGAATTGATTGATAATCTTCAAGAATTAGTCGAACCCTTTCAGTTTTCGTTAAGTTCCAATGATTCATGGGTGCATTTAATTCCGAAAAGTATTGTTTTTAGTGAGCAGCAGATTACAAAAGACGAACCAATGGCGTATGTTGGATTGGAAGTGATTGCAGAACTGCTTGAAAATGATAAGCCCATTGTTAAACCAAATGCGATTAATGAAATAGGTAATATTCACAGCCAACATCCGTTGTTACTCATCTTACTCAATAATCAAAACGTCCAAAAGAATCAAACAATACCTTACGATTTACTGAAAGAACTCAAAGTCAAAAAGGTGGATTTGTCTGTAAAGGTTGAAGGTCTCAAAAAGCTAAACTTGCAAAATGACACGTCGATTCTGAGTTACAAAAAACCATTCGAACCATTTGGCACATTACCAGAAGCTGGTGGTAGTTTCTATCTTACGCATCCCGAATTATGCAGTAAAAGACTCGATTCATTTTCATTCAACTTGCAATGGATGAATCCACCAGTCGATTTTTCATCCTATTATGCGAATTATATAAAAATTGCTGTTTTAGATAAAACTCCAGAAGAAATAGCAACAATACAACTGCAAGATTTTAAAAACGAATCGTTTAAAGCAACGTTGTCTATTAAAGACCATGCAATAGAAACGGTGCTAGATGAGGTTTCATTATTTAATGTTGCCGATGCTACAACTGAAACTACCTTCAAAACGCAATCGAGTGAAATCATCAATTTGTCTCCATTAGAATTCGATGATTCAATTGATGACTTAGTGGATAGTCAACGCTATTTCAGATTGGAATTAAATAATCCAGATTTTCAACAAACAGCTTATCCATTATTGTTGACTCGTCAAGCATATATTGAAGCAGATTCTCCGGAAAAAGAGTTGAAAAAATTGATTCTAAATCCGCCCTATATTCCCAAATTAAAATCAATTACGGCAGGTTATACAACTTCGCTCACTATTGATTTAAAAAAACCAACGAATCTAGAAGAAGAGCATGAATTATTTCACGTTCATCCGTATGGATACACTGTTATCGATGAGACGCTTTTTTCAAAAGGTTTTGTTCCCTTGTTTCCAGATTACACAAATGAAGGCGAATTGTATCTAGGAATCTCCGGTTTACAACCGCCACAAAGTTTGCCTATCCTATTTCAAATGGCAGAAGGCAGTGCAAGCCCAGATTTTCCACGACCAACAATTAGTTGGGATTACCTCTCGAATAATAGGTGGAAACCTTTTCCACAAGGAAGTTTTCCGTCAGATTCAACCAATGGTTTAATTGATACGGGAATTCTTGTCATTAACGTTCCAGAAGACATCACAGCGAATAATGAGTTGCTGGGAGGTTCATTGTTTTGGATCAGAGCAAAAGTACAGGAGAATAGTATGGCAATTGCGGATACAGTGAATATCTTGAGTCAATCGGCACTAGCAGTTTTTGTAGACAACAATAATGCATCCGATCATTTGCTCACATTATTGAAACCAGATAGTATAAAAGCACCTGTTATAACGATTCCACAAATAAAAAAGATAGCGCAACCCTATACTTCATCAAAAGGCAAACCAGCAGAATCAGATGCTATTTTTAATACAAGAGTGAGTGAACGACTTCGGCATAAAAACCGAGCAATTACCATGTGGGATTATGAACGTTTAGTGCTGGATCGTTTTCCTGAAATTCATAAAGTAAAGTGTGTGCCTGCTGAATTTTCTGCTAACAGTGAAAGTTATGGAAACGTGGATGTGATCGTGATTCCTGATATCCGAGGAAAATTGCCTTTCAATCCGTTTCAACCCAAATTGCCTTCAGAAACACTCAATCAGGTACAACAATTTCTCAATCAGCGAAAATCTGCTTTTGCAACTGTTCGTGTGAAAAATCCTTCTTTTCTGCACATTAAAACACGATTTGCTGTCAAATTTAAAGATGATAGCAATGATGGGTACTTCAAGCGATTGTTGGATGAAGCATTGAAGAAAAATCTTGCACCTTGGGCGTATGATGAAACCATTGATGTAGTGCTTGGTGGAAAAATCTTCGCCAATATGATAGTGAATTTTATTGCTGAACAGCCCTACGTTGATTTCGTTGCAGGGATTCGATTATTTCAAAGCGAAAATGGAATAGATTTTAGAGAATCGCGCACTTACAACAATGGAGAAAATGTTGTTCAAGTAACGCGACCAGATGTGATTTTGGTCTCAGCACAATCGCATGATATTGATATAGTAAGCGGTGAAGGATATAATCCAGATGAATTTTCAGGGATTGATTTCATGAAAATAGAATTTGATTTTATTGTTTCTAAAGACCAAGGGAATGCTGAATAGTTTGGATGCTATTCATAAATGAGTATTAAATTTTTTAATTATAACGATATGACAAATGATAAAAAAGATCGTGTTCAACTTAAAACCTACTTTAAGTCAAACGCTACTCCGACTGAACAAAACTTCAAAGATTTAATCGATGCAAATTTGAATCAGAAAGAAGATGGAATTTTAAAAATACCGAGTGGACCAATCGGAATACAATCTGTAGGTGCGACCGAAGAAGTGCTCCATTTTTATAAAAATTTCACCGATAAAAACCCAAGTTGGATGTTGAGTCAACGTGCTGATACAAGCACAGGTTTTTCTATTTCAACTGGTGAAGGTGTCAATAAACTATTCATTGATGCAGAAACTGGTAAAATGGGAATTGGTGGTATTACTACACCCAATGGTGGTTTACATATTTATGAAAATACAGGTAGCGAGCCAACTGCTTTATCAGGTAGTTTGATCCTCGAACACGGAGATCCAGGTGGTCAAAGTTCCATCGTGTTTAAAAGTAAAGTAAACGCTGGGAGTGATATGGCCTACATTTGTTTTCAAGATAATGTAGAAGGTGGGTCTGGAGAATCAACGCTTTTAACGATCGGTTCACGCAATGATCCAGATGATCATTTGGCATTAATGCCTGGCGGTCATGTTGGAATTGGTACAACTCGACCAACAGGACGTTTGCACATTTTTGTTGATAAAAGCTCACCAGCAACAAGTACTACTGGAAGTCTTGTTTTAGAACACGGTGATCCATGTGGTCAGAGTTCAATTGTTTTTAAAAGCAAAATAAATGAAGGAAGTGACTACGGTTATATTGAGTACCAAGATGATGCTGTTTTTGGCGGTTCTGGTGAACGTTCCATCTTAACCATTGGAACGCAAAATGACGCAGATGACCACATAGCAATCATGCCGAGTGGCAATCTAGGAATTGGCCGCACGCAACCAGTTACGAAAGTTGATGTTGTTGCTGGAAGTATTATCGGTACAGGTGATTCTACACAAGACGAACATGCCGTCGAAAATAGAGGGACGAAAGTGCGTTTTGGTGCTTTGGTCAACGAATATGTTGGAATGGATGTAATCGTGAAAGAAGGAACCGCTAATTGTGGTAATTCTGCCGATTTGTTATTTGTTACATGGGAATGCAATACTTCAGTGTCTCGTGAGGTAATGCGCATCAATGGGAAGGGAAATGTTGGAATTGGAACGGATAAACCAACAGGTCGCTTGCATATCTTTGAACAAAATGGAACACCCGCTTCCAGTGAGATGGGCAGTCTCGTTTTAGAACATGGTAATCCAGGTGGACAAAGTTCCATTGTTTTCAAAAGTAGAACGAATAAAGGAAGTGATTTTGCCTATATCAATTACCAAGATGATTCGGTTGCAGGAGGTGCAGGAGAGCAAAGTGTATTGACAATTGGCGTTCAAAATGATGCGAATGATCACATTGCACTTATGCCGAGCGGAAATGTTGGGGTTGGTACGAAAATACCAGAAGCAAAATTACATGTTGTTGCGAATGGAGGCAATAATCCAAGTGCAAATGGAATTTACTTGTTCAATCCAACCGCAGCTGCAAATCAGGATGCTATTTTGGCCGCTCGTGTAAATGGTGCAGGTGCAGGAAATCCATTCATATCGCTTGATGTAGCAGGTGTGATTGGTTGGAGTATTGGTCTTGATAACAAGGACAGTCAATCATTGAAATTTGCAAATTGTTGGGACAATTTGGGGGTAAATACGCGAATGACTTTGCAAAAAGATGGAGCCCTCGGTTTGGGGATCACGCGACCAGCTGGACGATTGCACATCTTTGAAGAAAAGGGTACAGTTGCATCTAATTTGAAAGGAAGTATCGTTTTAGAACATGGAAACCAAGGCGGACAAAGTTCAATTGTATTCCGAAGTAAAAACAATGGCACCAGTGATTATGGTTACATTTCGTATCAAGACGATACATTACTTGACGGTGCGGGAGAGTTAGGAGTGTTAACCATTGGTATTCAAAACGATTACAATGATCATATCGCATTGATGTCAAGTGGTAATGTTGGAGTTGGAACAGCTAATCCACAATCTAAATTAGATATTGCAGGTGGAATTCGAATTGTTGATGGAACGCAAGGGCAAGGAAAAATATTAACATCCGACGCGAATGGATTTGGTCGTTGGGTACAACCAGCTGTTAGACGCGATTTCAGACCTTATGGAACACCATCTTATATTTGGGATGGAACCGATGCATTGGATGCAAATGGGTTAGATCCTCAAAGTAGGCTGAGTAACCGTAATGCAGGTGCTTTTGGCAAATACAATGGTTTCATTAAATGGGGATCAAAGTGTATGTTTAACCTGAATAGTCTTTCACAAGAGGCTCAAGGGACTGCTACGCCGCCACAGAATGGTGTTTATTTGACATTACCAGCTACAGCAGGCGTTCATAATGCCTTATTATTATCGACCATTGATTACGATCGCTGGTCCATTTTTACCGTTTGGTTATGTGATGTGAATGGAAATTCAGCAGTAAAAATTGCTCGTTCTTCTAATAACGCTAACAACAAAGATGTATTAGCTTCTAGTTACTTGCTTGGGCCACGCAATAGCATGAAAGAAACCAAAGAACATGCTTGGATGACCTTCCCGATAACGGCACAACAAGTTGGATCCTATATCAGTGGTGGAAATTTGAAGTTTATTATTACTTCCGGTCCTTCGAATTCTGAAGCAGGCGCCTTGTATTTATCTGGATTTTCACTCGTTCCAAATCCGTATGGTTTTATGCAACACCCAGGTTTGACATTGCATTGGGGAGGAAATTCAAATGTAGGCAATGAACTTACTTGGCATTCGATTTGGCAATCTGACGGATTGATTCAAGTTCCAGCAAATACGACGAATTATGCGTATGTGAAAGTTGTTGACCCCGATCAAGATTTACTTGTCACCTTTCATGAACACAATAACGGTTGGTATGGAGGTTCACTCTTAATCAATGTTGGTGGAGATAAAACAATTTTTAGTCCTTC
>JAYSRF010000299.1:0-16717 GCA_043721195.1 Fluviicola sp. | reverse complement strand
TTGCCGAATTTTTCCGTCAAATTGTTATGGTCGTTGGTGGAATTATCTTCCTCATGTTTGTATCCTGGAAACTTGCGCTAATAATGGTAGCAACTGTTCCAGTGATTGTGATTGTTGCAGTACTCTTTGGTCGCTTTATTAAAAAACTTTCGAAAGAAGCACAAGATCAAACTGCGGTTTCAAATGCCATTGCCGAAGAATCGATGACTGGAATAGGCAACATTAAAGCGTTCACCAATGAAGATCATTTAATAGGTAAATTCAAAAGTGCAATCGAGGAAATTAGACGATTAAACATTAAAAGTGGCGTTTGGCGAGGCGTATTTATCTCATTCATGGTTTTCTGCATGTTTGGAGCCGTTGTTTTTATTGTTTGGCAAGGATTACTTATGACCCAAGGTGTGAACCCTGAATTGGCACAAGGCGATTTGTTTTCCTTTTTAATGATGACGCTCATCATGGCAGCCAGTATTGGTTCATTGCCCGATTTTTATTCCAATATTCAAAAATCAGTTGGAGCCACTGAAAAGTTAATGGATTTGATTCATGAAACCAGTGAACAAGACTTATTTAAAGGAACCAACAAACCTGTTCTAACTGGAAAAATAAGTTTCAACAATGTATCCTTTCGTTATCCGCAACGACCAGATGTAGCAGTGCTGAAAAATATTTCTTTTGAAATTGAAACCAATCAAACATTGGCTTTAGTCGGAACCTCTGGCGGTGGAAAATCGACCATTGCTTCGTTGATCTTAAGTTACTATTCCATTGAGTCAGGAAGCATTGCTTTTGATGGAAATGACAGTTCTGAAATAGATTTAAAACACCTACGTGATCACATGGCAGTAGTGCCGCAAGACGTGATTTTATTCGCAGGAACGATCCAAGAAAACATTGCTTTTGGAAAACCAACCGCTAGCGAGGCTGAAATCATTGAAGCAGCAAAACAAGCAAATGCGTGGGAATTCATTCAACAATTTCCAGATGGATTCCAAACTCAAGTTGGTGATCGCGGAATACAATTGAGTGGTGGACAAAAACAACGCATCGCTATTGCGCGAGCCATTTTGAAAAATCCGACCATTCTCATTTTAGATGAAGCAACCTCTGCCTTGGATTCTGAATCTGAAAAAATTGTGCAAGAAGCATTGGATAAATTGATGAAAGGGCGCACTTCTATTGTAATCGCTCATCGTTTAAGTACGATTCGAAATGCAGATAAAATCCTAGTCATTCAACATGGCGAAATTGTGGAACAAGGAACGCATCAAGAATTAATTGCACGAAACACTGGTGCTTATGCCAACTTGGTTGAATTGCAATTGAATCTTGGCTAATTTTAGGGGAATTGTGAATAACCATTCGATTTGTTTACAAATAATCATTTCTTAACATTGTCTTTCACCAGATTTCAAGACAGTCTCCGTACTTTTGTGCCAACAATTGAATTGACATCCTTGAGGCTAACTTTTCTCAGCAGAAGTTCCAGCTAAAACCAGTTCAAATTGAGAAAGTTATCACGGCAAATCCATGTGGAAGGCGCGCATACTTTTCAGCTTATTGATCGCAACGACTGTAGGCTTTTCAACACAAGCACAACAACTCATTATCAACGAAGTTTCGCAAGGAACAGGCGCAAAAGAATACGTCGAATTTGTGGTAATTGGAAACCCAACCTGTCAATCAGCTGTCCCTTCGATCGATCTACGAGGAGTGATCATTGATGATAACAATGGTTTTTTTGCTCCAGGAGCAGGAACAGGAATTGCCAGTGGTGCATTGCGCTTTGCCAATGTTAGTTTTTGGAGTGCTATTCCACAAGGAACTTATATCGTTGTTTACAATGAATCAGATGTCAATCCTGCTCTTCCACCTGATGATATTAGTTTAACAGATGGCAATTGTCGATTGATTATTCCAGCCAATTCTAATCTCTTAGAAGGAACAAGTGTTAGCCCAACAAGTAGTATTTCAACTTATCCTGTTTCAGGGTGGACAGTTGGCGGAGGATCGTGGAGCCAAGTTGCAATGAGCAATGCCAACGATTCTTTTCAAATTCCTAATCTTGGAATCAATGGAACACCACTTCATGGAGTAAGTTGGGGGAATAATACAAACGGTTCAATTATTTATTTCGCAGGTTCATCAGCTGGAAAAGTATTCTCATTTACTAATGGAACTTCTAATGATTGGAACTTACAAGCGAATTGGACTGCTGGAAATGTCGGGACAAATGAAACGCCAGGTGCTGCCAACAATGCCAACAATGACGCTTGGATTGCCTCAATGAATCCACAGTGTGGCATCGGAATTGGCATGCAAGTTACGGTTCAAACAACACCTATGTCGTGTGGAACGGCTTGTAATGGAACTGCCACAGCACAAGTAACCGGCGGAACGGCTCCGTATACTTACTTATGGTCAAACGGAGCAACAACAGCCTCCATTTCCAATTTATGCACAGGAACCTATACCGTTGAGGTAACAGATGCTGGAGGTTGTACATTCATCGCTCAAGGAATTGTACAAAGTGGAAATAACACGCTTCAAGTAACAATCAATTCGACCAATGAATCATGTGCTGGTTTGTGTGATGGATCAGCCACAGCAATTGCTTCTGGCGGAACACAACCTTATCAATATGCTTGGAACAATGGTGTCGTTACAGATCTGAACCCAAATTTGTGTCCAGGAACCTATACGGTTGGTATAATTGATCAAAACGGCTGTACTGCTACAACTTCTACTACTATCCTAGCTGGAACCGTCGTTGGAGATGCAACTATTGCCGCTGCTGGACCTTATACTTCATCAGATCCGACGGTACAATTGCAAAGCGCAACAGCTGGTGGAACATGGCTTACAGCTGATTGTGCAACTTGTTTAAGTACAAATGGTGTATTTAATCCACAGACTGCTGGCGTTGGAACGTTTCAGATTTGTTATACAGTTGGAAGTGGAATTTGTCAAGCAAACGATTGTATAGATATTACCGTTACACAAGGTTGTACACCACAATCAACGCAAGAAACGGTTACTTTTTGTGCCGAAGATTCAGTCTTCGTATTTGGAAACTGGGAATATACGGCGGGAAACTATGCACAAACATTTACCGATCTAAGTGGTTGTGATAGCACGCATACGATTACATTATCGGTCAATAGCGCCAATCCAATCAACGATGCAATTGGACTCTGCACAGGAGACTCAGTAATGATCTTTGGAAATTGGGTTTACCAAACTGGAACGTATTCCCAACAAGAAGAAAATTTAGCGGGATGTGAATATACACATACGTTCATTGTTTACCCAGAAGTGTGCGAAGTGGAAGAATTCTTTTTGTACGTACCCAATGTGTTCACCCCAGATGGTGATAATATCAACGATACGTTTAAAATAGAACTCATTGGTGGTGAAGTGAACGAAGGTTGGATTTTCAACCGTTGGGGCAATCAAATCAAACAATTTGACCCACTAACGACTACTTGGGACGGTAAAACTACATCAGGAGAAGATGTTCAAGACGGTGTTTATACCTACTTAATTTATTACACTCCAACAAATGGAATTCGTTTAATGATTCATGGAAGTGTAACGGTGATTCGATAATTGTTGCTCGTTTCAAAATTGTGCTTATTTTGGAAAAATAATTCATCCAATTGCATCTTGAATAAACGAATTTCTATACTGTATTTTATTAGTGTAATTATCGCAGGAATAGTTGTTGCTTGCTGTGGAGAACATGATCCATCTCAAAAGGAAGGATTGTTCTTAAGAAGTGAACAACCCTATTCAGAAGAAGTTATAAAAGCTTATTCGTTCGCGAAGATGAAAGATAGCACGATCCATTATTTTGTGAAAACATCTAAAGGATTGTTCTTTTTAACAAGAGATAAATCAGAAAATGGAATTCATTGGTCTAAAAAAGCATTTGGATTAATCGATTCAAAAGGAAATCAGCTTTTACCTCAAGAATATGGAAGCATAGGTAATCCAGGTTTTATTTCAGAAGATTACGTAGAGATTCAAAAAAATGACCTCGTAGGTTTATACAATTACAACACTCGAAAACTCATTGAACCTAAATATGAGATCATTTACCCAAGTGATAATGAAAACTATATAGCAATTGGACAAAAAGGCAAAACCTTATTCAAACTCTTTGCCAATGGTATCGCCAGAAAAATGAGCTCAACAGAATCAGCACCAAGTTATTCCAAAATCTTAAAAAAACACCAGTTTAATAATCGAAGCACCCATTTTGCTCTCTGGATTGATACTTCACCTATAGACAGAAGTAAAAATTGCTCCCAATTAAACAAATGGTATTCAATGAGTAGCACATTGATTGCTGTTCCTTCTTATATCCACTCCTTTCGACGTGATAAGTTACTTGAAATGTTCTATCGTGTAAAGTATAAACAATGGATTTCTACTAATCTTGATTCAATGAGTCTAGTCCTTCGTGATAGCCGAAAAAACAGTTTGGAAGGAGAATCATTCATTACATCCTATTTTGAAAGCATGGCTTTCTCTAGAGGAGAAAATTCTGAACTTAATTACTTAAGTGTTTTAAATAAAAAAAATCATTTATCTGATCGACGCTATCTCTCCAGCAAATCCAGATTTATCAATGAAAATCTGATTGAAGAAATCGAAAATAGCGGGAATTTACCATTCGGATCTCCCTATTATTATGCAACTTCTTACAATTATTATAAAATTTCTAAGAAAGGAAAAATACACAAACAATCGAAAGGCATCTATCCAATGTCCAGTTTAGTAGTATTGACTGAAGAACATTTGAAGGGCGTATTCATTAAAGAAAAAAAAACAACAACGAGTTCTCCAATTTACCCAGGTATTTCATCAACATCCGTAGAATACATAAAAACAGATCATTTACAACCTTCGGATTTAGAATACATGATTTATGAAATTTATGCGAGACATGGAATGAAATTCAAGAACCCATATTGGTCAAAAATTTTCAAAAAATATAAGTGGTACAAATCTACCTATTCGGGTATTAATGAACGGCTTAGTAGTATTGAAAAACAAAATATTATCTTCCTTCGAGAAATGAAAACAAAACTATTAGTCAAACCCTAATTCAATTCCAAACTAGCCGAAAAATCGTTATTTGATAAGAACATTTTTTAATGTGAATTACAAGTATCAAAATTGTGCTTATTTTCGGTAACGAAATAAAACGTATCAACTATGAATAAGCGCTCTACCCTTCTCTATTTTAGTGTTGTTTTAATTGCTGGAATCATTGTAGCTTGTTCGGGAGAAGCCGATCCAACTGCAAATCCATCTACTGATCTTGTTGTAGAACCGGGAGAAGATACTACCTCGCGTGAATTGGGCTTTTTCGAACACACCAAAAAACACCCGTTCAACAATCAATTGCTCAATGCTTACAATCTTGCCAAGAAGAATGGTAAACGTGTCACTTATTTTTCAAATACCTATCGTGGTACCTACTTCTTGATTCAAAATCAAACAGAATTATTCGCTAAAAAAGGAGGAGTCCATTCTAAAATTCGTTTTGGATTGATTGATGCGAAAGGCAAACAACTGCTCCCAACCGAATTTGAGCGCATTGGAAACCCGGGTTTTATCTTAGATGATTATGTAGAAGTCAAAAAAGATGGAAAATATGGTTTATTCAATTATGCGACGAACAAATTACTAACGCCAGAATTTGACGCCATTTACCCAAGTAAGATCATGGAATACATTGCCATTGGTCAAAAAGGAACGAGCTTTTATAAAATCTATGCTGATGGAAAAACCAAACCATTCGCTGCTGGTCAAGGTGCCCCAAATTATGCACGATTACTTAAAACCTACCAATTCAACAGCGATAGTGAGTTCTTCGGTATTTGGATTTCAACAGATGCGTTGGATTCGTTTGAAGAAGCTGAATATTTTGCCAGTTATTCCAGTGGAATGATTGTCGCGCCATCCTATATGGCACGTTTAGCTATTTTCCCAGAATTTTCAACAAATATAGCAATGAGTTGGTCAGAATTTGGTGATGATTCGTTGAACATCGATTTAGTAAATAGCAAACAACGCAATGATGATGTGTACTCCATGATTACATCGTTTTATTCCTTTACATCCGAAGCTAGAGGTTATGAATCACAAAAACGCTATATCGTAACCTTGGATAAATCAAACTCAGTTAAATACGCCAAACAAGTACTAGAATACGACAATTACGCATTACAAAACGGTTGTTCAAATGGTGCCTCTACTCCTAGCGTTAAATTCATCAATGATAGTGTGGTCGCTGTAAAAAACTACATTGAAATTGAAACAGCTGGTTTACCTTATTCGTGGATGACACAATATAGTTACTATAGCATCACAGCGGATGGTAATGTAAAAATACTGAGCAATGGATTGTTTCCAATGACAAGTGCTATTGAAATGACCAAAGAATCGTTTAAAGGCTGTTTTGCACATTTACTCACAGAAGAAAATGCTCAAAATTCTCCTGCTTTTGATGAAGATTTAGGAAACCTTCCACTCTATCGTTACACGGATCACCTTACATTGGAAGATTTAGAATACATGCGCAATGAAATCTACGCGCGACATGGAATGAAATTCACCGATCCTAAATGGACGGAAATTTTCAAACTTTTCTCTTGGTATAAACCCAAAAAATCAAAGGTTGAAAGTTTATTAACACCTCTTGAGAAAAAGAACATTCAATTAATCAAACAATTGGAAAAAGAATTGAAAAACAATCCAGAAGCATTGATCCATGAAGAAGACCAATACATGGTATTTGCTGGCTAAACTAGTCCTATTTTTCATCCTCAATTCAGTCAATGTAGCCATCGCAATAGTTGGGATTTCTTATTTACAACCTACCTTTAAAACGGGTTATTTGATTGGTAAAACCGCATTGTTTGAATCAACTTGGTTTCCGCTTGGACTTTATGTTCATGCATTCACTGCTCCTATTGGATTATTGCTTGTGAGCTTATTGGTGCTGTTTCGCATCGAACGATTTCCAGCAGTTCATCGTCTTTTGGGGAAAATTGCACTTGTTCTCTTGCTCTTTGCGATTGTTCCATCTGGTTGGGTGCTGAGTTATTATGCAATGGGAGGTGTTATTGGAAAACTCATTTTCTTTCTCTTATCGAGTTACACTGCCTTTGCTGCGGTACAAGGATATACAGCAATTCGGCAAAAAAACACACTTATTCACCAACATTGGATGCGTGAAGTACTCGCTTTATTAGCCTCCGCAATCTTATTAAGGTTACTACTTCGCTTGTTTCATGTTGGATTTGATTTCCATGGCGACTGGGCATACAATAGTGCTGCTTTATTGAGTTGGGTGCCTTCTATTCTGGTATTGAAAGTGATGAAAACAAAAGGATTCCAATAATAAAACAAAAGTACATGCAACTATTACGTCTTAAAACACGTATTTTAGTCATTCTTATACTTAATTTATCATGAATACACTCCAACGATTTTTACTTCTAACAGTATTATTTTTTACAGGAATCTTTAGTGCAAACGCCACTCACATCGTTGGTGGTGAGATTCATTACGATTCATTGGGAAATAATCAATACAAAATCACCTTTGAGATTTACCGTGATTGTAGTAGTTTAACTGATTACGATAATCCATTAACGTATACTATTTTCTATGGTGATGGAACGATGTGGTCGGAGTTTTCAGTAGCTATTTTCTCTAGAGATACCTTGCCAATTGTTTATGATGATCCATGTGTTACACCACCAAGCGATATCTGCATTGAACGTGCAATTTATATTGATACTGTAACACTTCCATTTGATGTGCTTGGTTATTTTATTTCCTATCAACGTTGTTGTTGGGCAAATAATATCGATAACATTGTAGATCCTGGAAATAACGGAATTACATTAACAGATTATATTCCCGGGAGTAGCTTAGTCAATATTCACAATCAATCTGCACGATTTACCAATTATCCGCCATTGGTTTTATGTTCTACCAATACACTCAATTTTGATCATGTAGCCTTTGATCCAGATGGCGATTCCCTAGTCTATGAACTTACTGCGCCCTACTTTGGCGGAAGTTCTGCGAATAATACTCCCAACCCTGAAACTGCACCTCCTTACACTGATGTGAGTTGGCAACCCACATTCTCTGAAACCGTCCCATTTGGTGCAGGTTCTAACGTTACGATAAACTCTGCAACAGGAATGATGACATTTACGCCTAATTTAATTGGTAATTATGTTGCTGGTGTTGCAGTAAAAGAATACAGAAACGGCATTTTAATCAATACAAAAGTCAGAACATTTGGTTATCGGGTTGTGGCTTGTCAAATACAGTTGCCAGTTGAAGTAGATGTGACTGGTACGACCGAACTTGTAGAAGATTGTGGATTTGCTGGATTTATCGTTTCGCGCACAGATACAACTTCAAATCTTGCTGTTCAAGTATTATTGTCAGGTACTGCAACGAATGGTGTTGATTACAATTTTATTCCTGATACATTATTGATTCCAGCAGGTGTGTTCTCTGATACAATCGGGATCTCAGCCTTTTTGGATGATCTATTAGAAGGTGACGAAACGGTTGAATTTAATATCATTATTGCTAATCCATGTGATGGCACATTTGATACTACTTCTATCTCTTTAACAATTAAAGATTATATCAAAATGACCTTGACACATACAGATTCTGTGAATGTATGTGCTGATTTTGGCGAAATCACTTCATTGTGGTGTAACGTACAAAATGGATATCCTCCTTACGTTTACATTTGGTCACCTGGGATTTTGCCAAATAACGATACGGTGGTCATTACCCCAACTATGTTACAACCAAATCTCAATCAATTTACAGTACTGGTTGGCGACAATTGCGGGAAAGGAATTGGAAGTGCGCTAATTGATGTCTACAATCAATGTCCTCTCGCTGTTCCAAATGTTATGACAGCAAATGGTGATGGTACGAATGATGTATTGATCATTACCAACTTAGAAGATTATGATAAAGTGGACTTAAAAATATTTAACCGTTGGGGTAATTTAATTTATGAAAACGCTGATTACCAAAATAACTGGTCAGGTTATGACAAAAGCGGTGCAAAATTAACCGATGGTGTGTACTTCTATCTAGTTACACCAACGAGTGAAAAATACGAATACGATGATACAGATCGTTCACTTTACACAGTCCATGGATTCTTCCAGTTGTATGTGAAATAATCAAAAAACATTCATTGATGAAAAGGATTTCGAAAGAGATCCTTTTTTTTGTGCTATTAACTTGAGATCGATTGACGTTGACTTTCTCACAATTACAGGAGTCTATTTTACCAAGAATACACGAATCACAAACTTAGCGTGATAAAAAGCGAATGTAGACTTTCTCTACACACTAATTCAATAAATAGAGTTGTAAACGTTGTTTACAGTCAGTACTTTAAGAAACTGTGTAACAGCAATAAAACCTGTAGGAAACTAAGAGAGCATCCCTAACTTAATTACATTGTCCTAGGAAACGAAGCGCATAAGGAAATAATGAGGCTCGTCGTTAGAGAGTGGGATTTTGATTTTGTCCGAAAAGAGCTGAAAATCTAGCGCTATTCACTATTTCCGCAACTTCATAAAGGGCAACTCAATGAATTGATACATCAAGTAGGAAAGTAAAACCAAGATAACCCAAAAAATACCGTAGTCCAACTGCCAATGTGCATGAACATGAAATTTACCTGTCATTTGATGGTAGATGCCATTTTTCATGATCATCAGCAACACAATTTTCAAATTCAATAAATACATTGAATAAGAAATGAGACTAATAAACGTAATAAACCGAGTGAGCCAATTTGGTCGTACAACGAGTGTCGATAAAAAAGGAAGTGTTAATAATACGGAGATCGATCTGGTGGCATGCGCAAAAACACCATCATACACTTCAAAATCAGTTGCGTTATTGCGTTTACATGCGTACAATAAAACAATTCCTAGAAAAAATAACCAAACGCGGAAATAACTATTCGAAGCTGCCCAAATTTTAGGGAAATACTGCATCAAATAAGCTCCAAAAACCCCAAACATCAATGCATCTAAGCGCGGAATAACACGGTACGTAATCAACTCATCTCCCCGAAAGTGTAATTCCTTGAAGGTTTTAATTGTTGTGTCACTCATGATGGATTGATAAATCCAATAGCGGTAAAGAAGTACAGCAGCTATAACGATTACAATAACTGCTAAAACGATGCGTTTCGGCGAAGATCTAAAAACAGCTATACCAGTGAAAATGAATAATGGAATCAACAAATAGAACCATTCCTCAATACTCAAACTCCACGCTTCACCAAATAAACCAGGTCTTGGCTCAAAAAGATTTTGAACGAATAAATAGAATTTCCAAGCGTGGTCTGGAAGTAAAGAGGGATCAACAATTAAGGTGTACACCAATATTACCGTTAACACCAAAAAATAGGCAGGTAATGTTCGCATCCAACGACGCTTCCAAAAATAGAGTAAATCACCCCAACCGTCTTTGCCTTTTTCCAATTGACGAATGAGAATTCCACCAATCAAAAACCCACTTAACACAAAAAAGATGGCTACACCGTCTAATAAATAGTATTTAATAAAATCTGAAGCAAACTTTGGCAACAACATATTGGCATGCCCTAAAAGCACCATCATGATCGCAACAAAACGAAGAAAATCTAAACCGAAAATACGATTAGATGTGTTAAGCTCCATGCGGAATGCCTCGGATAGTTTGTTTTTAACCATTGGTGCAAAAGTAGCTATTTGATTGAGATTATGAATAACCTGAGCTCGAATTTTAATTTAGATGTTGAATTCCTGCTAAAATGTAGCTAACAAGTTGAATTTATTATAATTAAATCTTATTTCAGTTTGATTCCAATGACATTTGGCAATTTCCAAAAATGATCATTATCATCTCGCTGATAGGTTTGAGAAACATAACTACCAATACGTGTTAGGGTTGTGTTTCCAACCTGAACAAATAAACTCGTTTCTGGACCACCTTCCAAGTAAATCGCATTGACCAATTTCATGGGAAACAATTGTAGAAAACCAATCATTTCATTGTGCAAATAAGGCGATCTGGTAAAGATCAGGAATAAATTACCCGCCTCATCTTGAGCTGCTACAAGCATACTGCAGGATTGTTTACGCTTTGTCCAGTTCATGGGTTTTCCATCGCAATCTAACATTCTGAGTCCTTGAGCATACGATTTGTAATCCGATTTAACTGATTGCCATGGATTACACTCCAAATCAATAATGGAATAATTACTCGCAGTGGTGTCAACAGGGTGAAAAGCAAACATGGAGTTAAATGTTGGATGAATCGCTCCATTGTTGATATGATCTTTGCTTTTCAAGTAGCCACGACTCACTAATTTATTCGCTAAATCGTACATACCAGCATTGAACGCGATATTGAGTTGAAAGGAATCTGCCCATTCATCAACTGTTCGTGCTTGTTTATCCAAATCTGTAGCGCAGAACAATTCAAAATCTACCTTACTCGGATCAATCCGCAAAATAGTCAGTTTGGAATTGTTAATAATCGATTCAATTGGTGCATCTGTCTCACAAAAATCAATTCCATCTGCGAGTTGACTCCACGTAATCACAACAGTAGAATCTCTTTTTACTTCAACCGTATCTTCAATTGCAACTTGTTGTGCACATGAAGTAAATGTACTACTGATCAAACTAACGAAAATACTAAACATCTTAAATTGCTGCATCCCAATCAAATTTGCGTTTTTCAAAAGGGAATAAATCATATAACTCGCCAGAATAATAAAACTGAAATGCAATTGCGCCAAATGAATACGGCTTTTCGTAGATTTTTATGGTCGATCCACCAACTCGAGGATTGGATTTAGGAACCGATTGTGGATAACCAACATTAAACAAAGTGGCCAAAATTTCTGGACGATTATCAATTGGGTAACCTCCTCGCTCCCACTGCATTTTTACTTGTTTCAAGAAAATGGCAGCGTACATGTAGGAATAAAAGTGGTTTCTGAAATTCGTGAGTCGATCAATTCGTTCAAGACTAATCGCGGCGGTATCCGTTGCAACAAAATTCAATAAATCTTCATACTCTTTACCAATGTAATAAACGCTTTTGGGATTACGTAAATGACTTTCAATGTTTTTCGCAGTATGTTCTTTGATTCCAGTAACACCAAATGAAAATTGTGATTCAACGGAAAGCACTTTTAACGGACCAATCCATTTCTTATAGGCTTCACGATTGGAATTGAATAATCGAATTTGTTCTCCAACCAAACAAGCAACAATCAAACGTGCTTCCACACCCGTTTTTCGAGCAACAGAATCAATTATTTTTTTATCCTTTGCAACTGCTACTTTAAAATCCTGCCATTCAAATATGTTCATCCATTCATACACACTCAAACCATTTACTTTATCCTTCTTGGTAGCATTTTTTGACTTGAGTTGCTTGAGCGCGTTTTGATACGATTGATTGTCTTTTAATTGAAGATCAACGGCATCTAACATGCGCAACACTTCTCGTTCATCGCCTTTTTGTTCTAATACAGACAAGATGTAATGGGCGTTCTTTGGATAAAAATCGTTCAAAACAATAATGCGGTTGAGTGCTTCATACCTGTTATGAACCATTTGAACACTATCAACCTTAAGTCCTTGGTTGTATTTATCATGCATTGCTTGAAAATGCCGGTTGTTGGGATCAACAGAACCTGCTTCGTTTGTCCACCCCAATTTTATAGCTGCATAGGATCCAGTTAGAAAAAAACCAATCAATGCAAAACCAAAAATGGTAATATACATGGGGATCTTGAACCATTTACTACGAAAAAATCGCTTCACTGAGTAATTATTTTAGGTATTAATTTGGTGGTAAAATTACATTCAATTCTTGATAATTTGCATTGAAATGACTGAAAATTAAGGATTCAGATAAAAAATAGGCGTCTTTATAATTGTTCTTCCTATTTATACCCATTGAAATACTTGATTTTAATGCATCAATATCGCTCATACCAACCGAATTTTTCTTGTATTATGCTGGATTTTTCTGAGCGAATGTATTCCAAGAAAGCTGTCGAAACAGGAGAAAATCGTTTGTTTTTCAACCAAATAAGATTCCAGGTTGAACGAATAGGAAAATCCTTTAATGGAATAATTCTCAAATCGCCATTCAACAACTCTTGCTTGATTCCAATGAGTGGCATGATTGAACAACCTAAACCTGCTAAAACAGCCTGTTTCACAGCTTCATTTGAAGTCAATTCCATTTTTTTCTTGACTGTCAGTTGATGGTTTAAAATAAATTCTTCCATAACTGAGCGTGTACCTGAACCATTTTCTCGGAAAATCAATGGGAGCTGTTCTAACAATTGTTGGTCATGTAATTTCTCTTCCGTTTGATCGTTCTTATTCGCTATTAGATACAATTTGTTTTGCAGTAACTCTTCGTTTTCAATTACCAACTGTTTCGGTAAAATCGAAACAAGCGAAAAATCAACCTCATTGTTTTCAAGACTTTCAATGACTTTAGCTTTGTTGGTAACATCAAGGAGTAATTCAATTCCAGGGTGAAGTTTCAAAAAGTCAGCTAAAAAATAAGGGATAATATACTTTCCTGTAGATACAACCGAAATTTTTAATCGACCAGACAATTGACCTTTATAGGCCATCGTTTTGTAATTAATGGCATAAACTTCATTTAAAATTTTCTCCGCAGCGATTGCAATCTCTTTTCCAAAATCAGTGACATACAACTTACGACTTTGAATCTCCGTTAAGGGAATTTCAAACTGGTCTTGAAAATTTTTGAGTTGTATAGAAACCGCTGGCTGCGATAAATTAAGTTCTTCAGATGCTTTCGTTACGCTTTGCGTTTGAGTGACTTTCAAAAAAACGTGCAGTTGATGCAAGGTATAATTCATAAATAATTATTATGTATAACATTGTAAATATAAATAAAAATATATAATTAATTCTACTGAATTTTGCCCGAACTCTTAAACGAAAAAAACGATGACAACAATCACAATTGCAAAAGGAGACGGAATAGGTCCAGAAATTATGGATGCAACAATGCGCATTTTACATGCCGCAGGTGCTCAAATCAAGGTAGAAGAAATTGAAGTCGGGAAAAAAGTTTACCTCTCCGGAAACACGTCTGGAATCGCCAAAGAATCGTGGGATATTATTCGTAAGAACCGCGTGTTTTTAAAAGCTCCAATTACTACACCACAAGGAGGAGGATATAAAAGTTTAAATGTTTCCATTCGAAAATTTCTTGGCTTGTATTCCAATGTTCGTCCATGTAATAGTTTGTTTCCATTTATCGATTCGAAACACCCGAAAATGGATGTCGTTATTATTCGTGAAAATGAAGAAGATTTATATGCTGGAATAGAACACCAACAAACAGATGAAGTAGTGCAATGTCTAAAACTCATCAGTCGCCCAGGATGTGAAAAGATTGTGCGTTATGCTTTTGAATATGCACGTCAATACAATCGGAAAAAAGTAACCTGTTTTACAAAGGATAATATCATGAAACAAACAGATGGCTTATTTCACAAGGTATTTGATGAAATTGCTGTAGAATACCCTGAAATTGAAAACGAACATTGGATTGTAGACATTGGCGCTGCAAAACTAGCCGACACACCAGAATTGTTTGATGTCATTGTAATGCCTAATCTCTATGGAGATATTCTATCCGATGTAGCTGCACAAATTGCGGGTTCTGTAGGATTGGCAGGTTCAGCAAATATTGGAAATGAATGTGCCATGTTTGAAGCAATTCATGGCTCTGCTCCACGTCGTGCCGGACAGAACAAAGCCAATCCATCTGGTCTTTTACAAGGTGCGCTGTTAATGTTACACCACATTGGACAATCAGAAGTTGCTACGAAAATTCAAAATGCGTGGTTAAAAACCATTGAAGATGGAACGCACACTTACGATGTATTCAACGAAGGGAAAAGCAAAAAAGAAGTAGGGACAAGTGAATTTGCAGATGCAGTGATTAGTAATTTGGGAGAAAAACCAGCTATTCTTCCAGCTGTTTCGATTGTGAATAGTGCGCCATTTACACTTCCTCGATATGTACGTAAACCAGCTGCTAAAAAGGAATTAGTTGGTGTTGATTTGTTCTTACATTGGACAGGAACCAACCCTGATGAATTAGCTGTTTTAGGCGCAAAATTGGAAAACATCAATGCTCGTTTGTCCATGATTACGAATCGCGGAATTAAAGTATGGCCTGAAGGATTTGAAGAAACATTTTGCACAGATCATTGGCGTTGTCGTTTTAAACCTGAGGCAGGAACTACCATTTCAAATCAAACCATTGTTGATTTAATGCAAGAGGCAATGAAACAAAACCTAGAAGTTATAAAAACGGAAAATCTGTATGCCTTTGACGGCACGCCAGCTTTCTCTCTTGGTCAAGGACAATAAAATTTAATCGTATGAAAGTTAATCTTTTTGAAGGCGTTTATTCAGCCCAAGAATCCAAAGAGTTGCTCACGCAAATGATTCATGTGAAAATCAAGTTTAATGAACAAAAAATTGCTGAAAACAGCAACGAAGAGGACATTAAAATGCGTGAACAACGGATCAAATTATTGCAAAAAGAACTCTATGAAGCCCGCCAATTCATAGATCAGCAAAATAGTTCTATTTCTATAACTGGTGAAATTTCAATACAAAACTAGCATGGAAAAAGTGTCTCAATTCAAATTAATAGATGGCGTTTTTAGCCCAGAAGAAGCTCGTGAAATTCTATTCGCACTTATCAATAGTAAGATCAATTTTCATCAAATGGAGAAATTCATCATTACTGAAAAGACCAGTGGTGATGTGTCCAATTCTGAAAAACGCATTCTTCAATTAAAAGCCATTCACCAATCCATTAAAGGACTCATTGAACAATCAAAAATTGATGGCAAACAGCTGCAAATCAATGGAAGTATAGAAATCAATTATGTCGACTGAAAACACAGACAATTTAGTTGATCTACCAGTATTGTTTAACGGTCGAGCGCTAGTAATAGCGACCAATCATGGAAAGGAACAAGTAATTGCACCTCTGTTAGAAAATCATTTAGGGGTTCAGTGCACCGTTGCTGAATCCCTAAATACCGATCAATTTGGCACATTCAGCGGCGAAATCAAGCGCAACGATGACGCGTTAACAACGGCAAGAAATAAATGTCATGCGGCATTGGAACTCTCTGGACTGGATCTTGCTGTTGCGAGCGAAGGGTCATTTGGTCCACACCCAACACTCTTTTTTGTTCCTGCGAATGAAGAATTACTGTTGTTTGTTGATCTTAAAAACAACTTGGAAATTGCTGTTCGATCCATTTCAACCTCCACCAATTATGCTTCAGCAAGTATTCAAACACTACCTGTATTACTGGAATTCGCAGACAAGGTGCAATTTCCATCACATGGAATCATTTTAAGTACAGCAAAGGAAGATTATGAAACGCTCGAAAAAGGAATTACAGATCCAAAACACCTACTAGCAACTTTTGAGCAGCTTGTAAAGGTAAATGGAAGTGTTTTCGCACAAACAGATATGCGAGCATATTTTAATCCTTCCCGCATGGAAGTGATTGCTGAAACAACGGATAAACTCTGCAAACGTATAG
>JAYSRF010000298.1:0-5793 GCA_043721195.1 Fluviicola sp. | reverse complement strand
AATTTACACGTTGATTGCTTTTGCAGCAATTCCCTTAGCCTCACTCAACATTTTACCTGTTGCCATTTTAGCTGAAATCATTGAAAAAGATAGTCGTGAAACAGGTGAAAGTAAAGAAGCAATTTATTTTGCTGTTCGTTACTTTTTTGTCAAAATTGCGCAAACCATCGGTATTGCCTTATTTGCGATGTTTTTGCTGTATGGAAAAGACGTTGGAAATGATTTTGGCGTGCGCTTGAATGGTTTACTCGGTTTTGGCTTGTGTTTATTGGCAGCGATTATTTTCTTGGCATTTAAAGAGGAACGAAAATCGTAAGGAAGTACTATTTTATTGCTTTGATACTGTCAAATAACTTGTTTTCGTTTATATTGAGCACAATTACTTGCCCAAAATCAACAGGGAACTTGAAGATATTTGCCAATGGAATTTCCAATAGGAGTGCCCAAATGCATCTGATTACTCCAGAATGGGTTATGATTACTGCGTTTTCAAACGTTTGCTTACGCAGATCATCCAGGAAGATTTCAACTCGTTTCGCAAGATCAAGTAGATTTTCGCCATTTGGTACTTTCTGATTGACAAAATCTTCCATCCAAGTAGTCAGTTCATCTTGATTGAGATCGTTCCATGGTTTACTTTCCCATTCGCCAAAATTCATTTCGAGTAGTGCATCGGAAAATTCTATTTCCTTATTTGTTAATCCCTCTGCGAGTATTTTACAGCGACTCAAAGGACTTGAAAAATAGTTATTAATTGATTTTGGGAGTTTACTTTTGAGCACTTCTAATTCCTGGCTAAATGTTTCGGCTAAAGCGACATCAGTTTGACCATAACAAACATCTTTGCCAACAGCAACTTGAGTATGTCTGATTAGATAAACTTCCATAACGCTGTAAAAGTGAGAATACACATACATTCAGCTAATTGTTCAACTGCTCCTAGACAATCTCCCGTATATCCATCAATCCATTTATTAAAATACCGTCTTGAGAAATACCAAAGTAGTGCAAGAGGTACAAGTACAAGTGCAAATTTCCAATTGAAAACGCAGAGTAGAATCAAGGGTGACAATCCCCAGAAAAATGCTCCGAAAATTTCCACAAAACTGTGGGCTTTGGCAATTGGTTTTGCTTTGCTAGTCTCATCTTCACGTGAATATGCTGCCGTAAAAACGATTGTTATTGCAGTTAATCGTGATAAGGCATGATAGGTTATAAATAGAAGAGCAATAAAATAAGGCTTTTCATTCATTGATTTATTGATCAAACTTTCCAAACCAAACAATTTCAAGCCAAATAGAAACACCAATGCGATTGCTCCATAAGCACCAATTTGACTGTCTTTCATGATGGTCAATATTTTTTCTTTGGTCCAGCCACCACCAAATCCATCAAAAACATCTGCCAAACCATCTTCATGGAATGCTCCTGTTGTTAACACACCAGCAATGAGCGAAAAAAGTACAGCTATTAGTGGATCAAAAATCAAGGAGCTAGACCAAAATACGGCAAAAGAAATTCCACCTACAATCCAACCGATTAGTGGAAAATAACGCGTTGCTTTGTTAATGTAATCTGGAGAATGATCGATGTTTTTTGGACAAGGAATCCGAGTATAAAACATTAATGCCGTGAAAAATATACGTATTTCTTGTTTCATCCGGTTTATTTATTAGAAACGTTTGCGCTATCAAAACTAGCCATGTTATTTAAAAATGAAATAGCACTTTGAATAATTGGATAAGCTGTAGCACAACCAGTTCCTTCACCTAAACGCATATTGAGTTTTAATAGTGGTTCTGCGCCTAAATAATTCAATAAATTAGCATGACCAAATTCATCACTTAAATGACAGAAAATCGCATTTTTTTTAATAGCAGGATTCATCTTAAATGCGGCTAAGTAGGCATTGGTTGCGATGAAGCCGTCTACTAGAATCACCATGTTTTTTTCGTATGCCGTTAGCATTGCTCCACACATTTGGGCGATTTCAAAACCACCAACTAATTGCAATACTTCAGATGGATTTGAGAGTTCACCATGCAATAATTGTGTTTTTTTCAATAAATCGAGTTTATGATCTAATTGTTCATCATTTAAGCCAGCACCTCTACCAATGCATTGTTCGATGGGAAGATTACATAAATAGCTCATGATAAGTGACGCAGATGATGTATTTCCAATTCCCATTTCACCAAATCCAATGATGTTGCAATTGCTTTTATGGATGTTAGATACAATGTTGCTTCCATGCTCAAAACACTGTAACAGTTGATTTTCAGTCATCGCATTTCCGACGACAAAGTTTGAAGTACCTTTTGCAATTTTCGCATCGATAAGCAGGTTAGTTGATTCAAAATCACCATTTACACCTGCATCAACGATTTTTAATTGAATGTTATGTTGTTTGCATAATACATTGATTGCAGCACCACCATTCAGAAAATTAAGTACCATTTGAAACGTTACTTCTTGCGGATAAGCACTGACACCTTGTGTTGCAATTCCATGATCACCAGCAAAAACAACAATCGTTGGATTGTTTAATTCGGGTGAAAGTGTACCTTGAATCATTCCAATTTGCAGTGCCAGTTTTTCAAGCGTTCCTAAGGCTCCAATTGGTTTTGTCTTAAGATCTATTTTGTGAAGAAGTTGTTTTTTTAGTTCCATATTGTTATTGGTAATGCATTTAATTTGTTGAACTACTTTACTTTAAAAAATTGTTTGTTGAGCTAAATAGCGGATGGATTCAGTCAAACGAGACCACTTGAGTCGGCTTTTTATGTTCATCCAAGGCTACAAAGGTGAAGTTTCCTGTAATGGCCTTTTCGCGTTTTTCATCGTACATCTGTTCAATGTAGATCTCCACTTTCACATCCAAACTTGTATTTCCAATTTTAGAAACTTTTCCAACCAACTCAATGATTGTTCCCGCTGGAATTGGCATTTTAAAGTCGATCCGATCAGAAGAAACCGTAACACATCTTTTTCTTGTAAAGCGTGTTGCGGTAATAAAGGCTACTTCATCCATTAGAAGCATGGCAGTTCCTCCAAAAAGCGTATCATAATGATTCGTGGTGTTCGGGAAAACAGCTTTAAAGATGCGTGTTTCTGAAGCTTTGATTTTTTGTTCTAAATTCATAATTGATTATTTTTTAAATCCATAAACACAGTGCCTGCAGCCATTTTTACAACAGTGACCACGCAGAAGATGATACAATTCGGTGAATACCCAGTAGCCATTTTCTTTGTAAAAGTGTAATCCTTCAATGAAGAATTCTTTTTGACTAGGGAATACATGTTGTTTGGAAACTTTTACGAGTTGATTGAAATGCGACAAACAGTTTTTGCACAAACAATCAAATTCAGTTTTAGCAATAAACGATTGGGTGTGATCACTCAATTTCACCTCAGAACATTGACAGTTCGAAACATCACCTACTTTACATTCAAAGGTATTGGTGCATCGTGGGCAGCACTTTTCTTCGTGCTTTAACATGAATGCACTAAAATTGAGCCAACAGGCGAATAAATGAAGGATTCTTTAATTAGAGGTAACATTTCAAAACTTTTCATAATTAAACTAATGAAAAGTGTATAGAATGGCATTCCAACTTACCAAAAGAGGATGAGTTAGAATGTTTGTCTAAGCACTTTTCGTGATGCATAAAGACGAATCAATGCGTATGTATCTGGCTTATTTCGGTGAAGAAACTTACAGTTGCACGACAGCTCAAGAATTTAACTTGATTCCATAAGGTAAGGTTCCAATTAGGAAACCTTCGTATTGATTTGAATGAAAGAACGTGCTCAAAAGTAGTCATTCGCATTGAAAATGGCTCATCTGCTTTTTGAAAAGTTATAAATCGTGTTTACACACTTTATGGGATACTGTCTTTGAAACGGTTACTATCGTTCTAAGTATCGGAAGAATCGTTTTAGAAGGTGACAGAATGGTTATAAGACACCGTCATTATCGTTCTAGGTGTTGACAGAATCGTTTTAGAGACGGACAGTATTGTTATAAGATAGCGTCACTATTGTTCTAGACAGCGACAGAATCGTTTTAGATACAGACAGTATTGTTATAAGACACCGTCATTATCGTTCTAGATGTTGGCAGAATCGTTTTAGAAGGTGACAGAATGGTTATAAGACACCGTCATTATCGTTCTAGGTGTTGACAGAATCGTTATAGAAGATGACAGAATGGTTTTAGACACTGTCACTATTGTTCTAGATGTTGGCAGAATCGTTTTAGAAGATGACAGAATGGTTTTAGACACTGTCACTATTGTTCTAGACGTGGACATAATGGTTTTAGAGGTTGACAGAATCGTTTGCACACACGTCAATGTCGTTCACAAGCGTAGCAGAATCGTTGGTTCCAATCTTGTGTTGTATCGCATTTGGATAGTGGGAGTTGTGACCAAGAGAAAGTTGAAACGCTAATTGAAATGAAAAAAATGAATAATTTCATGAATGGTTGATACGATGTTTACAGAAGAACAACATCACAATTTTATCCTCACTGGTTTTTTCTCAGGAATCATTAAAAACACCCATTTTCCATCTATTGAAACACGGTGCAAAAGTGCTTCATCGGTTTCTTCTAGCTTCAAATTCTTGGTTTCAAGGTTTATTTCTTTGATTACTTTGTTGCTGTTTAAATCAAACCAAGCAAGGTGCCAAGCAGCTGTTTTCAGTGTGCTTTTTTGATAACGGAACACAAAGGTAGTTTGGTAAATCCCAATTCCGATTGCATTGATGAACGTCAGTGAACTCAACCGAGTTTCTTGGTTGGATTTATCGTTGGCGTTTACTTGATCAACCGAGATGATTTGATTTCCATTCTTGACCAAAACTTGGGTTGAATCGGTTGCAGTAAGTTGAATTGATTCAGCTTCATTTACACGATTCTTGAAAAATGAACGCTGAAAAGGATTGTTTTCTGAAATGGGTTTTAAACTGTATTCAAAAGAGTCTATTTCAGCATAAAAATCGGTAAACGACCGGGTAGTTAATTGGACATTTTCTGGTAATTGATCCAATAAGCTATAATCTAAATGGTAGGCATCGTAATAAGGAATTGGAGCTTTTTGTGTGGTTTGAAAACTCGTTAAGTTCACAAAAAATTCATCGCCGTTTTGATTTGTCGCTTTTAGGTAGTTTTCCACTTTTGAGAGTGAGATGACTTCACTAAACTGAGATGGATTGTTTTTACAAATTTTACCAGAAATTGTTTTGTAATCCAGAACGGTATTGTCCTTCGATTTCACATCAACGGCCTGCCATTCGGGAGTTGTAAGCCAAATGTACCGATCACTGTAACCCATGTATTCAGCTTGACTCTCCAACCCTTTTTTAATGGGAATTTTGATCGCTTCTAAATACGTATTCGAATTAAAATCATAACAATGAATCAAGAAAAAGTCGTCTTTGGAAGATTTGTATTGTTTTGAAGCTTTTTCGACCGAAGTTAAGAGCGTATTGTTCTTAAAACTTTGTGTGTATTTCCAGGAAGGTTCTTTTTGTGATGCAACATAAATAATCGCACCTACAACACCCAATAAGACCGCAGTAGCAAGGAGCGAAATCCATTTTCGTTTAGTAGAAATGGGTGGACGTTTTGAATTTTTCATAGCTTAAAATTTCCAGCGTATTTTCCCCGTTCGCGCATCTACGAAACTGTAGGGGGTGTATTCATTATTCACTTCACCGATAAAAAATGAATTCCCATCAGGACTCCATTGCAGGTTGTAGGACGGATTATCAGTAGCTGATTTATAGAGC
>JAYSRF010000297.1:0-5816 GCA_043721195.1 Fluviicola sp. | reverse complement strand
TGTTGAAACTGTGATCGATTGTGTTGTAGCTCCTGTTGACCAAAGATTATTTGTAGCAGCTGAGGAAGTAAGAACAACTGAACCACCGGCACAAAAAGTTGTTGACCCACTGGCACTAATTGTTGGAGTAGGGGCAACAGTTCCAACTGTTACGATTGTTGTAGCTGAAACTAAAGGAGGACAAGCACCAATAGTTGTTGTTACAAAATAAGAACCAGAAGTCGTTACTGTAATGGATTGTGTTGTTGCACCAGTTGACCAAACATTTCCAGTTGATGAAGAAGAAGTGAGAATAACACTTCCGCCAGTACAAAAAGTTGTAGGACCACTTGCCGTAATGACAGGCGTTTCACTTGAAACAACAGTAATTGCCGTTGAAGGATCAGAAGTACATCCACCGGAAGTATAGGTTACTGAATAGGAACCAGAACTTGTAACAACAATGGATTGAGTAGTTGCTCCATTAGACCACGTATTTCCTGAAGTTTCTGATGAAGTTAACGTTACACTTCCACCGTTACAAAATGTTGTTGGTCCACTGGTAGTAACAGTTGGTGTAGTGGGGCCAGGTGTTACCGTTACAGCAATTGCCGGAGATGTACTAGTACACCACCCACTCAAACCTTCGGTTGTTGTAACAGCATAACTTCCAGAAGTTGTAACAGTGATGGATTGAGTTGTTGCTCCAGAAGACCAAACATAAGCAGGTGCTACAGTTGATTGAAGAATGACTGTATTTCCAGAACAAAATGTTGTTGGTCCATTCGCTGTGATTTTTGGAGTAGTGTTTAATAAAATGCTAACAGTTTCACTTGTTTCATTGACAACTCCCAAATCTTTTCGGCCATCGTTATTGAAATCAGCTGTAATTATTCCATTTGGGCCAATACCTGTAGAAAAGCGTTTGTAAAAAGAAAACGCACCTACTCCGTTCCCCATAAATAAGGATGCATAACCAGTAGAACCTGCTGAAACATTAAAAATGGCTACGACATCTAATTTGCCATCGTTGTTGTAATCGGCAATGGTTACTCCTTTTGTTCCAGAGTCGGTTGATGTATAGTTGACGCTTGTCCCCAAAACACCAGAACCATTGTTAAGCAATCGAGAAAAATTATTTCCACCAAAATTCCCGACGATTAAATCTTGATCTCCATCATTATCAATGTCTCCAGCATCAATAGAATTAGGTGTTGTTCCAACAGTATAATTCACAGCCGAACCAAAAGTGCCAGAACCTGAATTGATCCACACTCCAATATTCGAAGAACCATTATTAACGACAACTAAATCATTGAACAAATCACCATCCATTTTCGCAATCACCAAGGCAACAGGAGTTGTTCCAGTTGTATAGGCTATAGGTGCTCCAAATCCGCCTGTTCCATTACCAAACAAAACACTGAATTGATTTCCGGAATTAATGATTACTGCATCTAAATTGCCATCGTTATTGAGATCGCCCAATCGTATAAAGTTTGGACTGGCATTGCAAGGGAAATTGGTGGCACTCGAGAAATTTCCAGATCCATTTCCAATAAATACAGAAAGGCTATTCGAAGTTGAATTAACTGTTACAACATCTTTTTTGCCATCGTTATTGACGTCTCCAGAGAAAATTGAAACTGGAAGCAATTCGGTTGTAAAATTGACAGCACCTCCAAAATTACCATTTCCTAAACCAGCATAATAAGAGAAATTATTATCAGCTGAATTTGCAACAACTAAATCTTGAAAGCCATCTTGATTGAAGTCATTGTTGTGCAGTGATTTCGGGTTATTTCCCGCTAAAACGGTATTTCCAGAAGCGAAATTCCCCGAACCGTTTCCAAGTAGAACGGGCATTACCTGTCCAACAAAGGTTGAAATGGCAAGGTCTGGGAATCCATCTGCATTCCAAAATCCTGAAACCAAATCACGTGGATTGCCTATCGTTGCAGTTTGTTGATGTGGGAGAAATGTACCATTTCCGACTCCCAAATAGGTAGAAAGTGTGTTTTGCAAATTATTAACGAGTACAATATCGATAATTGCATCGCCATTCATATCGCGACTGAGGATTCCTTGCGGACCATCACCAGCACTATAATTTACAGTTGATGCAAAAACTCCTGAACCATTATTAATAAGAACGGATAAATTATCACCCGTTTCGTTTGCTGTTGCTAGATCTTTGTCACCATCAGCGTCAAAATCATTTGCTGTGATAGAAAAACAACCTGCACCAGTCGAGTAATTTGTTACGGCAGAAAATGCACCAGCTCCATCACCAAAACGGATAGAAACATTGGAAGTAGTTTGATTCGCAACGGCAACATCCAAATGCGTATCATTATTGAAATTACCAGCTACAATTCCTCGAGTTCCGGTTGACATTAAAAAATGACCAGCCAATGTAAAAGTTCCGGGAATTGCTTCGCTACCAAGGAAAAGATTGAATCCACTGCTTGCAGAAACAATAAGATCCATTACTCCATCTTCATTAAAATCGCCCAGATCTAAATCAATTGGACCTGAATTGGGAGTATAAGTAACTGGAGCTTGAAACGTACCATTTCCATTTCCAAAGATGACAGAAATATTAGCTGGATTGAAATTAGCAACAACTAAATCAAGGTTTCCGTCTAAATTGAAGTCAAATGCTTTTGGTGCGATAGGTCGTGTACCACCTTCAAATAAAGTAGGAGCTTGAAAAGTTCCATTTCCGTTACCCTTTATAAAGTTGAGTTTATTTGTTCCGACGGTGAAATTCGCAATGATAATATCTTGTTTCCCATCATTGTCAAAATCACCTTTTTCAATCGATTGTCCATTTGTTGGCCCTGCAAAAACAAAATCATTGGAGGAAGAAAAACAAGCAGATTGAGATAATACAAGCGAACTAATTGAACAAAAAAGGAGCGTAATAAAACTAATTTTCATAAAGTATTGTTGGACAATAAGGTAAACAAATGTGTTTTTGACATTTGTCGAAAGACACTAACTAAAAAATCATCCCAAATATATACACAATAATGTGAAAAATAGTTATCAACTAGAAGCGAATGATGGCAATAGTTAGAGTTATTTATTGAACGGTAATTAAAATCGTTTTTTTTAGTTATAAATAGGCTTTTTTTATTTTGCTAAATCGATTAAATAGTAGGATTTATTGCATATCGTTTTTGTTTAGAATAATGCTTAAAAAAACGTTATTTAGAAATGAAATTCCGTTGCTCATTCATTGATTTTTGGAAAGTTGTGAAGTATTTAAAAAAAAGAATTGTCAGATACTTTTCCATTGAAAAGCACATCGAAATCCTTTTGCAACAGAAGGTGCCGGTTGATAAAATACGTTTTGATCTTCATTTAAAGAGGACGATTTTTTCCAATTGTCGCCAACCATTTGTGTGGAATCGGCAAGTTGCTCACTCACATTTCGTTGCAGGTTGTAGATGGCGTTTTTTACTATATACCTTCTTGAAAAAGAAACGGGATGCGTACCTTCATAACCATCGAATAAATGATAGAATTGATCAGGACTTTTTCTTTTTTGATTTGTTGAACGTTTTGAATAAATAGATTGCGCATATTTTTCGGCTTTCAGCCATTCATTGTAATTGGGCAAGTAATAATTGGGGATTTTCGTGAAATCAGCGCTGGGTTGATAATTTCCATACGAACCGTTTAAGTAACCTCCAATGGTGAAATGTGAAGTAGCGGTTTGATTGGTATCCCATTCAATCTTTCCTAATCGAACGAGCATGTATTCACAAACACGATCTGACCGCCAATTACAATATGCTGTCATTTGCTGATAAGTAAGCCCAACAATTGGGTAATCACGGTAGGCTGGATGACGAAAGTGGTTTGTTTTATAACCTTGCAATTCTTCCGATTCGAACTCCCACAATGTTGTGTCAGGCAATGCAGCAATATATTCTGGACTTTTTTTTCCGTACAAGTGATTGATCCAATACAAGTATTCTAGCCAATTAAAATTAGTACACTCAGATTGATCCATAAACAATGCGGTATCAATTTTCACTGTTCCAGGAGGATCATACGATTGAATAGTGAATTTTTTCCCAGCACCAATATGAATGAGTATCAATGTAGTCAAACCAATAATACTAGTGATCCCAGCTATTTTTGACTTCAATAAAGGAATGTATGCATAAAAAAGGAAGCGTTTTCAAGTAATTGAGACAATAAGGAAAAAATCGAATTGTGTTACATCTGTTAATCTTTAAAGCCACATTTCACATGAGAACCATCACAATATGGTTTGTTTTCTGATGCGCCACAACGGCAAAATGCAGTCACATTATTTTTCGTAGTCATTTCACCCGATTTGTCTTTCACTGAAATGTTTCCATAAACCAATAATGGACCATTTGGAAGTACTTCAACAATTTGAGTCGAGGAAATTTCAGTTGTAGATTCAGTGGTTGCTTCATTGTTGAAATAACTCAGCGCACCTGATGGACATTGACCAATTTGTGCAATTATTTGCTCAGTTGTTGCTCCTGCTGGTTTGATCCACGGTTTTTCCATTGGATTAAAAACAGCCAGTAATCCAGTTTCACCATACCAGCATTTTTTTGAATGAATGCACATGTTGGGTTTCCAAACAATGGTGATTTCTCCGTTGGTATAGTGTTTTGTAAGCGTGTCCATGAACGAATTTTTTGTATAAATATAAGATGAGTTTTCAAAACAAAAGTCTAAAAGGAATCGCTAGATCGAAGTATTAACCCTTCATTTTATATACATTTGATAGATTTCAATTGATTTAAAACAATGCAAGATAAAATAACATTTCAGTTTGTCAGCGAACCGTCTGATGTGAATTTTGGTGGAAAAGTACATGGTGGATCTGTGATGAAATGGATTGATCAAACTGCGTATGCCTGTGCTTCTACATGGTCTGAAGGCTATTGCGTTACCGTTTATGTTGGTGGCATTCGTTTTTACAAACCGATACATATTGGAAGTTTGGTGAAAATTCAAGCCCGCGTTGTTTATACAGGCACATCGAGTATTCATATTGCAGTCGATGTCTATTCACGCAAAATGAAAGACCCGAAATTTGAAAAAACAACCCATTGTGTCATTGTTTTTGTAGCAGTAGACGATGAAGGGAATCCAAAACCAACCAATCAATTTACACCCAATACCGATCGGGAGAAACACATGGAACAATATGCGATTCGTTTAATGGAATTGCGCAAAAATATTGAGGTGGAAATGTCACCGTATTTGAAGGATTATATTTAGTACCCAATGTGTGAAATCATTGTTTTTTAGAGAACATTTATGTGAGTAATGCTTTTTCAAAGCGCCATTTCATCTAACACTATTATACAATCAACACGAAAATAACTATATTCGTCGAAGCTAATGAGTATCCTAATTACTAGTACAAACGAATTCAATTGAAGCAAGAAAGTAGCGAACACGTAGTATTGAAAAAAGAGATCATTCTCAACCTGTTATACAGTGAAATTTTCCAACATCCACTTTCCAAAAAAGAGGTGGTTGATTTTTTGCAATTAAAAATTGAGGATGACAGTAGTTCGTTCAATCAACTCTTAGATGAATTAACCCAAAGCGGCTTGATTGGCTGTAAGGAAGGGTATTATTACCTTTTTGAGGAGAATAATAAAATTCATCGTCGCATTGCTGGGAACGATAAAGCGCACAAATTAATGCCAAAAGCGTATAAAGTTGCTCGATTTATCCATGGATTTCCATTTGTACAAGGTGTTGGAATTTCTGGGTCATTATCAAAAGGTGTCATGAACGATGATGGAGATTTTGATTTTTTCATCATT
>JAYSRF010000296.1:0-5817 GCA_043721195.1 Fluviicola sp. | reverse complement strand
AACTTGGTATTGCTCGATGATGCGATGGTCTACAATGCTTCTCACCTCTTTGGGTTTTTCTCCGTTTTCAATTCCGATGCCTTAAAAAATGTCAACCTCATCAAAGGTGGAATGCCTGCCAATTATGGTGGTCGTTTGTCTTCTGTTCTGGAAGTCAACATGAAAGAAGGAAACAACAAGAAGTTCAAGGTTACAGGCGGTTTGGGACTTATTTCATCGCGGTTGACATTGGAAGGACCGATTGTAAAAGACAAAGGTTCATTCATTATCTCGGCTCGAAGAACCTACATTGATGTATTGATGAAAGCATTTCTAAGCGATTCCAGTCGATTTGCTGGAACGAGTTATTATTTCTACGATTTTAATGCCAAGTTGAATTACCGACTTTCACCCAAAGACAAAATTTATTTGAGTGCCTATTATGGGCGAGATAACTTTACGTACAACAACAAAGAAGACGATTTTACCGTAAAAATGCCTTGGGGAAATGGAATTGTTTCCCTTCGCTGGAATCACTTGTTTTCGAACAAATTATTCATGAATGTGTCCGCTAATCTGACCGATTATTTGTTCAGTTTTGGTTCGCAGCAAGACAATTTTTTATTTGAACTCAAATCAGGCATTCGCGACATCGGTGGAAAAGTAGATTTTTCCTATTTCCCAACAACCCGTCATAAACTCAAATGGGGTGGTGATTATACCTTTCACACCTTCACACCGGTCAGTGTTTCTGCACAACAAGGTGAAACCGTTTTTGATACCGGACTTGCTCAAAAATTGTACAGTCACGAATCGGCTATTTATTTATTGGATGAATTTGATGCCAATGAATACATTCGGTTCAATGTAGGATTGCGCTATAGCATGTATCAATTTGTAGGACCATTTACGCGGTTTGTTTCTGGAATTGGCGCAACACAAGACAGCGTTATTCAATACAACAAAGGAGACATTATTCAATTTTATCACGGATTAGAACCTCGTATTACTGGACGTTTCCTCTTGAAAGATAAAAGTTCGATTAAGTTTGGCTACATGTACAACAATCAATACGTGCATTTGACCAGTTTGAGTGCTGTTTCATTGCCCACTGATATTTGGTATCCGAGTACAGACATTGCAAAACCTCAGCGCGGTTGGCAAGCTAGCGTCGGTTATTTCCGCGATTTTAAAGAAGGAAAATGGGAAACATCGGTTGAGGTCTATTACAAAAAGATGAACAATGTCATTGAATACAAACAAGGTGCTTTACCCGGAGATAATGTCAGTGACAATACCGATAATCTACTCACATTTGGAACTGGCTGGAGTTACGGTTCTGAGTTCTTTATCAAACGCGTTTTCGGAAAACTAACTGGATGGATTGGGTATACCATTGCAAAAACAGAACGTTATTTCCCCGATTTACAAGACAACCCATTTCCTGCTAAATACGATAGACGACACGATTTAACCGTTGTTGGAACCTACGAATTAAACAAACGCTGGACATTTGGTTTTTCCTTCATTTTCGCTACTGGAAACACACTTACATTGCCATCGAGTTGGTATACGCAAGACCAAGATTTGCTGTTTAAATATGGTGAACGCAATTCAACGCGCATGGCACCTTACCACCGACTCGATTTATCCGCAACTTGGTACGATAAGCCAACAAAAACAGTGATCAATCAAGAAACAGGGAAATCGGAAGAAGTAAAACGGCGCTTTCGACAAAACGTCAATATTTCTGTTTACAACGTCTATAATAGAGCAAATCCTTATTTTTTGTACATCGATAACGATGGAAATTTACTCAGTGGTGATTTTAAGATCAGCGTCAAACAAGTGTCGTTGTTCCCAATCATACCGAGTGTAACGTGGAACTTTGAATTTTAAGCTATGAAACAACTCATCGCAATTTTCGCAATTACAATCTGTTTTGCTTCGTGTACCAAAGAAGTGAAAATTGACATTCCGGGGTACGAAGACGAATTAGTGATTGATGGTCAGATTGAAACCGATCAACCACCCATTGTGATTTTATCCAAAACGAAAAATATTTATGCTGCAACCGATTTAGATGCCTACTTAAACGGCTTTCTTTCAGGAGCAATTGTAACGGTTAGTGATGGTACAACAACGGTTCAATTGGATGAAATTTGCAGCGATAATCTACCAGCTGGAACAGAAGCCTTGGCAGCCGAATTGTTTGGCATTCCAGAAAGTGAATTGGCGAATTACCACATTTGTGCTTATACTACGTTTAATACAGCCATTTGGGGTCAAGTCGGAAAAACATACGACCTCACCGTTGTTTATGATGGTAAAACCTATACGTCTACTACTCAAATCCTACAACCAACCGCACTTGACTCCGTTTATTGGAAACAAGATTCAGATGCGCCAGAAGGATTTGGTTTTTCCTGGGCAACCTTGAGTGATCCTCCCAATCAGTACGACGCTTATATGTGGGAAGTAAAGCGCTTAGATCTTGGAGCAAACGGACTTCCGAAAGACAATGCCTTTAAAAACACGTATTCCCCCGTATTTGACGATCAATTCATCAATGGAAAAACCTTTGATTTTGCCTATGAAAACCCGTTGAATTACCCAGAAAGCATTCCAGATGAGCAACGTGGTTATTACGGAATTGGTGATACAGTAGTCATTAAACTCTCGAAAATGGATCTGCAAGTATTTGAATTCATGGAAAAGAAATACATGCAATTGCAAACCTCAGGAAATCCATTTGCATCTCCAACCGCCATTCCTACCAATATTGTTGGCGGAGCGCAAGGCGTTTGGGCAGGTTATTCTCCGCATTTTGATACGTTGATTTGTGTTCCTTGATTTCGAAATTGAAAATTGAAAATGTAAAATTGAAAATTAGATTTAGTTCTTGATTTTGATACTACATAATTGATTTAGAACCGTTGGATTTTAATTATGAATTATGAATTGCGGAATTATAAAGCGGATCCATGGTTAAGACCGAAATCCTCCTTCATAATTTATAATTTTCCAATTCATAATTGATTCAATTTTACATTTTCAATTTTACATTTTCAATTCATTATTCCTTTTTCCTATCTTCGCAAACTAATGAGCAACCAAGATTTCATAAACGTACGTCGGTTAATTACCAGCAAAAGTCCGCGCTTAATCAAGTGGTTACCGGGATTTATTATCCGTTATTTGGAACGCACCATTCATCAAAAAGAAATCAATTCGTTTTTAGTCGAAAACCAAACATTGATCAATCAAGATTTTTGTGGCGCCGTCTTAAAGTATATTGGTGTGAATTTTTCCATTGAAGGCATTGAAAACATTCCCGAAAATGGAAAATGCGTTTTAGTCATGAATCACCCGCTTGGTGGAATGGACGCAATTGTTTTAGTAGAAGCCTTGCGCAATCACCGAACAGATATGAAATTCATTGTCAATGATTTATTGATGAATCTGGAACCATTGAAAGATATTTTTATTGGAATCAATAAACATGGTAAAGGTAATTCAAGGAGTTTAATGCAAATCAATGAGGTGTTTGCCACCGACCAATGTGTGTGCATTTTTCCAGCTGGATTGGTGAGCCGTAAAAAAAAAGGTGTGATCCGAGATTTAAAGTGGAAAAAAACCTTTATTCGTCAATCCCGCCAGAACGATCAAGTGATTATTCCCATTCATATTGATGGTCGTTTATCGAATTTCTTTTATCGACTCTCTAATTTTCGTACCTTCATTGGAATTAAAGCAAACATTGAAATGTTGTACCTTGCAGATGAAATGTTTAATCAAAAAGGTCATCATGTAAAAGTGACTGTTGGAAAACCGATTCAAGCAAGTAGTTTGGATACAACAAAAAGTGATCAGCATTGGGCCGAATGGTTCCAAGAAGAAGTTTATAAGCTAGGAAAATAAAACATGCACCAGGAAACTGTTATACCCGCTGTTGAAAGAGCATTACTCAAAGCCGAATTGGTTGCGAATGGTGTGATTCGTACAACACGCAAAGGCGAAAATGAAATCTACATTGTCAACGTTCACAATGCACCTAACATTATTCGTGAAATTGGTCGTTTACGCGAAATTTCGTTCCGTGATGCAGGTGGAGGAACAGGATTATCACTTGATTTAGATGAATACGATACCAACGAAATTTGCTATGAACAATTGATCGTTTGGTCGCCCGAAGACGAAGAAATCATTGGTGGTTACCGCTTTATTTTATGTAAAAATGCCATTGATCCCACAGGAGAAATCCATTTATCAACGCATCATTACTTCGATTTCACCGAACGCTTTATCAACGAATATTTACCCGTTACCTGTGAATTAGGTCGCAGTTGGGTTCAACCAAATTACCAACCAAGTAATAATCCACGCAAAGGTTTATACGCATTGGATAATATTTGGGACGGTTTAGGAGCATTGGCAAGAACTTATCCTGAAATTCAGTATTTCTTCGGGAAAGTAACCATGTATCCTTCCTACAACCGAGAAAGTCGCGATTTCCTCTTGCATTTTATGCACCATTATTTCCCCGACAACGAGCAATTAATGTTGCCATATCACCCACTCGTTCCAGAGTATGATACAGCAATGGTGGAAGAACAATTGCGTGGTTTAGAATTCAAAGACGGATTTAAGGTACTCAACAGTTATGTGCGCGCACGTGGAGAAAATGTACCGCCATTGGTGAATATTTACATGAACCTCTCTCCTACCATGAAAACCTTCGGAACAGCTGTTAATCCAGACTTTGGAGGTGTTGAAGAAACAGGGATTTTGGTAACGGTTGCCGATATTTACGACGAGAAGAAAGAACGGCATGTGAATTATTAATTACTGTATCGTTTCTTTCAGTAAATTCACTTTTATTTCAACATGAATACGATCCTACTTGATAAGATTGATGAATTACAAGCGTCCATTGACAAACATGGAGTTCTTGATGCTGAATTGCAAAAAAAAATCAATTATAGATTTCGATTAGACTGGAACTTCTATTCCAATGAAATGGAAGGTAATTCCCTGACACGTATTGAAACCCGTCAACTCATGATGGAAAACGTGACAGTTGACGGCAAACCATTCAAGGACGTTTTTGAAATGCAAGGTCACGACAAAGAAGTGCTTGAAATCATGCGAATTGGCAAAGGTGAAGTGCGTTTATCTGAAAGTCGGATCAAAGCCATGCACCGAGCCATCATGTATGAATCCGATCCTGAAAAAGAACAATTCATAGGTAATTGGAAACCGATTAATAATTACCTCATCAACTACAAAGGAGAGAAGTTCGAATTTCTTCCACCAGAAGAAGTTGCTGATGCCATGCACCACTTATTGAATCAAACCAATGCTGGAATTGATGCGCTAAAAGCAGCTAAAAAGGAAGCCATTCATCCAGTTGAACTGGCGTTTCAATTTCATTTAGAATACATTCGCATTCATCCGTTTTACGATGGAAATGGTCGTACAGCGCGCTTATTAACCAATTTATTACTGATTAGTACAGGATTTCCGCCAGTGATCCTTCGCAAAAAAGACCGTGATTTGTATTATAAATACCTCGCAGACATTCAAGGTTATGGCGCTCATTCTGATTTGTTCCTTGATTTTATGGGAGAATTGGTCGTTCAATCGCAAGAATTAATTCTGGATGCTATCAATGGCAAATCACTTGAAGATGAAGACGATTTGGACAAAGAAATTGCTTTGTGGAAAAATGAGTTGGACCATAAAAGTGAAGTGATCACAAAAAGCAATGAAGTAATCGTAAATATCTATAAAAACTCTTTAAGACCTCTATTTCAATCATTTATTGAAAAACATAAA
>JAYSRF010000295.1:0-16848 GCA_043721195.1 Fluviicola sp. | reverse complement strand
TGGCTGTTCCACCTTCGGTATTTAATTTATGGGGCAAATAATTGATTTCTTTCAAATCTTGCGAATACTTCGAAAATTGTAGGAAGTAAGCGTATTGTAAATTGTGAATCATGCGCAATTCCTGCTGTGCTTCCATAGCTTTCGTACGTGTTGCAATTCCCGTTTGATTGGGAACAACCAACATGATCAAAATTCCCATGATCGCTAATACGATGAGCACTTCCGCCAAGGAAAAGGCCTTGAGACGCGCTGGTTTTGTTCTAGGATTTAATCGTTTCATTATTTAATGACATTACTCAAGTTAAACATCGGCAAGTACATGGCAACCATTATCACACCTACTACCAATCCGATAATTACAATAATTGCTGGTTCGATAATGGTTCCCATTAATTTTGTTCTGTATTCAATTTCGTCGTTGTATTGTTTGGTTAAGCGCACAAAGGTCTGATCTAATTGATTGATTTCTTCAGCGATTTTAATCAGCGAAATTAAGCGTTTATCCAATATGGAGAATTGTCCCAAACCATAATGCAGTTGATTTCCGGCTAAAATTTCTTTTTTCGCATGTTTAATGGCTTGTTCCAAGGGATAAAATCCAATCATCTCTTCGACCAAATCAAGTGCTTTTACCAGTGGCGTCTTGGATTCCATTAACAATCCCATACTTTGGCAAAAACGTGCGGTGTAGATTTTACGCATCAACACACCAAAAACGGGAATCCGCAATAATACTTTGCTACTGCCTTTGCGGAACCATTCTTCTTTTCGTTGGGTATAGAAATAAATACTTCCTCCTGTGACGATGAGAAAAAAGTAGAGCATAAATCCACCAAAGTGATCTGATAACCAGACAATTTTTTTGGTGAGCCACGGTAATTCTTGTCCGAATTGTTTGAACACGTCTTCGAACATAGGAACAACGGAACTCAACATGAAGTACAATACGCCAAACGTAATGGCCATCACAAATGTTGGATACGTAAAAACGCTGACCAATTGGCGTTTTAATCGCACTTTATCGCCAAAATAAACGGCCATCGAAGCCAAAACGTATTTTAATCGACCCGTTTCTTCTCCAATGCGCACACTTTGGAATTCGTAAGCAGAAAAATGTCCAGAATGTTCCATTGCTTCAGAAAGCGAAGATCCGAGAATGATTTTTTGTTGCAAGGTATCGAGAATGGTGCGTACTTTTTGTTTTTCCTGTTCATCGATGATTAACTGAATGGAACGACGCATGTCAATACCACTTTCAATCAGGGAGCAAAATTCCGCATAAAATTGCTCTTTGACTTTATCACCAAATGGATTGCCAATGGCTATTTCGCGTTGAAAAAGCCCCTTTGTTTCTACCTTTTTGGCAGCCTGATTAGTTGCTTTTACTGCCATTGTGCGTTGGTAAAATAGTAATTGACTTTACTTGCTACAGAAGATCGGATAGGAAATCGAAGGATCATGTCTTCGTTTTTCCACGCGACATTAAATGCTACAAATTGATGGTTTTTAATTTCCTCTAATGTAATCGCGTTCATTTCGATTTTCATGTCCATTTTGAGTTCACCAATGGTTCGAAACAACATATTATCAACGATGGAATAGTCTATTTTACTAGCGTTTGAGTAGATTGAAGCATGGTTATCCTTTACCAGAATGGAATCAGCTTCATCGAGTTCGCGCCAGAGATTTGCACGAATCACATACCAATCATTGAGTTCGTTTTTGATCAGTGTTTCATTGTGAATTTGTTCACCAAAACGGTTCAACGCACCAAAAAACAAGGCAGATAGCAAGGCAATCATTGCGATAACAATGGTCACTTCCAAAATAGAGAAAGCGGCTAAACGTGTGATATGTGATTGATTATTGTTCACTGAAAAATTCTTGGTGCCAGATGGTTTTTTGGTTACTTTTTAAGCTAATATCACTGAAAATTACGGAATCTTTTCGAGTTGTCCCAATTTCCATTGTTCCTAATTCACCTTTCCAATCGTTTATTACTGGAAGCGTATCGTTGATCAAGGCATCGAGCATCAACGATTGAAACTCTGTTTGTTCTTTTACTTCCTTGAATTGAATGGTCGAACGATTGGTTTGAATAAAAATTTGCGACGCTACGGTGAAACAAATCGCAATGATCGTCAAGGCAATCACTAGTTCAGCTATGGTTGAAGCGGTGATGCGTTTCATAACCAGGTAATGACTTTTGATTTAACACTTGCTTGCGATTCCAACCAACCGGGAAGCAGAAAATAATCGGGCAATCGTTTTTGACTAATAATTGCGTCGACTAAATGATTGCCATACGCTCCACCACCCGCTCGAACGGATAATTGAAAAGTGTATAAACTACCGATGATGGTTCCTTTGGGCTCTGTTTCTCCCGAATTATAAACCAAACCAGCAACAACTGAAGTTTCGCGCAATTCTAAAAAGGGTAATTTCCGGTAGTCAGCTTGTTGTGAAGTGATTAAAATTCCACCCAACACACTGGCATTTTCTTCCAAGAGAATGTAGCGTTTGGTCAATTCGTTGCGCAAAGTCAATTCGTTGAGCGCAATCACACTTGGGTACAACAGGTGAACATCCTTTTCACAGATAATGCGTTCATGTGCCAAGACTTGTACCGTTCCAGAAAATCCCGATTCAAACCGAACGATTGGAGCAATGAGGATGACATTGTTTAAATGCGCTTGAGCCTCTACAAAAATGGAATCGAAGGAATGAATGATCACATTTCCGCTAATTGAATGGCTAATCACAAGCGGCGTAATGCTTTGAAAATAAGTGCTCGCTCCATGAAAACTATAAACGCTGTCTTTCGCAATATAGCTTTGAGCTTTCGTTGTACCAACAAGGTTTGTCGGTAGTAAATTTTGCCACTGTTTTTTAATCGGAGGAAGCCCCAGTTCAGCAGCGATAATTTTTCCAAAAACCAATTCATCAAAGGGATAATTTTTCCCTGCAATGTAAGCCCGCTCCACCTGTGCATTAGGAAGATAAGCTGTTCCTTCAATCTTGGTATTTCCAGTGATTTTTAACCCACCCGAATTCCCAGGCAAATACAAACACGGCAATTGAGGTGATTGAATCATTCCAATCAAAGCAGAACGTTGTTTACTGAGCGGACTCTTATGAGTTGTGCTGGTAATCATGGAAAATGCGCCCCACTGTTGGTGTTTCACTTCGCTCGTATCGCCTGTAACATGAATGAATTGAGCAGAATCGCCTGGAGCAACTGAATACATTCCAAAACGAACCGCGGCATAACTATCAAACAAAACGTGTTCTTTGTTGGTCTGAAGTACTTCAATTTTTTTTTGAGTCGCTGCGATAAAAATCACACCTGAGCATATCAATCCAACGAGAAGTGAAAATACAATGGCATAAGATAAGGCAGCGGCACGAATCATGCGCTTTTGTGTTTAAACAGCTTGAATTTTTTTGTCGATTTTTCTTCCGATTTCGGCTCTTGATCCGTTGATTTAGTTTTCTTTTTGCGTTCCTTTTTTGGTTGATCGCTTTTGGATTCCGTGGATTTTTCTGTTTTATCTTTTTTTGAAAACAGCCCTTTTAAGCGTTGGAACGGTTTTTTCTTTTCTGAATCACCTTTTTCAGCGTCTGCTTTTCCAGCATCGTCTGTTGACTTTTTCGCCTTTGGTTCTACTAGTGTTCCGTTTTTATATGTTTCACTTGTTTTTGTGCCATCAGAAGCGATGATTTCTTGTTTACCGTGCAACACATTGTTTTTGTAGCGCGCAATTGATGCAGGTCGACCGATTGAATCCATGAGTGTTACAGAACGTGATTTCCCTGAAATAACAATCAATGTATCACCCGATTCAGTTGTCGTTTGACGTTTACGAATGATAATACGTTTTTGGATTTTTCCCGTTTCAGAGAAATAGATTTGTTCACCAGTTGCGCGACCTGATTTCCAATGTTCAATTTTCGAAAGTGATCCGTCTTTTCTCCAGTAGTTCCATTCACCGTCTTTTAGACCTTTTTCATAGCGCCCTTTTTCGCACAATTGTTTGTTATCGTAGAAGGATTCATATAAACCATGGAGCAACAAACCAGCACTTCCACCTTGGGTACTCAGTACTTTTTGTGATTTATACCAAAAATAGGTTTTCTCTGTATCGTAGTGGCGAATGGGTTTTTCATCTGCATCCAGCACAGTAAATTGCAGCGACAAACCGTCTTGTTTCATGGAATGTTTAAGCGAGTAATCTTCTATTTTTTGTCCGAAACACGCGATGGAACTAATGAATAGAACGAAGCAGATGATGTGTTGCATGTTGAAAATTAGATTTAAGCAAATGTAGTAAAATAATGTGCATATTTAGTTGAAAAGCGGGATGGTGGGATTGGGGTTTCAAAATTGAATGATCCAATCGATTTCCAGTTATTTGAGATGTACTAATTCAGCTTACTAACTACAATCTATCTTTGCCAAAAACAACCACAATGAACCAATCAAAACGAAAATACCACCCAATGATTCTGCTCATGTATCACAGCAGGATGCTTTCACCCGAACAACTCTGTCAAATTCCGAGAACCACTCGAAATGATTGGGATCAATTCAACCATCAAGATTATTTCGGGTTCGATATAGTGAAAGACTACATTGCTGATTTTGATTTTATGAAAAATGTGCTTGTGAGTAAAAACCTGAAAACGGGAATGAAAATCATGTGTGCTTTGAGTCAAGGATATAAAGAAGTGCTGTCAGCCATTGAAGGAAGTAAAAAAATGCTTCGTGAAAACGCACAAAACATTACTTTTGGCATAGAGCGATTGGCACGATACGGAAACCTGAAATTATCAGATGCCAGTGCTTTATTTGGTGTGAACAGAGATTGGTTTTATCGACATCGAGAGAAAAAAACGTGCGAAAATAGTATGCTCGGAAAGTGTTACAAGCAATACCCCAATCAATTGACAGCTGCAGAAGTGAATATTATTCAAGCTATTGTTTCCGAGCCTGAAAACAGGTCAAAAACCAAAGCCACACTCTTTTATGATTCCATTCGCAAAGGGCTAATCTCTTGCGGACTTTCTACTTTTTCCAAATACGCCAACTTCGTAGGATATGTGAAATTTCGTAAGCAAAAAAACAAAAATCGACCTAAGGGTTTTAAAGCCACAAGACCATTTGAGTGGTTGCATGTTGATGTGACAAAAGTTCAAACCATCATTGATGGAGTCCAATATGTTGCATTTATCAAAGACAATTTTTCAGGAGCATTGCTTGGTTACAGAACCACACCTCACAAACCTGACAGTAGTTTTATCCGTGATTTATTCATTCAAGTTTTCATAGAATACGGCTTACTTGATTCATCTGATGTGATTAATATTCTTTCAGATGGAGGTTCAGAAAACAAAGGTTCGCTTATTGAATGGCTAGATCAAATTGTAGCTCCACCAATTGTTCAAAAACTTACTGCTAAAACAGATGAGTTTCCTTTCTCAAACAGCATGTCTGAAAGCACCCATAGTATTTACAAAACCGAATATATGCAAGGTCAGTTTTCGTATGATGTTCGCCAACACGAAAAAGACCTTAAAGAGTTCATCCATTACTTCAATTACGTAAGATATCTATGTCGTCATTATGGCCTTACGACAATGGAAGTCTTAGGTGGTCATCTTCCAAACAAACAACGTTTCCAAAATCAAATCCAAGCAGGACGGATTGATCGTATCGAAAAAAACAGAGCGTTTAATCAATGTAAAATGGTTTGTACATAATTCGTAGCTCGCAAACAGTTATTTCTTGACACAATTCGATTAACATCCAATTAATGTTCATGCTAAAAACATATTATGTTTCCTACTTGTCTGTATAAATGGATCAAAACAGTTTGAAAAACCAATTATCATAAAGATCCTCGATTAAACAACAATCATTAGACACAAAGAGTCCAACCCCACCTATTTAGAGCATTTGACGGATGTTCGGGCGTTTTTGTTGCGGAATTAACGAGAATGCGCAGAATTGCATGGAGATTTGAAGCTGAAAAGCGAGTAGTAATCTTATCGCTGATTATAAAATTAAAAAGCCCAATCTCGACTGCAAACGGCGGGACTGGGCGTAGAGTTTATTATTGGGTTCGTTTCAGTTCATCTCAGTATTTTCGGTACTTGACGGATATTCGGACATTTTTGTTGCGGAATTAACGAGAATTCGCATTTGAGAAAACGCCAATAATTGAGATAATAAAAAAGCCCAATTCCGACTGCAAACGTCGGGACTGGGCGTATATCTTATTGTTGGTTTTTACAGCACTTGACGGATTTCCAAACACGTTTGTAGCGGAATCATGTGGAATGTGCATTGTAGTTCAAATGATAGTCTTATTAAGACATTTAAGCCAATCCTTACATTCATTTAATGAATTAGAAATGTCTTGTTTGCTTAAAAGTAGATTATCTAATTCAATACCCGAAACATTTTCCTTTGTTAAGGACATAAAATTGAGTGCATCATTAACAACTTGATCTGTGAAAGTGAAAACTTGTTCGATTCCAATAAATTCAAATTCATCAGAAGACACCCCATCGAATTTTTTATTAATAAATAAGGACATAAATTCGATAGATTGAAATATGCTTCTATAGTTTATTCCTTCCAAATGTTCTTTTACAACATTAACCGAACATTTAGTCAGGCATGTTATCGCTAAAAGAGAAGATTTTGAGTAGTAAACTAATGATACTAAAACTTCGTTGGAATTTTGAAAAGATTCGATGTTTTCCAAAAGGTCTCTTTTAGAAACCAATAGTGTAGCATCTATTTCATTTATGGGTTCAATGTAAGATTTTCCGTAAATGGAACTTGAATTAGTGTTTACCAAATGAGTTACTTGAAAGACATCTTCAATACCAATATAAAGCTCATTATTAGGGTAAAACGTAGCTAAATTCGTAGAATATTTTATTAATTCATCATACCCATGGGTTGTGGGTATGATGAATGAGCGTATTATTCCATCAATTAAAGCCTCACCTCGCACCTCTTTGAATAACAACGAAACACCAATACTATTATTAAAATTACCCATGTTATTGCTTTTTAATTGGCTACATTACCAGATTTTCTATCAACCCAACCTTTTTGACCACGATTCTTAGTACTCCTTCTACCTGCTCTTGGATTGGTGTGTTTGTCTCCTCTGGCACCTCCTCCTCTTGGTGTTAGCTCTACTGGAGTACCATGTACGACTTCCTCTTGCCTTTCTGAATTTTGACCAGGTTTTGATTTTGCCTCAAGAATTTCTACCCCTTTTGGGTCAATTGGAACGATTTCCTCAGTTGTGTGTTGCAATTTTGGCACAAAAGTTTCAATTACAACAGAAACGGCTATACCACAACTAGTAAACGGTATCAGAACATCATCAATGACACCAACTCCAGTTATATCATTCCCCGCTTGAAAAACAAGAAGAAGTCCTAATTCTTTGGTCGTAGAATATTCAGTTGCATAAACTTCTGTTTTAGTACCAGGAACTGTTTTATAACCTTCTGGTGCATCACTATTAGTATTCGACGGAGTTCCTCCAAGAGTTGGCGCACCTAGGAAACAAGAACCAGTAGCAGCAGTACCTACTGGCTTGCCAGATGAGGAAGGTGTGGTTGGAATTGTTGATACCCATGCACTCTCTTGAATTACTTCAGATCTAGTCTTAGCAACCTTTCCATGCTCGTCGAAATATCTGTAAACGCGTTTGTTAACAGTTAAACTATTATCAATCTCAATATGGGATTTCTTGTAATGTTTATTTCCCTTGCCATCATACCAAACATTGTAAACGTGAACCTTTTCAAGTCCTTCCAATTCAACCGCATTGATTACAACATTTTCACTAAACGCATAAGGGCTGTTATAAGGATATTGTGATGCTAAAGGATCAACCGCAAAGAACCTCCCAATCCGTGGATCGTGCATACGGTACTCAAAGTTCAAAGAGTTATTCGCACCTTTTAGTTCATCGTCTTTTAATTGCCCTTGAAAACCATACCTGTACTCAGGCGTATTTCCATTTCTATTAGGCAAGACTTGACCGAAGGGGTAGTAATCAGGCGATTTTTTTAAAACGGCGTACCCTCTTTGCAAGGCTTCCCTTCCAAAAAATGAAAAATTTTCCGCTGTCTCTCTCTGTGTGATCATTTAGTAAAAAAGTGCCGTAGGCGGTCTAAATGTAGGTGTTTTTTGCTTTCATAGTACGTTTGGTCTGTATTTCTGTGGTTATCCGCAATAAGTTTAACTATTGTTTTCTGCTTCTAACCTACGTTTCTTGTTCAATGATTCCCAACTAGCCCTAAACTGGTCTAAATCGCTTCTACGGCCACGTTAGGGCTGTTTTATGGCTCATATTTGTGTATTACTGGTATTGTGCCACGCTGATGTAGGTGAAGTACTGAACTGGTAGTTGTTTAGCGCATCGCATATGTGCAAACTTCCGCACCTGAAAGTGGGCTCATGGTGGACTCATATACGGCTAGTCTACGGCTAGTCCACGGCTGAACCTGCTTTTTTTTCGTTTCATGTCCGTTCCTAAAATAACTATACAGTTTTTGAATGTTTCACTAAAATAGCTATACAGTATTTTTTTGTTCGTTTCAACTGCCCCCAATAACACGTTTTGGGTATCAGCCTGCCTTTTTTCTGGGGGAGACGGTGCGAGGAACGAGCGCAGTAAACCACAGGAAAAACAGGCTAAAGGAAGCAACGAGGTACGAGGAAGCTGACGTATTAACGCCGTAGGCAATGCCCAAGCAAAGCGAGGGAATGAATCAATAAAAGTGGAGCGCTCGCCCTGACGCAACGTAGTGGAGGAACGGGGTAGCGGAACTGCGAACGCAAGCGAATGGAGCGCGGGGTGGAAGCTGTAGATGGGCGCGTAGCGAACAAACAGCGACCTATGCAGTATGCACGAGGGTTTGGAATGGGTTTTTGTTTAACCGCTAATCAACCAGAAGCGCACTTTTTAGGAACGAGGAAAGTAAGCGCAATGAACCTACAAAAACCATGACAAACACGAAGCCTTAGCGACCCAGCGGTGAGCATAGCAATAAGCGACGGTGACACCCCAACCAAAACCGTTTACACCTTTTCAGGGGTTTTGGGGTGGCAGAGTAGACGCGACCGAAGTGAACAAAAAGACTACCGAACCAAAACAAGGGAGACAGGTACTTGGCAGGAGTTTCGACAGACAACCTGACGACCGATAAAAACAAGCACGCCCTAGTTGTTAAACCAGGGCGCTTTGTATATGCTTGCTTTTTATGTTTTGGTGAGCGTGACTTTTTGGAACTGAGGACAATTTTTCCCTAGTCAAGACAGAAGATTAAAAGACGAGAGACGGAAGACTAAAAGCTATTATTTTATTCTGTTAATCATTGTTTTTGTTAGTCCTGTAATGCTTTTAATGGTGTCTATATCATAACCTTGTTCACGCATACGAAGGACTATTTGTTTTTGGTTCTCTTTTACTCCTTCTTTGTTTCCGATCTTTTTACCTTCTTTCTCGAACCGATCTTTGAGCATGAATGCAGGAACATACTTAATGGATTTGGAAAGTTCGTGTAGTAAACCATTGTCGGAGAAGCTGTAATAACTTTCTTCGGTGATAATGAGGTGATCAATAACTGGAACTTGCATGATCAAACCTACTTGGATCAATCGATCGGTTATGTCTTTATCACCAGACGATGGTGTGAGCATGCCACTCGGATGATTGTGTACTAAGATGAGTTTTACCGCCTTTTTCTGCAATGGAATGCTGTAAACTTCCATGGGTTCAACGGGTACTTTATTGACTGAACCCAGAGCCACTAACTCAATATTCAATATCGTATGTCCGTGGTCGATGCTGATTGTCCAAAAGTGTTCTTTACTGCGGTCGTTTGGGTCTTCCAAGAGCAAGATTTCACGCATGACGGTGTAAATGTCGAGCGAACTAAGAACACGTATTTTTTTGTCGTTTTTCAAGGTAATTTTCATTGTGAATGTTTGTAAAGTTAATGATTTGAAGATTTGGTACTGAAGACTGATTCAGGTTATCGTCATTCTATTGGGTGGAACTTGTTGATGTCTTCCATTAAATCATCTAAATCGTTGATGAGATAGGCTTCTGTGGAACTGACGTAGCGATGACCTGCCATGTATTGAACTTGGCGCAGGTTGTGGGTTTTGAGCCAATGGGTGATTACACTTGTGCGGATTTGTTGCAGTGATGTGATGGTTGGATTGTGACTTTTCAGGGATTTGATCAGTCCGTCTAAAAAGTTTGTTCCCCATTCTCCGCCATATTGACCAATAAAAAGTGCTTCGACAGGCTCTGGGCGGAGTTTTAAATATTCTGGGCGGATTTGGTTCAGGTATTCCATCAGGTCGAGGATCTGGATGGATTGGAGTTGCAGGATGCGCTCGTTTTGTCGGCTAACGGCTGGTATGTAGATTTTTCCTTCTCGGAGTTTGATGTCTTGAACCCGCAGTGCGCTTAGTTCTCCGCTTCCGAGTCCTTGCCAGATCATAAGCCCATAAGCAACTTGGCGTGTAAGAGTTGCAAGATGTGTGCGTTTGTGCCAGATTCGGTAGTTTCCTGATACATATTCGGGGTTTGGTTTAAAGGTTGCGTACAGGGATTCAAGGTCTTGCATGGCGATAATATGATGGAGTTTTTTGCGTTGGATTCCTTTTACTACTAGGTTTTCTGTTGGGTGATCTATGCGCTGATCAATGGCGATTAACCAATTGAAGTAATGACCTAGTGAACCGATATAGCCTTGAATGGAGCGTTGTTGCCATCCTCGTTTTTGGAGCGATTGCATATACCCCAGTAGTTCGTTGTAGGTGGCTTGTTTGGCTTCAATGTTCTGATCTTGACACCAGTTGCTAAAGTCGTAGACTGCTGATTCGTGGGTGGATATGGTGGCGGATTTGTGACCGAGGGATTGGAGGTAGGATTTGAATGTTTGCATAGGATTGAATTTTTAGAGATGAAAGACTAAAGACTTGAGACTAAAGACTGGATCGTAATTTCATGGTTAATCGGGGTTTTGCACACTCAAATGCGTATATATCTGGGTGGATTCAAGGGAACTATGTCCAAGGAAGGTGCTGATTTTTTCGAGGGACATTCCTGCATTGAGTAGATGGGTTGCGATTGAGTGGCGCAGGGTGTGGAGAGATACTTGTTTTTGATGTAGGTCTAAATGATCGGTGCGAAGCACGAGTATTTTGATGCGCAGGTTCATGGATTGTGCGTTTAGGCGATTGCCTTGTGCGCTGACAAAAAGCGATGTTGTTTGTAGATTATGGTTGAACTGTGGACGAAAGTCATAAATGTAGGTTTGCAAGATCAGGGAACTGGTTTTATTGAAGGGTACGAACCGTTCTTTGTAGTTTTTGCCTTTGCGAACGTGGATTACTTGCCGATCAAAATTGATGTCTGACAGGTCTAAATGGTAGGCTTCGTTTCTGCGTAATGCACAGCTGTAAAAAACGGTGAGCAATGCTTTATCTCTCCACGCAATGGCTTCAAAAAGTGGCAAGGGTGCATGATCATCACAGACTTTGAACAAGGATTTGATTTCTACAACACTTACTACGTCTATACTTTTGCAATCTTGTTCGTTGCGCTGCAGCTTGATGTAAGGCAGTTCTAAACGTGCGCTTTTGCGCAGGTATTCGGCAAATTTCATGAGTGCATCGATGTGTTTGTTTAAGGAAACGTTGCTCAATGCACCACCAAAACGGGTGTTTGTTCTGGTTACTAATCGTTTGTAGTGTTCTTTGAAGTGGTTGGGTTTGATTTGTTGTACTTGGGTAATTTGGTAATGGGTTTCTAGATCGTGGAAGAACTCACGTACATGAGTGGGGAAGCCGTAAACGGTGCTTGGTGCATAGCCTTGGATGTCGAGCCATTCTTTAAACGATTTGAGGATGTACTGGAAGCTGTCGGATTGGATGGGGAGCTGTTTCATGTTTGGATAGACTTAAAGACGTTAGACTAAAGACTTCACTTCGACAAGCTCAGTGTGTGAGACTTGATGTAGGTCTTGACCTTAATTGTCAATGAATAATAGAGATTTAGGTGGTCGGATAGATTGGTTTTACTGTTTAGGTGGCAGTAATCTGATCTAAAAATTTTAGCCCGCTTGATCGTTTTCCGTTGCGAACCGAACCAGTGGTTTAATTAACTGGCTTTCTTGCGTTTAACTGGTTCATTCGTATTTTGAACATGTGGGGGACTGCTGAACCCCTTAGCACTCCCCCCCGTAGTACTGCTACGCTGACTACGGGATTCCGAGGCTACGGGACAAAGCTGCCTTAGTCGTTCTATATTATCATCTAACACGCTGTCGATCTGGTCGCGCAAGGCTTTAAACTCTTCATAACTTACTACTTGGTAGCTGTATGCTGTTCCTTTCTTTCCTTTTACTTGCTTGATGTAGTGACCGCTGATTAAGGCTAGATTGTAGCGTTTTTGGTTACTGGGATTCTCGCGCAAAGCTTTGCGGATTTCGTGGTTGGTGTACTGTTGTTTGCTTTCTTGTACGAGGTAGGATTTCACACGCTCTAGGTAACTTCTGCAAGCTCCTGTTAGTTCGTCGCTTTTGTGTAACAAGATGTATTTCAATAGTCTATTCGCTTCTTCTACATCGTCCAAGGTGGTTTCAACGTATAGTTCTCCCGTTGTTTCGTCTGTTTTTTGCGCCCGTTGGAACTGGTGATAAAACGTAACTGCTTCAATAAATTGCAGGTAGTGATTGTTGGTTCTGCGGGGCTTCAATACTTCAACAGGAATGTGCAACAGTTCAGCGTAAGGGTTTACGATCTTCACGGGTTCTAGCAAACGCTGGGCATTTTTAAGTAATTGCTGTGCGTGATGTTCATCGCCTTGGTTGATTTTACCCGCTGATAATGCACGCTGATACTCCATAACTTTTTGGTCTTGGATGTCGCTTTCGTCTAGGTAGAGTAAGAAACTGCGATTGGCGTTGTCTTCATAAATCTGTTCTTTGGTGGTACAACCTGATACGCTTACTGGACCTTCAACTGTGAGGTGGATGGTTTTTGTTTCACCTTTGCTGTTTTTTTGGGCAATGGTTTTTGAGATCCGTTTTTTGGATTGCAGTTCTCGGAGCGCATACATGGAGTTTTCAGCGCCGTCGAGGTCTTCGATTAAGATCAGTTTATGAGATAATGCTCTGCGTTCAAAGTAGTAGAATGCGTTTTCACTTAAGGTTGTAATCTCTATTTTGTCTTCTTCCGGGATGAGTTCGCTTACTTTTTCCTGCAGGTGGGTTTTGCCTGTTCCGGATGCGCCAAGGCTTACCACGTGTAAGGGATGCGAACGTTTACGACTCGTGAATATCACGTACATAATCAGTCTGTTGATTTCTTCACCTAGGATTCCGCTTTGACCGATAAGCTCGTTGGTGCGTTCCATCAGGTTTGGGGTTGTCAAAAACTCCATGGCTTCGGTGCGCTCGGTTTCTGTAAGAATATAGGTTTTGATTTGATGTTCTTGCTGTGCTTTGAGTTGTTGGATTCTGTAGTTTTCCAGTTCTGCAGTCAACTCACTCAATGACGCACTGGCAACGCTCGTACCTACTTCTAACCTTTCTGCGATTTTGCGGATGAACTTTTCTAATTGCACATCGTTGTACAAATCCAGATTGTGGCGCAATGGTGGGCGTGGACTATTTGGCAACTCAATTTTTAAGGTGACACGCATACGGTCGAGACCTTCTAAACGTACACCGCCCAGAACGGATAAGGATAAAAGACCGTTTTCGTAGATGAGTTGCTCGGAGTTTTCAGTATTGAATGTGGACATTGGAAACTATTATTTGTATTTGACTGTAATTTTATATTTCAGACAAATATATATCTAAAAATATAGTAATTCCAAATAATATTTCATTCAGTTGTAATAATCAAGGTCATTTATTAGATTTGGTGCATATTTAAAGGATTCCATGACCCCAACCGTAGAGCTTATCTCCCAAAACATCAAGCGTTTCAGAGAACGTAAGAAACTTTCACAGAAAGAAGTAAGTATTTCAGCTAATATTCCACAAGGACAATACAGCCGTATAGAGAATGGAAAAGTTGAGCCGTCTATATCGACTCTTGAGAAGTTAGCAAAAGTATTGGAGGTGGGTTTGTATGAGTTCTTTCAAACCAACGACCCCGAGCAGATTGTAAACCTTGCCTTGATCGATAAAATAAAACTCATTGATCAGCTTGACCAAGACGAGCAACAAGCTCTTCTTAAAATCATTGATGTAACGCTGTCTAACAAGCGTATGAAAGACAATCTACAGAATATTATTAGCGGTAAGTAATACAACAAAAAAGCCCAAGCTGGTAGGCCTGGGCATATAGTTTATTGTTGTTTTTTAGTTTTTAGAAGTGTTTGTGTTTTCAAGGTTAAAACCTATCGCATTACACTATAAAAGACTAATCTGATGTATTGCTATAAAAAACAGGACCTATAGAAAGGTGATCAACTTTAGTAATGAAGTTACTGTCTATATTGGAACTAGGGTGAATAAACATATTTTCTTTTCCAACAACCTCTTCGATCTTCTTATAGAAATAATTCTGGAGATTTGACCATCTTTTTGAAGTGTCTGACAAGTCATTAAAGTAAATACACATATGAAATTTTACAGCAACATCAATTTGATTCACAGACTTAACGGAATCAATAAAGGTGAAGATTTCTCTAACATTTTTCCTTATTTCTTTTTTTGATATAGAATTATCAGAGTAGGCAAAGTATAAACCATTAAATTGTGCATTCACAACTTTTGCAGATAAAAAAAATGACAAAAAAGTCAATAACTTCCAAAATTTCACTGTACCAATTTTAATCATAATATATTATTCTTCAGGTGCACAATACTCTATAACTCTTTCTTCACTTTTTTTATCTTTCGATTCAATTCCTTTCTGTCCAAACTTATCAATTGCAAAGACACTGCCACCGACTTCTTTAAAGCTAACGTTTTCACCTATTTGGATATTTGTCCCCTCAGAATATATTGGAGTTACTACTTGTTTCTTGTCTGGAAAACGAGTAGCATATATTTTAGATCCACCATCAGGTTGATCAGTTATAGCAAAATCTAGTAAATCTACAAAGTGAAAATCTCTCATCTCTAATGGAGGACCAACTAGACCACCATAAACTGTACCCTTAGCTAGATTGCTCATAAAGTCCCCAATGTATGGTTCATAGGGGAAACCAAGATACCTGTCATCAAAACCGACCATATGCCCTGTTTCATGAATAACACTATGTGTACTGTTATCACAATACCCATCATTGAGTCCCTGACCACTTTCCCCGCGTGTATTTGTAGCATTAGTTATTCTTAAAGTATTTGAACCTTCTGGTATTTCAGCATTGCCCCCGCTGTTTTTTGCATTTGCTATTGATTCATCATACACATATTGAACATCTATCTTAACAGTCCAAACTACATTCGGATCGTTTGCATCTTGTACCTTACGGGTAGTATTAAGATCACCAAAAGCTTTGTTATAGGAGGCAGCTGTAGCCGTTGGATCGGCACCAACAGACCCATATAGATAAACGGTTGTACTAAGGGTAACGGTGTGATTCACAGGATCCACAACTATAATACCATCTTCACCATTCGGATCAACCATAATCATAGGTGAATTATAAACAAAATGGTATGGATTTATGCCACCATGTTTTTTCTCCAATGCATCTGGTTTAAACCACCTTCCAATTCTCGGATCATACATCCGTGCTCCAAAATCATAACTTGTACCAGAAGATTGTTTGATTTCATCATCCTTACGCATCCCGTTGAACCCGTAATCGTAAGTGTTTTCGTTATTATGCCTATTAGGCAAGACTTGACCGAAGGGGTAATAGTCACTGTAAGAAACCACATCTGGTTTATAGTATGCAATGGTTGTACCGTTGGTAGAAACGGCTAGTTTGCGGTCTTTTACAACGTTTAAGACATTACCAAGGTGGTTGGCTAATTCATAGCGTTTATCACCCACTTTGTTTTGCGCATACGAAGGTGTTCGGGTAGATTCAAACTCTAGACCCAAACCATTTACCGTAATTTTACTGATCGTAAAATCGGTGCTGAATGCTGTAACGGTTTTGGCAATAACCCATTTGATTCTTGCTCGTGTGCTTCCATTGGTAGGAACAGTAAAGTTCACTGTATTGGTAATAGGACTCAATGTTCCAACAGATGAAGACAAAATCGTTCCAAGTAAACAATCATACACAATACAGGTCATGGTATTCACATTGGTTTTTGCTAAATAATCATATTTGAGCGTATAGGCTTGACCGGGAACAACATTCATCACCACTTGTGCCGAATACGGATTTGAAGTTGTATTGGTATTGGTGAATTTTACATCATCGTAGTTATCTGCATTGATATTGGTAATGGTAGAAGTGGTGCTAGTGACATCATAATACCACATACCTGTTGTTGCACACTGATCTGAAAGTGGTGTTAACAACACGGGTTTTAATGGTAAATAGTCTAATAGCGGCTCCATAAGCAATTCTTGGTTTACTTCTTCGACACCAACACGGGATGAACCGTAGATGTTACGTTCCGAAAGATATAACTTATAAACGGAACTTCCATCTTTTTTTCGCTCATAGGTACTCATCGGGTTTCCTTGCGCATCGAGTACATAGAATGTTTTGATGATATCACCGCTAGGATCCGTGACTTTTTTAGCAATCCGGTGACCCATCGCATCGTAAGTAAACTCAATGGTTTTACCAGCAGATCCACCTGTATAGGTCA
>JAYSRF010000294.1:0-16863 GCA_043721195.1 Fluviicola sp. | reverse complement strand
TGGAAATTGAGTATCGGCGTCAAAGTGGGGAGTCACCGCGCCTGGAAGAGTACTGGCGGCGATTTCCCATGGAGCCTTTCACTTGGATGTGTCTTGCTTCTCTTGGAACTGGAAAGTCGGGCCGGTTGGGTTAGCTTAACCTGACCGGAGACTTTTCCATGTCCAAGACACGCAGGCACTTCACCGCAGAGCAGAAGGCAGAGATCGTTCGCCGGCACGTGGCTGGCAAAGAGGCAGTGTTGTCTAAAAAAGCACATTTGATCTTGCCATCTCATCGTTTGTTAGACGCAGCTTCTGAAACTGCCAAAGGGAAAATGAAAATTGGTTCTACCTTGAAAGGAATTGGACCAACTTACATGGATAAAACAGGTCGCAATGGACTACGTGTTGGTGATATTTTCTTGCCAAATTTTCAAGAAAAATACGACGCATTGGTGGAGAAACACGTCGGAATGTTAAAGCATTACGAAGGTTTTGAATACAATTTAGCTGAATTGGAAGGTCCATGGATGGAAGGTATTGAGATTTTACGAAATTTAAAAGCGGTTGATAGCGAACATTACCTTGATCAAGCATTAAAAGCAGGGAAAAAAATCCTCGCAGAAGGTGCACAAGGAACCATGCTCGATATTGATTTCGGAACCTATCCGTATGTAACGTCTTCCAATACCGTAACTGCTGGTACATGCACAGGATTGGGAATTGCTCCTTCAAAAATTGGAGATGTAATCGGAATTTTTAAAGCATACTGCACACGTGTAGGAAGTGGGCCTTTCCCAACAGAATTACTAGACGAAGTGGGTGAACAAATCCGTCAAGAAGGACGTGAATTTGGTTCTACAACTGGGCGTCCGCGCCGCTGTGGTTGGATCGATCTTCCTGCAATGAAATATGCAATCATGATTAACGGTGTTACTGAATTGGCCATGATGAAAGCAGATGTATTGGATAAATTTGATACGATTCGCGCGTGTACAAAATACCTTATTGATGGCGTTGAGGTTGATTATTTACCTTACGATATTGATAGCGTTACCATCGAACCTATTTGGGAAGATATTCCAGGTTGGAATACGGATTTAACCAAATTGTCTTCTTACGATGCAACTCCACAAGCTTTAAAAGACTATGTTGCATATTTGGAACGACATTTGGAGGTACCGATTACAACCGTTTCAGTAGGACCAGATCGTACTCAAACATTAGCAACTCGGTAATTGGTGAATAAATTCCAACATAGATTATCAATTGCGCTTTTTTTGAGCGCAATTTTTTTGTGTCGACTATCAGGGTTGGCGCAAGGTGGTTGGTTGGAATTATTGCCCGGTGCAGATCAATTGTCTTACGATGAAAAGACGGGAATTCAACGCTTAAACGGCAACATCAATTTCACGTATCAAGGTAATATGATGTACTGTGATTCTGCTCATTATAAAGCGAAAACGCAGGAAGTTTGGGCGTATGGAAAAGTGCATCTCAATAAACGTGATACCTTAAATTTATTCTGTGATTCCTTGTATTACAATGGAAAAACGAAGATGGCAAAATTGTGGGGGAATGTGCGCGTACGTGACCGTGAATACAAACTCACTACTGATACATTGGAATACGATGCGAAAAATTCAAAAGCCATTTATAGATATGGTGGGAAAATTGAAAACATCACAACCAATGAAGTATTGACCAGCCGAGTAGGGTATTTTAATCCAAACACAAAAGACAGTTTTTTCAAGGGAAAAGTGGTGTATAAAACGCCTGATCTGAAAATGACAACGGATACCTTACAATACAATTACCTCAAGCACAAAGTCAGTTTTTTTGGACCAACAAACATCACAAATAAAGAAACCAAATTGTACTGTGAAAAAGGCTGGTATGATGTGGAAACGGAGGAAGGTGTTTTACAAGGAAATGCGCTAATTGATCAAGCTCCACGACTCATTCACGGAGATAGTTTGTATTATCACCCCAAACAAAAAATCGCCATTGGAAGAGGTCATGTTTCAGTTTTGGACACGGCTCAAAAAGTGGAATTTAGAGGAGGTTATTTTTATTCCAATGATTCAATTCACCTCGATCAATTGACCGAGAATCCATGGGTGCGCATCATGAAATCGAAAGACACGCTCTATTTACGGGCAGATACCTTGTTTCATGTACGCGATACCTTGGACAAAACAGTGAGTGTTTCAGGTTGGCAACATGTAAAGATTTTCCAAAACAACTTGCAAGGGACCGCTGATAGTTTGCATTATGATAAGCCAACTGGAACAATGGATTTGTGGGGTGATCCCTATTTTTGGAGTTACAATTCCGAGTTGCACGGAGATAGCATTCGGGTATTCATCAAAAATGACACACTGATTGACAAAATTCACCTGCGTTACAATGCATTTGCAGCCAATGAGGTCGATTCTGGGAATTATTACAATCAACTAGCGGGGAAGGAAATCTGGGCGTATTTCCGTGAGAATGAATTGGTAAAATCTGAAGTTCTAGGAAATGCACGCACCGTATTTTTTCCAACAGATACTATTAAAACAGACACTTCAACTGTAATTGAACGCAAAGGTATGAACCGCATTTATGCTGCTGACCTCAAAGTTTACCTAGATAGCGGTGAAATAACCGGTGTTACTTTTGTGAAACAACCAGAAGGCGTTTTTTACCCGATGGATCAATTGAATCCTGAAGAACAATTTTTGCAAGGTTTTGCTTGGCATCCGCTTCTGAGACCAAAAAGTTGGCAAGAAATTATTGGTGAAACGAAGCCAATTTCTACAGTGTCGATTGAATGATAAGCTTCAGAAATTCCCGAATTGGGTCATATTCAACTGTTCAATGCTAAGTACGGTCATGTAGGTAAATAAAGCGATAACCAGCGAAATCCCAACCCAAATTAATCGCGCAATTGCCCAATTTTTGATGATTAAATTTTTGTTGTCAATTGCCCAAATAATCAAACAAATCGGCCCAATAATCGGAATGGCTACGATTAAAAAATTAGCTAGCCAAATTTGAATAGATGGGTTTTCGTGTTCATATTCTGTTGGGTCTTCAAATGGTTGTTGTTGAGTATAACGATAAATTAAGACAGCCCCTAAAATAATGAATAGGAACAGCGTCAATAACCCAACAAAAAGTACATCGGTTCCAAATTCAAACATTCTTAAGACGCTTGTAAAGAGCCATAAGTTGAATGCTATAGCAATGATTGATGCCAGAAAAATACTGATTGCCCAATTTCTTCGAATCTTATGATCATTATTGAAGGACCAAATTATAAGTATAATAATTCCTACAAATGGGATTGCAACAAGGGCATAATTTCCCAACCAATGGAGTGGATTTGGTGCTTTAGTTTCTAAAGAAAACAAAGGGTTATCTTTTGTTTTTTCCTTTTTTAGGATGCCCAAATAAAGATTCGAAACAGCGACAAGCATCGAAATGTAGAAAATGGATTCTAACATCGAAGCCGTTTCAAAAACAAAATGGACACTTCCAACTTCACCAATTCCAAACCCGAAAATGCGCAAAAAGATAACACTAAAATCATTAATAATCACAAGTGTTAAGCCGATTAACAGCCAGACGCATGCTTTTTTGATTCGGTGAAGCTGATTTCCATAGAGTGCTATACCAAGCAACAAATAGCCTAAAAACAAGAATACCACAACACCTATCCTTAATAGATTTTCGATTAAAGTACTTACAGAATAATTCGACTCTTCAAAAATGATATGATAGATTGTAAATAGTAATAATCCTAACGATAATCCGCCGAGAATGGACAATGATAGCGCTATAGGTTTTTTATTGGATGTTTCCTTCTGTAAAGAAAATCCAAGAATTCCCCATATTATAGGTGTTGCTAGGTTAACAATAAACCAAAGAATGGATTCTAAGTTATTGCGATAATAATTGTATGCAAAATAATTATATGCCTCTTCAATTAATTGATTTAATAGCGAGTAAGAAGCTGTAATAATCAAAAATAAGAGAATGTTTTTAGAAAGCATAGATTGTCTGTAAATGATTTAATCACATGAATATAGCTGAAAATTATGTATCTTTCATGTTAAAGTCAATTAGAATTTTAGACCAACAAGGTTACTTTTTAGTTGAAGTGAACATAAAGAAGAAATACAACTGCAATGACAGATCAGGAAATTATCGATTCAATTAGAAAAGGCGAGCGCGAAAAAGCGATTCGTTTTCTCTATAAGGAATTTCCTAAAATCAAATCGTTGATTCTCAAAAGCGGATGCAATGAAGTTGTAGCAAAAGAAGTGTTCAATGACAGTTTGTTGTTGTTGATAGAGAAATTAAAAGATCCGACGTTTGAATTAACCTCTAAACTCACCACTTACCTGTATGGAATCAATCGGTTTATGGTGAAAAATGAACTCCGTAAACAAAACAAAACCTCCTATGAATTGGAATGGAGCGACACCTTAATCTTGTCCGAATCTGATTTGGGATACGACCAAGAAAAGGAAGAACAATTCAACAAATTGGATCAAATTTTGGCGAAGGTTTCGGAAAAATGCAAACAAATTTTTGAGTTGTTTTATTTCAAAAAAGAATCAATGGAATCCATTGCAAAAACATTGAATTATTCAAGTGTGAACTCAGCAAAGACACAAAAATACAAGTGTATAGAACAAGCCTTTCAACTCGCTAAAAAATTAGAATCATATCACACTACAATTGAACAATCACATGAGAGCTGAATTGGAAAATATGGAACGCGTTGCCAATTACCTAGCTGGTAAATTGACAGAAAGTCAGCGACAAGTGTTTGAAGCAGATTTGCTCATGGACAATGATTTGCAAGACCAATTGCATTTCCAAACCGATTTATCGAAAGTGATTGAACGTCGTGTTTTACGCAATGAAATCAGTCAAATTGGTAAACAATACGGTGGATCTTCCCTTTTCTCATGGAAAATGATGGTGATCACAGCCGTTGTTATTGCTGGTGGAATTACAGCTTATGTTGCCTTTACACCCACAACGAACGAAAGTGATTCATTGATTGCCAAAGAACCGAAAAAAGAACAATCAACTGTCGTTGTTCCAACAAAAATAGCAGATCAACATACAGCAATTGATTCAGATATAGTAAATACTAAACCGACGACGTTTAAGTTGGATGTTGATGCTATTTTGCGATTGGGTAGAAATCAACAATCTGGTTGGATCAATGAAATAAATACTATTCAGCAAAATGATCTTGCCGATGCTGGAGTAAAAACACGAAGCGCAGAGTCATTACAGCTGAATAAAAAAGAATTCGTTGATAGTGTGATCGCTTTTGAAGAAATAGTAAGTCCCAAACAAATTATGCGTTCAGGAACCTGGTGGAAAAAACCTGCTCGCTCAAGTGCTTTGCCAAGTTTGAGAGAATCAAAAACGCGCTTAAAAAACAAAGCACTGATCATTGTCATAGATGAAGCGGGAAATAAATTGCCAAATGTTGCTGTTGAATATGGTTATTACGGGGAATTACGATCTGGAACAACCGATAAAAATGGCGAATTTGCATTTCAATTGTATGATCAGATAACTTCAAGTGTCACACTGCTCTTGCCAGATCAAATTAAAGTAGATTTAACAGAGGTCGTTTTCCAACCTAAAAAAGTAACGTATATACAAGTGGATTCTTACACGATTGATTCTCCGGTAAACTCAGCAAATGAAGGGTTTCCCACTTCGAAAAGATAAGTGTAAATGAAAAAATGATCGACCACCTATTCGATTCATTATCTCAAGCACGTAACTGCAGGTACGTTGCTAGAGGTAACAGTTATTAAGCTGATTCGAATTTAAATTTTCCCTTTTTCAGAAAAGAGAATGGCAATTGGTTTTGTTTTTGGAAAGTGAGAAAAGACGATGATCATAATCACCGTAATTGGAACACTCAAAAACATTCCAGTGATTCCCCAAAGTGTACCCCAAAAAGCCAACGCAACAATGGCAACTAGTGGACTAATGTTCAGTGAATTCCCCATAATTCTTGGTTCTAATACATTTCCGACGACAAATTGAACCGTTCCAATAGAGAAAAATAAGATCAATGAAGGCGTAAATTCACCAAATTGAATCAAAGCAAAAACAGCGGGAAAAATAGCACCAACAAACAAACCAATTACTGGAATAAAGTTCATGAGGAAGATCAAAAATGCCCAGAAAATGGCAGAATCTACCCCAACAATGAGTAGAATAACGAAACTAATGGTAGCCGAAATTAAATTCACAAGCGTTTTTAAACCAATATAGTTCGCAACCGAGTTTTCAATTTTATCAGCGATCTCAATAACTTGATCGAATTGCTCTTTTTTAGTGAAAATGCCTTTCAACTTGGTTTGAAAATTGGTTTCTTCTAAAAAGATAAAGGCAACATAAAGAATAATAACAACCGTGTTTCCTAGCATTCCGCTAAGTGAACGGAAAAGAGAAGTAAACGCCTTATTTAAATTCAGACTTCCTGAATAATCATTCAATATACGCATACTGTCGATCCCAAAAAAATGATCAAGATCATCCGTTACGTGCGCAATATTTGATTCGTAATGGGAAAATGAATTCGCTAAATATTCAATATTATAGGTGAGTAATTGTGCAATAAAAGCAAAAATGGAAATGATAGCTGCCGACATCACGATGGAAGTCAGCCAAGATGGAAACCAACTTCTAATAAGTGGTAGTTGATGCATTTTGGATTTGATACGTCTCACCAACAACCAAATCAATAAGGCAAAAATAAATGGAATGATTAATTGTTGACCTAGAATAAGCATGACCACAGAAGCGGACAAAACAATCATAAGTGCTGCTGCATTTTGAATATTCATGAACCGAAGATACTGAAGGATTTAAAAGTGGTGGAGATTTAAGGGCTTAAGATTGGATTTTTAACGTTTTTTTAATTGGAAAATCGGCTTATGTAGCTGTATATGAGTGTCGTATGTTCCGTAATCAGCCGCGGCGGACACGTATTACGGGATTACTGAACGGGTAAATAGGTGAAGTAACGCTATTTTAAAGTTGTTTTTCCATCTCATAATGCTGCAACACATCAAACAACTTATACGAAGGGCCAATCAATTGATACCCTAACTTTTCATAGAACGAAAGTGCATAATCGCGGGCATGTAGGATCATTTTTGAATATCCAATTGTTGCACCATGTTCTTCAACAGCGATCATGAGTTGATTTCCCAATCCTTTTCCTTGTAAATGGCTTTCAATGGCAACAAAACGTACTTGACAAATTTGATCATCTACTTTGTCTAATCGAGCAATTCCTAAAATCGTTCCATCTTCATAAAGAGCAAAATGAATTCCTGTTAAATCGCCTTCATTGCGTTCTGATCCACGTTCTTTTCCCAAAGGTTCGCGCATGACTCGATAACGCAAATCGTAATAGGCTTCCCATTCAGCTTCGGTTTCTGGCGTTCTAATTTCCATGGATCTTAAATGCGATTGATGTAACTCGTTTTGTAAATTGATGATCAATTACTTCTTCTCTGACTAATTGTTGAGCCTTTGGTTGCTCGAAAACTTCATTCAATGATCGAATGATTCCCATAGGAATTTGGTGTGCTTGCATGTACGCATCAATTGCTTTTGCTTCTAATAAAGCTACCTCTGTGTGGAGCAATTCATACAATGCCGTTCTGTTTTTCACCCGCAAACTATTCGTTGAGAAACGTTCATCGGTTGGTAAATCGCTTAACTGTAAGAAGGCGCAAAGTCCAGCGAAATGTTTATTGCTCCCAATGGCAAAGGTGATTTTTTGCTGATCTTTTGTTGTGAAAATTTCTCCGTAAGGTGCAATATTGGGGTGTAAACTGCCAATTCGTTGCGGAACATGTCCTTCCATGAGGAAATTGGAAGCTTGATTGACCAATGACGTAACTGCTGCATCGAACAGTGAAACAGAAACAACGGCTCCTTTACCGGTCAATTGTTTTTCCAATAGGGCAACGAGTATTCCTTCCTTTAAATGGTGAGCAGCTAACACGTCGATCAACGCCACAGGCATTTTTACAGGACCCGATTCTGGTGTTCCATTCATGGACATAAATCCAGATTCCGCTTGTAGAATAAGGTCATACGCCACACGATCACTGTCATCACCAAAACCACTGATTTTCCCAATGATAATGGACGGATTGAGTGCGAAAATTTGTTCATCTGTGAGTCCAAATTTAATAGCATCTCCTTTTTTGAAATTCATCAAGAGCACATCAAATTCACCGATGAGTTGTTGTATTTCAACTGCACCAATCGATGAAGTAAGATCCAGTTTCTGGTAGTGTTTTTTGTAATTAACTGACGAAAAATAAGCTGAGACAGTGTGCTCAACGTTTTCAGAAGGCAATTTCCAGGAGCGTGTTACATCAGGTAAATCAGGATGTTCTAACTTTAGGACAGTGGCTCCAAGTTCAGCAAAGAACATTCCAACAGCTGGTCCAGCAAGAACAGTTGACAATTCAAGGATTTTCAACGATGCAATCATGGATCAAAAGTAATCAATTGAACCAAGAATTTCGATTACTTCATTTCTCGTTTAATCTCTTCAATTTTCACTTTTGCAATCCCATTTCGGATGAAATTGAGTTGTTTCGCTCCAGCATAACTCAAATCGAGAATATGAGGTGATTTCCCCATGCGATCTGTCACTTTCACAATAACAGTTGAATCGTTTGCCAAATTCGTAACACGGAGTAAGGTTCCAAATTTAAGCGTTTTATGTGCCGCAGTTAAACTGTCTTTGTGGTAAATTGCACCAGATGAAGTTCTGCGACCATGAAATTTATTCGCATAATAACTTACATTTCCTGTTTTTGAAAATCCATCAGGAACAACAACGATTGAATCTGTTAAGAGGTTTTTCAACCATTTCTCACGAATTTGCTTTTGTTTGAATCCATCAACAAAAGAAGATCCGTTGGTAACATCAACAGTTGTTGAAGTTGTTTGTGCGAGGTGTGTTTTAGCTGTAGCAAATTGTGTGTTTTCAGAATAAGAATACTCTTGAACAACAGTGAAACTCAAAAGAGCCGCTACAGTAAAAATCCATATTAAGTGTTTCATAACCATTTGTAAGGGCGGCTAAGATACAACCAAATAAAACAGGAATGGTTTCGTTTACAATTCATTAACAAATTAAAATGCACTTTCAACTGTAAATATCGACCGTGTGAGGGCTTTTAAAAAGGGTGGTAATTACTTGCGAATCACCCATTTTTACGGACAATTTCTTCCATCAAACAATCCGCATACTATAGAAAATTTCAACTGTTTATAGATTCATGAAACATTGTCGGAATGGTACTTTGATTTATATTTGCGCCTATGCAAAAAAACGATTTTATCCAGTCCAATTCTGGTCTTCAACCAAAAGCGATTCTTCATACCAATCAACTCTTAGAATCTGGTGCAACTGTGCCATTTATTGCGCGGTATCGAAAAGAACAAACCGATGGATTGGATGAGGTGGAAATTGCATTGATTCGTGATTTAGCTAAAAAACACGATGAATTGATTGCGCGGCAACAAACCATTTTAAGCGCGATCGAAGAACAAGGGAAAATGACACCCGAGTTGAAATCAAAGATTGAAAGTTGCTTTGAATCGAATGTGTTGGAAGATATTTATCTACCGTATAAACAAAAACGCCTCACAAAAGGTGAAAAAGCACGGAAATTGGGATTAGAGCCGTTGGCAAAAATGATCATGTCGCAACGAGGTGGTGATCCTGAACAAATGGCTGAACGCTTTGTGAAAGGCGATGTCGTTGATGAAGAAATGGCGATTCAAGGCGCATGTGATATCATTGCCGAATGGATGAATGAAAATACGGTGGCGCGTGCACGAATGCGGACCTTGTTTCAGCGCAAATCGATGCTGCAATCTAAATTGATGAAGGGAAAAGAGGAAGCTGCTGCGAAATACCGCGATTATTTTGATTTTTCTGAACCGTTATATAGAACTGCTTCTCACCGATTTTTGGCATTGTATAGAGCTGAACGTGAAGGCTTACTTTCGCTAAAAGCACAACCTGAAAAAGAAGCTGCCATCGAACAATTGGAACGCTTTTTTGTGAAAGGTGATGACGCTTGCGCAGATTTGATCGCCCATACGTGCAAAGATGCCTATTCCCGTTTAATCTGTCCTTCCTTGGAAAACGAAGTGCTCAACGAAGCCAAAGAAAAGGCGGATAAAGAAGCGATCAAGGTGTTCTCAACGAACTTACGTCAATTGCTTCTCGCTCCACCATTGGGTTCAAAACGCATTTTGGCAATTGATCCTGGATTCAGAACGGGTTGTAAAGTAGTCTGTATTGATGAATCGGGTGATTTGTTGACCAATGTGACCATTTACCCGCATGCACCTCAGAACGAAACCGAAAAAGCATCGTCGAAAGTATTCCAATTGGTGCAAGCGTATAAAATTGATGCCATTGCCATTGGTGATGGAACTGCTGGTCGCGAAACGGAAGCATTTATAAAGCGTGTGCGTTTTGACCGTGATTTAGATGTTTTTGCTGTGCGTGAAGATGGTGCTTCTATTTATTCTGCAAGTCCCATTGCCCGAAAAGAATTCCCTGATTACGATGTAACTGTTCGTGGTTCTGTTTCCATTGGTCGACGATTGATGGATCCATTGGCTGAATTGGTGAAAATTGACCCGAAATCCGTTGGAGTAGGGCAGTACCAACATGAAGTCAACCAAACATTTTTGAAAGATGCCTTGGATGATGTTGTTGTTTCCTGTGTTAATGCTGTTGGAGTAGATTTGAATACAGCATCTCCTTATTTATTGAGTTACGTTTCGGGATTAGGTCCTGCTTTGGCTGAAAATATTGTTGCTTATCGCACTGAAAATGGTGGAATTCGTTCACGCGAAGAACTGAAAAAAGTAAAACGATTGGGCGATAAAGCCTACGAGCAAGCTGCTGGATTTTTACGCGTACGAAATGGTGAAAATCCGTTGGATAATTCCGCTGTTCACCCTGAAACCTATAAAGTGGTGAATGCAATGGCTAAAAAAGTTGGGTTGAATGTCACCGAATTGATTGGAAACGAAGCAACACTTAAAACATTCAAGAAAGCCGATTTCCCTGAAATAGATGCGTATACATTTGAGGATATTATCCGCGAATTAAAAAAACCAGGACGTGATCCGCGCAAAAAAGCCCAAGTCTTGGAATTCGATACCCGCATTCGCACCATGGCAGATTTAGTTGTAGGAATGACACTTACTGGAATAGTAACCAACGTCACCAATTTTGGCGCATTTGTCAATATAGGCATCAAAGAAAATGGTTTGATTCACAAATCCAATTTAGCAGATGTGTACGTGGAAGATCCATCGCAATTCATTTCCTTGCATGAGCACGTTGATGTGCAAGTTACCGAAATTGATATTCCGAGAAAACGTGTTGGCTTGAAACGATTGCAGTAAAGAGTTCATCATTTTTTGTACATTGGCTCAATATTCTAACCTGAGTCTATGCGTTGTTGTTTTCTTGTAATTTTCTGTTTGTTGGTGAACGTAAGTTTCGCTCAACGCCCCGATTCTGTTTTGGTGGAAGGGACATGGTATTTTGTGTATCCAATTCAAGAAAAAGTGACAGTCAGTCATGCGTTCTTGGATAAAGTTGATTTGTCAGCCTTGCAATTTAAACAATATAGCGAGTGGAAAAAGAGCAACGATCCACGTCTTGTTTTACCAAAGAAAACGTTGATTGATTCCTTAAACGCTGAATTGGTGCGAAGCAAGCAAATGCTGTCAAAAAAGGAAGATAGGTACAATTGGAATTTCAACACAAAAGTGCCAACGTATAATGGTTTTTTCCGATTCAGAGAGCGCCATTGGTATAAACGCTACCCACAGTTGTTGGTTGACCAAGAGATTGATGTAAATTATGATGTCGTTCCAACGATTCAGAATTTACCCGACGGAAAATACATTCAGTATTTTGAACCTCTTTATTCGTACAATGAATTAAAACGCATCAACGAATTACAGACCAAAATCGCAGCAGTTTTTGAATTAAAAAGCAACCTTCTCCACAATGAGTTTACCCGATTAACAGTTGCTGGAGATACTATTCGCCACGGTTGTTTTGAGGAAGGAATCAAAGAAGGAACTTGGAAAATCTGGAGTTACCAGAATCTTAACTTACGTCGTGGTTTCAAAACATTGAGTAAAAAACGATGCGTTAAAACATACAATCAATCCATTCAATTGGATTTAAAAAATGGTGCACCACATGGTCGTTATTTTCGTTTTGTGAAAACCAAACTAGTAGAAAGTGGATTTTTCAAGAATGGATATGCAGATAGTATCTGGAAGAACAACGAATACAATTGGAAGAATGAACGTGTTGTTTTTGACTACAGTTCAGTCTTGGATAGTAATTACCAACAACCATTAGCTTTTGAGTTAGCTCCAGATCACTATCTTCCGAGGATGAGTCGAGGGTTTCGATTTAAAGAAAAAAATAGAAGCTATGGAAGTGGTATCTCCTTGTATTCAAGTTATGAAAGCCTCTATAGTCAACAACTGTTAAGTAAATTGCCCATCAGTGATTTTAATTCATTTTTCAATAATCCACGAACTGCACGATTAATGACGCCAAAAGCAGGTGAGTACGAGCAAGAAGAGTCGGGTGAAATCATTTATTCATCAAGACGCAAACAAATCAATTTTCATGGAACAAAATTGGCGTATTCCAACAAAACGAAAAAGTTAACGAATCGTCTTACCTATCTCCCACAATTGGGGACAATTGTGTACGCATCTTTCTACAGAGGAGGGCAATTATTCGATACACTTTCCTTCAATGATTCAGATAGCACTTTTTTGTATAAACTATTTGATACACGCGGTAAACTCTATTTAGAATCGACCTATGATTCGAATGGAAAGTTGAAGAATTCCATAAAATACAGCAAAAAGGCCAATCGACCAATAAAAGCTGCAAAGCCTGAAAAAGTAATGATCATTGAAGGATTTAAAACTGAAAAAGATCAAATCTCGTATTCAAATCGTTATCGTCGTTGGCGAAATCCTACCGATTCAATTATTGATGGTAAAGTATATCATTTTATTGAATGGAATAGAAAAACAAAAAAAAGAGAGTCTGCCATCTATTTAGATCTTGCAGATAGTCTCGTGCATGAGCTAACATACAATGAAAAAGGAATTGCGGCAATAGATCAAATTGTAAATCCGATTATGGATTCCTTAACTAGAACTTTTGGCTATAGTTCAAACTCTGTTCTATGGAATCATTTACAAATCCAAGGTCAACAAGATACACTTGAAAGAATAAATACGACACTCAAATGGAAAAATCAACTTTATTCTGGACCAATTACTATTCAATTTACTAAACGAGCATTGTCATTGACGCAGAGTAATCAGTTAGGAATTAGTATTAGAACGCCAAAATTACATAGACAAAAAGAACTAAATGCTCAATTTACGACTAAATTACTGGAATATGAATACATGAATGATTGTTTTAATAGCAAAAAAAGAAGATTCAGAAATAGGAGATTTAGGACTTCTAAAAGCCCATGGTTGTACCTTGTTGGTGCGTTTATGTCCGATAAAATCGAATTTAAATACATTGAAAAAGTAAGTGGAATTGTTCGTGATGGTAAGCCAACTGGTGAATGGAGCTTTTATAGTCGTCACGGAAAACTACTATTTAGCCTCAATTATGAAAATGGATTCCCAACTGGAACTGTTTATCAACTCGTAGAAATTTCAAAGCCTACTCATTTTCTAAAAAAGTACAGATCAGACGAACCGTATTATGATCTTTATTATCCGAAGAACAGTAAAGGTAAACTGCATGTTGGTAAAACAATGCAATTAAAAGATGGTCAATTGCATGGCGTTTCGTTTACTAGTAATGCTCTTGGTGACACCATTTCAGTCATGCGTTATTATAATGGTTTGTTGCATGGTATTTCGCAGATTCAAGATCATAATGATTTGTTGATTTGTGAGTATAATGCAGGACAGAGAAATGGGCGTTTTATAGTTGGTGAGTTGTTTCGTTTAGGTAATGAGACCATTCAATTGGATACAACTATCTCAGCTCATTTTAAGAACGATTTATTGCATGGAGCTGCATTCATAAAGTATTCAACGTATGATGAATCGGTGTATGATCCATTAGAATTTAATTATCGAAATTCTGGGTATTTTACTGATTACAAACAACATACTGTGCGGACTTCGTTTACAAACGGATCGTTTGACCACTATTATTTGCAGTACAACGAAGAAATGCAATTACAAACTGCGTTTACATTTATCAATGGGAAAATTGACTCTTTGAAACTATTTGAAAACGAAGAGTTGTCTTATTGTTATGTGCAACAATTAAACGATAGTATTTTGTTTGAATATGTAGATGAAGGTGAATTAAGGTCGTTCAATAGTAACATATTGCGCAATTATGAATTGACAGACAAAATTTTGTATTATGATTATTCGCTGGAAGGATTTAGATCTAGAGGCGATTACAATAACTACGGTATTCCATTTAACCTTGATCACTATAAAGTGGGAACATTTACCAAATTCTATCCTAACTTTAAGGTAGCTAGAACAGGAAAAAGGGTGTTGGATCAAAGTTTCGGAAACTGGAAGTTTTACGACTATTCAGGTAATTCCTTGTATGAAATTAATTATTGGGGAGTTGATTCATTGGTGGTTTTTCAACAAGATACATTTACTGTTAGAGGAAACTATTACGAGTACGATTTAACAGGGAAATTGATCAGTTCGCGCTATTTGATCCAAGAACTCGAAAAGTACGATTGTTCTCACTCAGATTATTATGCCATTCGCCAATTCATCACGTATGAAGACCCGAAAGATAGTATTGATCGTACGAATGGTCCACAACGCAATTACTTCGACAATGGAATGCTTATGAGCGAAGGAAATCTGGTAAATGGGTTACCACAAGGAGTTTGGCAATTTTATACGCCTGATGGGAAATTAACCACGATTGGCAAGTATGAAAAAGGTAAAAAAGAAGGGCGTTGGTTGACAGGAGATTTGGGCGACAAAAAGTACATTGGTGAAATTTGTCTCAATCCAGACGATCCGCAGTTGGATTTCCATATTGCAGAATTGGAACGCACACGTGATATTGAAATTCAAGTGTTTAAAAAAGGAATCCCGCAACTGAACCAACAATATGTGGTAACCGATTAGAACTTTGTCGAACGATAAGTTGTTTATATCGATGCAAGTACTAACTTTAACACTTTAAATTTTATATATGCGTTATTTACTTATAGTACCACTTGCACTTTTGTTTTTGGCTGGATGCTCGAAAAGCGATCGTGAATTAATGAACGGAACATGGTCTGTTCAAGAGATCAAAGCTAACGGAGAAACAATGTTCACCTTAGACAAAGCAGAGCAATCAAAAGTTATTGATGGTTTTGTTAAAAAACAAATGGCTGGATTGCCACCTGAAGCGCAAGCTCAATCAGCAATGATGAAAGAAATGTTTGCGAAACAAATGGCTTCTGTAGGTAAAACTACAATTGAAATTAAAGAAGATGGTTCATTTATTTCTACTCAATATGATCAAGAAACACCTTCTAAAGTGACGGGTAAAATCACGATCAACGAAGAGAAAAAGGAAGTGAATATGAAAAGTGATAATGATCAGAATTTCAAGTATGAAATGAAAGATGATATCATGAAATTGACAAGTGTTGAAGAAGGTGGTGAAAAATTAGAATTGACGTTTAAACGTAAATAATTTTATCTCAATAATTGAACCTCGCTAGTGTTTGCATTAGCGAGGTTTTTTTGTGCTTAATTTAAAACTAATAACCTGAGATTCTGTGTTGATTTCCAAAAGAAAATCAACACAGAATCTCAGGTTATTAAAGCAATACCTTTAATGAATTGTAGGTTTCAGTCACTTCTAATTCCACCAATTGTTGCCCTATTCCAATCAATGAAATAATCGACTTAATTGCTGGGAATTTTGTATTTGTATGCGGTTTTATGGTACGTATGACTTGTTTCATGACAAGTACAGTTGTTCCATCTTGCAGTGTTACTTCTATGTGCATAGTGTACGTTTTAGATTTGTATCAACGAACCTAGTGAAAAATTGGATTGAATCTACTAAAAAGTAGTAAAAACGGAATCCCATTTCTTGAAGAGTGACTTTCACGAAAGAATTGTCAATTCAGGATAAGCCGTATATTTACGTACATAATTTATAGAATAAACAGATGAAATATTTATTGTTTTTGCCCCTTGCAGTGGCATTATTAACCGCTTGTTCTAAAAGCGACAAAGAGCAAATTGCTGGAACTTGGTCTATCCAAGAATTAAAAAAAGACGGAGTACTTGCTATGTCAACTGATGCCAAAGAACAAGATGAAATTCTTGAACGTACTTGGAAAGAACAAGGTGCGCTTTATGGGCAAATGGGTGTAGATAAAGCAACCGTGAAAGCAAATTTTCAACGTGAAGCGAAAATGCTTTCAAAAATCACATTTGTTTTTGACGAAAAAGGAAAAGTGAATGTTTCAGCGAATGATGGAAAAACAAAAGCAACCAATTCTCCATACACCGTTGATGAAGCAAAGAAACAATTGAGTATTGAAGAGCCAGGAAAGAAAAAACTGACGTATACGTATATTGTTTCTGAAACGCAATTGACGCTAAAAGAAAAGAAAGACGAAATTGTTTTGAAACGTAAATAATTGGATCAAAATCCATATGCACGGAATACATTTAAACCGTGTATGCATTAAATCTTTCAAACCCTAGTAGGCTCGGAATGCA
>JAYSRF010000293.1:0-5900 GCA_043721195.1 Fluviicola sp. | reverse complement strand
TATTCCCCAAAAAGAAAAACGGATCAAACCTGCTGATTTACCAAAAGAACAGTGCAAATTCGAACCATTGGGGGTACTTTCCGTAAAGGTCTTGCTGGTGGATTTCATCGTTGCCTTGCTGAGCGATACCACTTCGGATCACAAACAATACGTCGTCTACAGTGCGCTTATTTTAGTAGGGCTCCTACTTGCTTTTGTTTTGGGAATTTGTTCAATGGTAAGGTATCTGCGTAATCCACGCCATTACAAGTTCAATATCTGGGGCATACTCGGCGTTCTGATTCCGCTTTTGTTTTTTATCTTGATGATTATCGGAACGGCAGCTCTGTTTTGACAGCCTACTTGTTAACCACTGTTGAAAACTAAACTTCCCAACCGTCTTTTGAGACCCGCGTGAAGGTGTTACATTTGGAGCTCATTCGAATTCAGAATTTTGGCTAAAAAGGAAAAAACGGGAGCGGAAACGCCCTTGATGAAACAATACAACGAGATCAAAGCAAAACACCCGCAAGCTTTGTTGTTGTTTCGGGTTGGTGATTTTTACGAAACATTCGGTTCGGATGCCGTGCTTGCTTCACGTGTGCTAGGAATTGTTTTGACAAAAAGAGGGGCGGGTTCCCCTTCTGAAACGGCACTCGCTGGTTTTCCGCATCACTCATTGGATAATTATTTGCCAAAACTGGTTCGGGCAGGACATCGGGTGGCGATTTGCGATCAGTTGGAAGATCCCAAAATGACCAAAAACATTGTGAAACGTGGAGTTACAGAATTGGTAACCCCTGGGGTTTCGTTCAGTGATAAAGTGCTCAATGGTCACAAAAATAATTTCTTGGCGGCGATTCATTTCGATCAGGAGGTTCACGGTGTTGCCTTTTTAGATATTACAACGGGGGAATTTTTCACCGCACAAGGTTCGCTTGACTACATCGGGAAACTCATTCAAGGGTTTGAGCCGAGTGAAATCATTTTTCAAAAAAACAGACAGAAATTGTTCGAAGAAACTTTCGGACAACGCTATTATACGTTCCGTTTAGATGATTGGGTATTTACTCCTGATTTCGCCAACGAACGATTGACGAGTCATTTTCAAACCAATTCACTCAAAGGTTTTGGGATTGAAGACTTAAAACACGGAGTCATTGCTTCGGGTGCAATTTTGCATTACCTCAACGATACACAACACGATCGTTTGGGACACATCACCCACATTCAACGCATCGAAGAAGAGAAGTACGTGTGGCTTGATCGTTTTACCATTCGCAACCTTGAATTGGTTTCGCCCCTGAATGAAGGTGGGAAAACCTTGTTTGAGGTCATCAACGCGACCAAAACTCCCATGGGTGATCGTTTGTTGAAGCGGTGGATTGTCATGCCGTTGAAACAAAGTGAACCCATCAACCTGCGCTTGGGAACGGTGGCTGATTTGGTTGAAAACACCTCATTGCGCTTTGAAATGGATCAGGAATTGAGTGCCATTGGCGACATGGAACGTTTGGTTTCAAAAGTGGCTGTTGGTCGGGTCTCTCCGCGTGAATTACGTGCGCTATCACGCATTTTGGAACACATGGAACCCTTACGTGAACAGTGTTCGAAGAGTAAAAGTTCCTTGTTGTTGCAATTATCGAAAGCCATTCAGCCGTGCGATGCGTTTATTGATTTGGTCAATACAACACTTACTGAAGAACCACCTGTTCAATTGGGGAAAGGTGCGGTAATTGCAGATGGTGTTGACGCTGAATTAGATGAATTGCGGGGCATTTCGTTTACGGGCAAGGATTATTTGGAGCAAATCCAAAACCGTGAATCGGCTTTAACAGGCATTCCGAGTTTAAAAATCGCGTTCAATAACGTGTTCGGCTATTACTTGGAAGTACGCAATTCGCACAAAGATAAAGTACCAGCCGAATGGATTCGTAAGCAAACCTTGGTGAATGCGGAACGCTACATCACGCCTGAACTCAAAGAATACGAAACGAAAATTCTCGGTGCGGAAGATCGCATTGCAGTGATCGAATACCGTATTTACACCGAATTGATGCAACAGTTGTTTCAATATGTGGGTACGATTCAGCAAAATGCGCACTTGATTGCTCAACTCGATTGTTTATGCGGCTTTGCACAGATCGCAACAGTGAACCAGTATGCCTTGCCACAAGTGAATGACAGTTTTGCCTTGAATATTCACGAAGGACGTCATCCTGTGATTGAAATGCAACTCAAAGCGGGCGAACAATACGTTCCGAATGATGTGTTTTTGGATAAAGAAACCCAACAAATCATCATGATTACGGGTCCGAATATGGCGGGTAAAAGTGCTTTGTTGCGGCAAACAGCTCTGATTGTGCTTTTGGCGCAAATGGGAAGTTTTGTTCCTGCAAAGGCTGCTGAAATTGGCATTATCGATAAAGTGTTCACCCGTGTTGGCGCTTCGGATAATATTTCTTCGGGCGAATCGACCTTTATGGTGGAAATGAACGAAACTTCGAGCATTCTCAATAACCTTTCCGATCGCAGTTTGATTTTACTCGACGAAATTGGTCGCGGTACAAGTACCTACGATGGCATTTCCATTGCTTGGGCAATTGCTGAATACATTCATGAACACGCTACAGCAAAAGGAAAAACTTTGTTTGCGACGCATTACCATGAGCTCAATGACATGGAAGATCAATTTGCACGCATCCACAATTACAATGTTTCGGTAAAAGAAGTGGGGCAGAAGATCATTTTCCTCCGCAAATTGGTCAAAGGTGGTAGTGAGCACTCTTTCGGAATTCACGTAGCGAAACTGGCGGGAATGCCCAAGAAAGTCGTGCAACGTGCTGAATTGATGTTGCAACAACTGGAACTCAATCACGTAAGTTCTACCCAAACCAGTGTGCGCGAAGCAGTCAAAGAAGCAGCAAGTTCGGATAACATGCAATTGAGTTTCTTTCAATTGAACGATCCTGTTTTGGAGCAAATTCACGAAGAATTGATGAGCATTGATATCAATACGTTGACACCGGTGGAAGCGTTGATGAAGTTGAATGAGATTAAGAAGTTGACAGGCGGCTAGCTTCAAGCTTAATTGAAAATGTAAAATGTAAAATGTAAAATTTGATCGTTGAAAAGAACTCAGTCTGTTTTTCAATTTTACATTTTCAATTGATAATTAAGAAGGGATCGAGGTTGAGAGTATAATCCACTTCATGATTTATAATTAGCTCATTCATAATTAAATAAACCGATGAAATATATAGTTGTCTTATTGTTCTTCTTACCATTCGCATGTTTTGGTCAAGAGTCAGCATCGAAAAAGGAATTGAAGCAAGAAATTGAGCTTCTCAACAATCAGTTAATGGCCTTGCAAGAAGTGAACACTAAACTGCTTTCTGATCAGGTAAAATTATTAGAAGAACTCAAAAAAAGTGGTCGTGAGAATAGTGAATTAATCAACAAACTAAAGACTGAAAATGAAACCTTACGGCAATTGATGATTAGGTATGTGGGACAGATCTCTGAGTTGAATGATATAAATTTAAAGTTAGAAGAGGAGTTGGATAAGTGTAAGGATGGGAAGTGAGATCGCGGATGAGCAGGTTACCTGAATTATAAATTATGAATTGAATAATTATTAAGAGGATCCCAGTTAAGAGCAAAATCCACTTCATAATTCATGATTTTCTAATCGATCATCAAATAATTAATAAATACTGATTTATGGGGAGCTTGTAAATAGGTACTCTTAATGGGAAGGTAATTTCATGACAGTTTGTATGTTTTCATTGAGTTCTAAAAAGTAAGTTCCAGCAGAATATTTTTCTAGACTTAGTTGCTGCTGTGTCAGATTACTCATTGTTGGATTCCAATATCCCGTCTCAATTATGCGCCCTAGTTGATCGATGAGTTGGTAACTTATTCCACCTTCTTGACTTGGCCACTCAACAATTAGTTGACCATTTGTTGGATTCGGATAGACCAAAATGGAAGAAGCGTCTAACTCCAGATCTTCTAAACAACCAATAACTAGTTGCAATGAATCGGTTGCCGATATTCCATGATTCCAGACAATAAGTGAAATATTCACTAAACCTGTATCGGAATAAGTATGCCAAAAAGATAGGTCATCCGTGACAAACGATCCATCACCAAGATTCCAAGTCAGGGAATCATAACAGTAGGAATTTGTTTCAAATTTCAAACTATAGCAATCACCACTATCAATCATAATGTTTGGGTACACCCCTTGATCCATTACAAACAAAATAGAATCGTAACGAATGCCACAAACACCCAAATCGATTGTTACCACAAATTGAGTGGTTGAATCAACATTTGCAGTTACAATATGAGCAGTTGGGTCATCAAGATCGCCTATTGGTTGCCAACTTATTGGAGCATCGCCTTGCGCGTAAGTGGCTAGTTTATAATCAAAGCCACAATAACCATATAGTGTTCTGGAAGTTGAAGGAAATGTGTAGGGCATAAATAGAATGGAATCAATTACATTTCCTAGAGAATCAACCAACCAAAGGCGATTAATGGTGTCTACATGAATTGTTGGAACACTTAAAGAAGAGTCAATTAAAAGGATTGCTGGTTCCCAGTGGTAGATGCTAGCAAGTGAATCAGGTAATTTTAGCGGATAATCCGATCCACAAACCAATTTTATCGTATCTATTAGTGGTAATTGTAACCACGCTTCATCTGCTCCAATAGACCAAGGTAGTTCGCGTACTTCATCATCAACATCCAAGAATGTTTCTGGATAGGTTAAATTGGTTGCCAAACTATAAAGTGCTGGATTGTTGATGTGATTATCTGTAACGCTTGTGAAGTTCGGATCATAATAGGTTGGGGAGCTATCAAAATAAGAATAGAAGGGCATATACATCCCATGACCCGAATAATTATTATGTGAAATCTCCAATAATTCTACATTCTCCATTTGGACATCCATGAAATTGTTATTGACAAAACCACCTCCCCAAATTTGCGAAATCAAATAAGCGCTATCAGCAAAATTATTATTGTAAAAATAGATACCGTTTTCACCTTGTATTCTTAAGGTATCCTGAAAGAAATTATTGACAAAGTAAGCGTCAAGGTAACCTTGAAAAACAAACTTATCTTTGAATACATTGGAAACTATTTTAGCATTGTTTGATTGATTAATATGACAATATTGTTCCATTATGTTGTTGGAATGGATACAATTATTACCCATCGATAAATCGGTTTTACATACAAAATGACAATTATGTGTAGTGGTAGTTGACAAGGCTACAATCCCACTACAATTAATGGTAGAGTTACTCAAGGTGGTTGTTTGAATCTGTCCAGCATTTAAATAAGGATAAAAGGAAATTGAACACGAATCAATTAGGGCAGTACCATACTCATCTAGTCCATCATCGAGGTATAATTCACACTTTTTAAGCTCTCGGTAATTACTTGTCCATGTATCCCATCCGCCCCAAATCGTATCCGCATAAAAAAATGCACCTCCATCTCCTCCTCTTTGAATAACAGTACTATTCGAAGGTGAAAGACTGTTTAAGCCCTCGATACTATAAATGAAGCAGGAGTCAATATAAACGTTATTCGTTCCTGTTGATCCGTGATCAATTTTCAAAGTAGCTTCAGGTGTAATGATAGTAGTGTTATATTGATCAATGATCCTACACTTATGAACCCGACAACTAGTATGATAGATGTCCAACACCGAGTTCACAGATCCATCATTCGGTCTGCTAAAACTGATGCCAGATAAAATGACGCTGTCTGTTTGAATTACTTCACCAGCCTCAAAAAGAACAGTGTTTGGATTATTTTCTGCCGATCTGATCAGCAGATGTTCACCTGATGGCACATTTACATTTGAGATAAAAAGCAAGCCATAATTGCCAGGGCTAATT
>JAYSRF010000292.1:0-5906 GCA_043721195.1 Fluviicola sp. | reverse complement strand
ACATCAAACACCCAACCATGAACCGATGGATAACCTGTTTTATCCCAGGCATTCTGAACATGATCGATTTTAATCACATTCAAACACTGCTCTAATACATTCAATTCTACTAAGCGATCAAAACGCAATTGCTCATTTTCTATTCCATCTAATTCAACACGGTGGTAGCGGTATACATCACGCAAGGTTTGTAACCAAGCATTTAATTGTCCCATATCAGTTGGATTCATTGCTGCTTTTACACCACCACATTCATAATGTCCACATACGATGATGTGCTTCACTTTCAAAAATTCAACCGCGTATTGCACAACCGCATTGACATTGTTATCCGTACTAATAACCAAATTCGCGATGTTGCGGTGAACAAACACTTCTCCAGGCTCTGCACCCATCAGATCTTCCGCAGTTACACGACTATCCGCGCAACCGATGTATAAATATTCTGGATTTTGTCCTTTGGAAAGTTTCTCAAAAAATGTTGCATCAAGTGATAATTTTTCTGCAATCCATTCTTGGTTCTTTTTTAATAACTCTTCGAATTTGATCATTGTGAATTGTATTTCAGTTTGGAAATAAAAAAATGAGCACGAAAATTACGCATGTTTTGTCATACAATTATATCCGAATCGGAAGTTTCAAGTCCAATCATTAATGTATCAATCAAATCACCAGCAATCAACGCCATTTGACCGCGCTCTGTCGCAACGGTATCTCCAGCTTTACCATGATAATAAACAGCAATTTTAGCAGCAACTTCAACTGAGTAACCTTGCGCTAATAAACCTAAAATGATTCCTGTTAACACATCTCCAGTTCCACCTGTAGCCATTCCTGGATTTCCAGTAGTATTGAAGTACACCATCCCATCTTTGGTAGCAATTGCAGTTATTGCATCTTTCAAAATAACAGTGCATTGATACGTTTGGGCAAAGTGCATCAAACGGTCCAAACGATCGCTCGTCGATACAGAACTTCCTGCTAATCGCTCAAATTCTTTGGGATGCGGTGTCAAAATGGTATTCTTCGGCAATTGCTCTAACAAGGTTGGATGTTTCGCTAATAGGTTTAATCCATCAGCATCGATGACAACAGTCGGAAATTGAAGTACTTTTTCCATGAGTAAAAGCGCATCTTCGTGTGTCCCTATTCCAGGACCAATTCCAATTGCAGAAAAGGTATTCACATCTTCATGGATCATTGAAACACGATCTGATTCTTGATCAATTGAACACATGGCCTCAGGAACAGCCGTTTGGAGCACATTTAATCCTATTTCAGGAAGGTGAACAGTCAATAATCCAATTCCACTTCTTAAAGCCGCTTTGGCTGCTAGCACTGCCGACCCCATCTTTCCTTTGCTTCCAGCGATCAACAAACCATGTCCATACGTTCCTTTGTGCGAAAACCGATCTCTTGGTTTGATCAATTGTTCTATACTACTTGCATCCAAATGAAAATAACGACTCTTTGTTCGTTCAATTTCAGCTTGATCTAAACCGATATCTACGCATTCCCATTTACCAACAAAAGGTATCGTTTCTTTGAGAAAGAATGTCAGTTTTGGTTGTTGAAACGTTACGGTAAAAGAAGCTTTAACAAGTGTATCCCATTCAGGAATCTCATCTGCGGGCAATCCAGATGGTAGATCAACCGATAAAACGGGAGCCCCACTTTCATTCATCCGTTCAATGACTTCTTTCAATAAACCTTCAGGAGAACGAGTTGTGCCTAATCCTAATAAGGCGTCGATAATGGTACAGTGTTCACCAATCTCAGGTAAAAACTGAATGGAAGTCAACTCTGTATATGCAGGTACAAGTGCTTTATTCGCATGACATTCTGGTGAAATTTCGCCAAAAGGCACAAACCACACCTGTACATTTGAATGCATGAGCGACAAAAAACGAGCAATGACAAAACCATCACCTCCATTATTCCCAGAACCACAAAATACGTGTACAGGATTTGAAAAATCAATGTACGGCAAAAAAGTTTCGAAACACACCGTAGCAGCGTGTTCCATCAACTCAATGGAAGAGATTGGTTCGTGCTCAATTGTATAAGCATCAATGTATTTCAGTTGTGCTGCTGAAAGGATTTTTTGTGACATAAATTGTGATCCTGTTTAAATTTGGTCCATTCAATATACACATTAAATAGGGACCAACCACATTAAAAACAATTCAACAGAAACAAAAAAATGTATTGAAGATCATTTCCCGCTCATTAATCGAGCTGCATCAGGTGCGAAATACGTTAAAATCCCATCTGCGCCCGCTCGGCGAATACTCAAGAGCATTTCCATCATCGTTCGTTCATAATCCAACCAACCATTTTTAGACGCAGCATAAACCATGGCGCATTCTCCACTTACATTGTATGCGGTGATGGGTTGAGGAAAATGTTCTTTCAACAAATGAATCACATCTAAATAACACAATGCAGGTTTTACCATGAGGAAATCGGCACCTTCAGCTACATCTAATTCCGCTTCAATCAATGCTTCACGCTTATTTGCTGGATTCATTTGATAGGATTTTTTGTCACCAGATTTAGGTGCAGAATTCAACGCATCGCGGAAAGGTCCGTAAAAAGCGCTTGCATATTTCGCGGTGTACGACATAATCGAAACATCAGTAAAACCTTTTGCATCCAAACCTTCACGAATCACGCCTACACGACCATCCATCATATCAGACGGTCCTATAATATCGATTCCAGCTTGAGCCTGCGCAACAGACATGCGAGCCAAGATTGGGAGCGTTTTATCGTTGACGATTTTTCCATTTTCAACCAATCCATCATGACCATCAGAAGAGTATGGATCCAACGCCACATCAGACATTAAAACAGCTTCTGGAAACCGTTCTTTCAACGTTCGAATGATGTGCAAATAGAAGTTTTCATCCGCATAACTATAGGAACCAATTGTATCTTTTAAGTGCTCATCAACCGCAGGAAACAAATCAAATGTTCGAATTCCAGATTCCATCCACGATTCAAAAGCAGGCAACAATTGATCGATACTCCAACGGTAATTATTTGGAAGAGAAGCTACTTCATGTTTAATTCCTTTGCCGTCTTGTAAAAAAACAGGGTAAATCAAATGTTCGACACCCAATTTTGTTTCCTCAATCATTGAACGGATAGCAGCATTCTTGCGATTTCTTCTTGGTCGGATATTCATCTATTTTCCATTTTCACAAATGTAATAACCTGAGTTCGATTATTAAAACAAAGTCAAAATTAATTAAGTGACTAGGTTTCAAGGCAGATTTTATAAGGGATCCACGGCGGATCACGATAAAATCTAACGAAGAAAGAAAGTAGCTTAATTAACTCAATAAAAGTGTTTTTCACCTATAAACAGCAATTTACTTCCCTTTTTCGCATCGAAATATTTCCTTTCGACAAGCTCAAGATTAAGCTATTCCGAATTGAAATAGGTCGTATCTCACTATTTATAGATGTTTTGACAAAGTTTGAATATTCGAACTCAGGTTAATAAGAAATCGTAGGTTCATCCAATTCCACCAAATACACATTAGTTATTCACTTTTATTAACATTGGATGACTTAGGTATCGATTTTTGTATATTTTAGTCGCTTATTAGTAATTAGTAACAACGACCCTATGAATTCAACATTCTCACTCCTTATTACAGGTTGCGCACTTGCTGGGATTATTACCGCTTGTGGATCTGGTGAAGAAAAGAAGCCTGAAGTAGAAAAAGAGGTTCTAGATCCGAATAGTTCATTGAATACGAACTTCGACGGAATGATTTTCAGTATTCCTTCTCCGATGCAAACCGCTTTATTACTGAAAGAGGCAAATGCTCCGTTCAATGAAGCTTATTTGAACAGTCTTGATAACGTGGAAAATTATTCTACGGAAATGCGCAAAGCACTCAATCTTGGAATCTACGGAACTGATTTAGGATACCTTGCCATTTACAAGCAAAACAGTCTTTCGCTGAAATACTTAGCGACAATTGAAAAATTGACATCCGACTTAGGGTTGGAAGGAGCTTTTGATAAAAATTTCATGACTCGCTTCGAAAAAAACAGTACCAATCAAGATTCCATGATGGTGATTGTTTCTGATGCCTTCAAAAAATCGGACAATTACTTAAAATCAAATGATCGTAAGGCTGTTTCAGCACTCATTTTAGTTGGTGGGTGGATTGAATCACTTTATTTAGCTTGTGAAATCAATCACCAAGGTGATAATCCTAAAATTTCTCAACGCATTGGTGAGCAACGTGAAACCTTGGCTACAATTATTGAAATTCTAACGAAATACAATAAAAAAGGTAGCAACGATGAATTGATTGCTGACATGAAGGATTTGAAAAAATACTTTGACGAAATTCTTGTTGAATACGACTTTGTGCAACCAACAACAGATGCTGCTAAAAAGTTAACAACACTTCGCCATAAAACAAACGTAAAAATGGATAGCAACTTATTGAATTTCATCAATGAGAAAATAGGTTCTATCCGTGATAAAATCACAGCATAATAACGATCAATATGAAAAAGTTAGCAATTGCAACAGCATTATTAATTGCGTCCGTTTCTACGTCTTTCGCTCAAGATTGCGAATCACTAGTGAAAGCCTGTGAGGTTCATTTAAAAGGAAAGAATAATAATTTCGTTTCAGACGGACAAGTATACACAGCGTTTTTAGATCGCGAGAAAGCAGAATTTAGAACTACATTTTTTGGTGGTTCAACGTACCGAATCGCAACAACAGCAGGAGAAGATGATACGTATGTTATTTTCACTGTAAGTGATTTGGAAGGTAACTTACTCTTTACCAACAAAAATTATAAAAACTCTGCTTATTGGGATTTTAAAGTTCCCAATACTATTCCTGTAATTATTACAACAGAGCTTGATCTTGACAAAAAAGTGACAGGTTGTGCTGTAATGATGATTGGATTTAAACGCTAGTCTTATTCTAACTAAAAGGACAAAACTGTTATTAAATAACTACGTATGAGTGAACGCATACTTCGCGCACTGATGCAGCTTTTTGCCATTATTGCAAAAGTTGATGAAGTTACCGATATTACAAAAGAAGCCATTGAGAGTTCCAACGGACGACGAATCATTGAGGCTTTTTTGCGTTCTGAATTAAATCATGAACTCATTCAGAAATACATCCAGTTATTTGATGACTTTTTACTCGTTCACCACAACGGAACAGCTAAAAAAGATGGCGAACGGAAACGAACGTCTGTTAATTCAGTAAAAGTACTCCGTATTTGTTCGCAGATTAATGAAGAACTTACACAGCGACAAAAAGTCATTGTATTGGTTCGGATTTTTGAATTTATTCATGCGAATGAACAAGTGCATGACCAAGAACAAGAATTTGTTCATACAGTAGCTGAATCATTTAATATTTCTGAAAAGGAATACATTCAGTTGAAACGCTTTATCGAAGAACCGATTAGTACGATTTTAGATGAAGATGTTTACTTGTACATTTCTGGAAATCCACTTGAATTGCAACAAGCTCAATTTTTGCAATTAGATGGATTAGAAGGTGTTATACGTGTTATTCGACTGGAAAGTATTCATATTATTTTCTTCCGTCATTTTGGATCAGAAGAACTTTCGTTGAATGGTCAAATTGTATCCAATGAGCGACATCACATTCTGAATCAAGGGTCTACCATTCGTACTACGAAGAGTGCTCCGATCTATTACAGTGATGTGATTTCTCGTTTCATGAGTGATGTCAATCGCGAAAAAATTGCTTTTAAAGTAAATCATCTACAATTTCACTTTAAAGGTGGGAAAGTAGGTTTACACGAAATCAATTTTACCGAACAATCAGGAAAACTGATTGGTGTGATGGGCGGATCAGGAGCTGGGAAATCAACTTTTTTAAA
>JAYSRF010000291.1:0-51089 GCA_043721195.1 Fluviicola sp. | reverse complement strand
CCTTTTTTAGTGTTATAGCACTTGCTGAATCTCCGGCTTTCAACTCGTAAAGAACCATAAATTCTAATTGACCTTCGCTATTGTTTATTGCATAACCGTCCATTGCAGATTGGTCAAATGGGGGGAACGATACCGTTGAAACATAGTCTTCAGCCATTACAAATCCGACGGCATTTTTTAATTCAATTTCGATCACATCTAACTGATGAGTCACCTCGCTGATTCTTCGAAAAGCCTCTTCAACACTAATCATACTATTCCTTTTTTACAAAATTGAAAAAGTTCTATCTAATTTAAAGTGATTTATATCATCTTTATTACTAATATTAGTTTGGATGTGATTGAATCATTTCATTTAATTTAGATCATAATTAATTTCGAATGAAAAAGAAAAGCATAGAAATACCTTCATGTGACAATTGTAAAAACGCAAAGGATTTTTTCTGCAACCTTTCGGTGGATGAAAAGAAATTGATTAGTGAGAAAAAAGGCGATAATTTTTACAAAAAAGGGCAAGTCATTTTTTACGAAGGGAATCACGCTAACGGATTATTTTGTTTATTCGAAGGAAAAGTGAAGTTGACGAAACTGGGGAAGGATGGTAAGGAGCAGATCGTTCGTTTCTCAAAAGATGGTGATATTTTAGGATACCGCTCACTTTTAAGTAATGAACCTTACCACGCAACGGCAACTGCCTTAGAGGATTCTCATATTTGTATGATTACAAAAGACAGGTTTTTACAAACGGTAGAAGATAACCCTAGACTGTCATTAAAAGTAATTCAACTTCTTTCAAAAGATCTTAAAAGCGCTGAACAACACTTGGTGGATGTTGCGCAAAAAACAGTCAAAGAGCGCATTTCTGAATCAATTTTGTTATTAAAAAACACCTTTGGTTATTTGGAAGACGGAGAAACGATTAATATTCAGATGACGAGATCTGAAATTGCCGATATGGCAGGAACGACTACTGAATCTGCGATTAGAACACTCGCGCAATTAAGTCATGAACAACTGATAAAGCTTGTGGGAAAGAGTATTGTAATTTCAAATTTACAAGGACTTATCTGCTGTACAAATGCATATGACTAATGTAAATAGGGTCTGCTGAAAAACGCAAAATAACTGAATATAAGGATGTTGATCTCGATTGTGAATTTTGTTCAGAACGCTCATAAAAGCTACTTCATTTCTGACTTTTTCAGCAGATCCTAAATAGCTCACTAAAGCGATGTGAAAGGTGAAAGAGAAGCAGTCCCAAAAAAGTTCGAGGGAAGTAAAAGACTCCGAATGAAAATCCAAAAATAAATCAATTCTGTTTCCTACCATTTTTAATGGAACTCCCCGTTCTTATTAAATTTAATTATTCATTGATTTATAGCACCTTACCTTGGTTGGTTGTTGGTCAATTTCTAAAATGATTTGAATCATATTTTATCATTTAAGCCTTTCATAGCTTTACGTAATTGGAATTTAGATTAGAAAGCTTATGTATGATACAGGTAAAAGATTTGATCTTAATTTTATAGAGCAAACTTTTCACTCAGAAAAGATAAAGTTAACTACTGGCGATGTTTTGTTTAAAGAGGGAGAGCCTAATGACTATGTTTTTTTTATAGAGACTGGCACAATCAAGGTGTTGAAAAGCAAATGGGTTATTGGAATCACGAAAGCTCTTGAGTTTGTGGGCATCACCTCGTGTTTAAGTGATACAAGTACCTATGCTTTTTCTTCAATGGCAATAGAAGATAGTTTAGTTTTGAAAATCAAGAAAACGGAGTTTAAAGAAATGCTTTTAATCAATTCAGTTTTGTGTAAGCAAATCATTGAAATATTATGTGAAAGAATTAAATTGATTGATATTAAAACACGAAGTTTTATTGAGCAAACATCTCAGCATAGACTCATTCGGGAGTTGATTAACAATTCGAAAAACAGTGAAAATTCACTTAAAACATTTTTAGGTGTTGAGGATTTATCAGAACTTACTGGTATTTCAAAAAGAGCGGTAAAGAGGATATTGAACGATCTTTCAAAGCAAAAGCTCATCCATCAAGTTATGAAAAATGAAATAGAATTACTTGACCAAGGTAAACTTCAGCAGATGCTTGATAAAAAAGAGTCGGATTGATTTATTTCAATCCTTCTTTCAATTCGATCAGGTTGGGTAGGTTTAAAATATGAATGGATTTACCTTCTATTTTAATCAGCCCTTCGTTTTTAAATTCGGCTAACGTTCTCACCACTGTTTCATATCTTGTACCAGCTTGACTGGATAGATCCTTTCTAGAAAGTGTGTGACTTAGTTTTGTTTTGCTATCCTTGGCGAAGCCAAAAACAGTTAGATTATTTATTAATACTGATGCAATAATATTGCGAATTGGTAATTGTGAAGCTAAACGTTCTGATTCTCTTAATTCTTCAGCAAAAAGCATCATCATAAAATAAGCAAATTCAGGATTAGCGCGAATGGCTTCATTAAATATTTTCAAAGGAATGAATAATAGTTCCAGGTCTTCTAAGGCAATCGCTGAAACGGTGTATTTCCAACTACCTCCAAAACCCCGGTGCCCAAGGATGTCACCCTCGGCGGCTAAACGGATAATTCGTACTGTATCATTTCCAGTTTCAGCAACTACTTTAGCTTTTCCTGAATGAATAATGAAGATGCCGTTTGTTTCTTCTCCAGACTGAAAGACGTATTCATTTTTCTTTACTTTTATAATTGCACTGTAAAATAAGATGAATTCATACCAATACTCAGAGCAATGTTTTTTTAATACACTATTCATAATTGTAACAAAAATAGTAATTACTTAATCCAAGTCAATAAAATGCGAGATCAAATTTAACTAGGTTAATCGTTATCCACCAATTGCGACCATTGTTCTATTTTTCATGCGTTTTACAGACTCATTACTGAATTCCTCAAATCCACCTCTTTCTTTGTGTTTTGAATTGATGGAATCGATAATCAATTGCTCTAATTGTTCGCCATTTCGATGAGCTGCTAATAAGTCGGTTTCGGTTTGTGAAAAAAGACAATTTTTGATCTTTCCGTCAGCTGTCAATCGAATTCTATTGCAGGTAGAGCAGAACGGATTTGTAACAGAGCTAATTATTCCAAAGGTTCCTTTGGCATTTTTGATCTGATAGTTTTTACATGTGTCATTCTTTGTGTCAATCAATTTAGTTACCTCGTCTGTACGGTAGTAGGTTTGCACTTTATCCAGGACTTCTTTCAATGAGATTTTTTTATCTATGTTCCAATTATTTCCATCGAAGGGCATGAATTCTATAAAACGGACATGAATTTTTTCATACCTAGTCCATTCAATAAAATCAATTATTTCATCATCATTTACACCTCTCATCAGCACAACATTGATTTTTACATTAAAGTCGTTTTTTAGAAGTAGATCAATGTTGTTTTTTATTTTCTGGAAATAGTTTCTTCGAGAAATTGCATTGAATCGGTCTTCCTGTAAAGAATCGAGACTTACATTAATGTTCTTTACTCCAGCCTCCAACAGATCCTGTAAGTAGTTGTCTATCAAGATTGCGTTGGTTGTCAATGCCAATTCGATGGGCAGCTTTCCTAATGCTTTAATCAACGAATCAACGCCCTTTTTCACCAATGGTTCACCACCAGTTAATCGAATTTTTTTCACGCCCATTTTAACAAAAACTTGAGCGATTTCCAAAAGTTCTTCAGAAGTCATAAACGCTGCCTTGTCTCTTAATTGGATTCCTTCTTCGGGCATGCAGTAAAAGCAGCGTAAATTGCAACGCTCTGTCAATGATATCCTGAGGTAATCATGAACTCTTCCGAAACGGTCGATAATATGTTGACTAGGATTGTCCATTGATCACATTAAAATCTTCTTTGGTAAGTAATTGTTGGGACAAAGGAAATAATGTTTCGTCTTCTCTGAAAATGTGGAGTCGCAATAATTCGGTTAATTCTCTACCTGCGTTGAAAGCAAGGTCAAAGGTCATCACTCTTGATTCGTTATCACGCAATCTTGTTCCAAGTCCAAGCAGATTGAAAGCCAATGTAGCAAGTTGAATGAATTTTGTGTGATCATCCTCCATTAAATCAATTGCGGTGCTTGGTTCATCTCCATTTCCATGCTCACCTGATTCAATTAAACGATCATGTAAGATTCTGAAATAGTGGCGCTCTTCTTTTCTATTATGTGGTAAAATATGTTCATCAAAATAGACAAAAAAGGAATTAAAAGCACTGTCAATTTCTCGTGTAAAAGCAAAGCCACTATCGCGAAATGTAACCAGGGCTTCATCAAAAACTTTTGTCTTTTCAATTACTTCTTTGTGTTCATCCATTAACCCTTGTAGAAATTTATCTAAGTGTTCATAATCTGAACCAACCACTCTTTCTTTGTCATACGCTTCTGGCGGATCCATCGCTGAAAATTCTTCTAAATTCTCATGCTTATCGGCATTTCTGAGAATTGGATCTTCATCTTTTAGCTTTTTAGAATGACCTTTTACTGCTTCATCCTTTGAGCCTACTCTTTTTCCTGTTTCCTTATTTATGATTTTCATAACCAGTAATTGTAATCGTTATATCTTTCAGTAAATATCGGTATTGAATGAAGTTTTATTTATGATATAAATCATATGTTTTGATTTAATTACAAGAATTATTGAACTATCTGAGATTGTTTATATGCTTCTTAGCATGAATTCATGTTTTTAAAAAAAGCAAAACCGAGGCAGAACCTCGGTTTTTCACAAGATGAAAGTAATCCTGAGCAACAATTAATTAAAATAACAATCAATCAACCGCCTCCTGTCAGATAGAGTTTAATTGTGTTATTTTATCTTTCATCTAATTACATTTTCAATCCAACTTTGGGGAATTTAGTTGGTGAGTTTGGACGAACGATCAACATAATATATGCCCAGTTACTGGACGCTGAAATGCTCGTTAACCCACCTTTTACCTGTTGCAATGTTCCAGTGCCAAAGAATTGTGAATATCCTGCCTGTATAGAAACCCCATCTGCATAGTTATACAGCATTGTAAAGTCAAGTTCAGCACCCAAATGAGCGTTTCTAGCTGCTAATTCTGTTGTAACTGTTTGATCCCATACATCGGCAGCCGCATTGAAATAGTGACCATTCAATGAATAGATCATCTTCTTTTTAGCATAACTTACCCGTAAAAACCCGTCAAGTAATCCTACTGAGTTTAAGTGGTTACCTACATAGAAATAATCCATGTATCCGTTAAAACGATGGTTTGTTCCATACAGTGGATTGAAGGAGTTATTTACTTTGTTTGCGGTGTCTATTTGACTTGTTCCGGATAATAATTCTGCTCCCAGAGTTATCAATAAACCTTGAACTGGTTTATATCCGATCTCTGCGCTGATGTCATATGCACTTAGACTTTTTGATCCAAGTTTCCCTGTTTGGTAATAGGCATAACCACCAAAATTGAATTTTTCAGTTTTGTATTCTCCCCTTAACCCAATTGTTTGAGAATAAGAAGTAATGGAATCTGTTTTACCTGAAGAAGTATTCAGCTTATTGTAGGCTACACCATTATTTAAGAATAAGAAACTGTAATTTCCTTTTCCTAATTTTTTATTCACCCATAAATACTGGAAATTCTTGTAATTATTTACAGTGTATTGAGTGGCTATGTAGGATTCAGCATTTTGGTTGAATGCAAAACCGGCATTGGCTGTCCAGGTACTATCGTGGTATTTCAAAATTGCAGCATCGTGTCTTCTTCCTTGCATTGACCAATCTAAGGTTCCAAAGATGCGGTCGTCATCATACGAGATGGCTTGTCGACCAACTTTTAAGGTCCATTTTTTTGTCATTAGCAATTCAACATTAGCTTCATAAATTGAAAGCAAACCTTTTGTATCGATTGCTGCATTGGCAACACTACCCCAGGTTCTAACATCTTGAACAGCGACATTCATTTTGAATCGTTCATGTACGTATTCAGCTCCAAGGCGTGCTCGTTGAGAGATAAATATGGCTGGATCTTGATTTGTGTCAGCAAGTGTTCCAAAACCATGTCTCATTTCAGCACGAGCCATGTATTGTCCGTTAATTGAAAATTGTGCGTGTGTTTGACCAGCGATTGTTAACCCGAACAATAACCCAATCAATTTTAAACTTTGCGTTTTCATAGTGAGAATTTACTTTACAAAAATTAAACGAAGGGATTCTTGGATGGGAATCTCTAAACATAATGCGTGCAAGATCCCTTCGTTCACCTAACTCTTTAACTTGGTCTTTCGCAGCCTTTACGCTGATAGAAGTACCAGTTTATTGTTGTTGCAATTACAGCGAATACCGTCAACCCAATGAAGAATGGATTTGGAGTACCAGATGCATTAATTGCTGTTAATATTAACATGGAGAAAATGAATGGTCCAAATGCTGCAATTGCCGCTGTCCATCCAATTACACCAGCTGCTTGGCGAGGATTGTGTTGGAATACAATAGGATATTGTCTGAATGTTGCTGCATTTCCAATTCCAGTAAAGAAGAACAAACCGAGCATCACGGCTACGAAAGTTGGAAACTGTTCCATGCTTGTTGGTGCAACAAGATCCAATCCAATCAATAACGAGCATCCAGTTACAATACCAATTCCTGAAATTGTTGTCAAAATTGCTCCACCAGTTTTATCTGCAATAAATCCAAATAATACGCGACTCGCTGAACCGATCAATGGTCCGTAGAATGCATATGTGAGTGGGTCTGGTGCATCAGGAAAAGTACCGTATACTGACTTGATCAACATGGGGAAGGCTGCGGCTAAACCTGCAAATCCACCGAATGTCATTAAGTAAGTAATAGTGCAATACCAAGTGTGTTTATCTTTGAAGATATCCATTTGCTCTTTAATGGAAGCTTTTACTGGAACACTGCGCAGTTTAATCCAGCTTAAAACTCCGAAGATCAATAAGAATGGGACGTACCAAAATGCTGCTGTTTGCAAATAAATGGGTTTATTTTTCACAGAACTTTCTGCTTTAAAAGCGATTAATGCTTTTTCCGCTGCTTTTGGGTGAATGTTACCAAAACCACGTGCTTGAGCAAGTACTGGAAGTCGATCAAAGATTTCAACTTCATCGGTGATTTTTTCTCCACCTAAAGCTTTTTTTAAGACTTTTTTATCGATTTTATCAACAAAAGCTGTTTTTACCTTGGGGTCAAGTGTGCCGAAAATCCGAGTAGTTTCTTCTTTGCCTAATTTTTCGAAGATAACTTTCACCTCTTTCGGTTCAACTTTAGTGAATACTGCTGATGCACCGAAGACTCCAACGCCTATCATTACGGGTGTAAGAAACTGTACCAAACTCACTCCAAAGTTTCCAATTCCTGCTTGAATTCCTAAAGCCGTACCTTTTAATCGTTTTGGGAAAAACAAGTTGGTGCTTGGCATATAGGATGAGAAATCACCGCCACCAAAACCAGTCAAAAAGGCAAGGATCATGAACATCCAAAAGGGAGTTGATGTATCCATTACGGCAAACCCAATCCCAATGCAGGGAATGATTTTTAAGAACGTTGAAATGGAAATCACATGTCTTGTTCCATAAATTGGCAACAGGAAAGTGTGTACAATTCGAAGGATACCTCCTGCTAAACCTGGCATTGCTGCCAGCCAAAACAATTGATCTTGCGTGAATTTAAATCCAATTCCATTTAATTTTACTACGAGCGCACTCATAATAAACCAAGTTGCAAAAGAGAATGTTAGCGCACCCGTTGTGATCCATAATGTTTTCCAAGCTCTTGAGCTGCCTTCTGAATTCCAAAACGATTCATCTTCGGGTTCCCATCTGTTTAACCAAGTTGACATAACTTTTAGTTTAAGTAAATAATCATCGTACTATCCTCAAGATCGGGCAAGTTGCCTCTTTGAAAATTTCATAGGTTCTACTTCCCATGAGCAACTTACCCATTGGAGAAGCGACATGGCTTGCTAATAAAATCAACTCTGCATCTCTTTCTTTTGCCACGGTGAGAATTTCGTGAGCTACATCGCCCTGTCCAAAGACAGCTTCAATGTTTTTCACATCAAGATGTTGTAATTTCTGCGCTTCACTGATTAAGGCCTGTTTTCCTTCTTCGATCCATGCCTCTCGAATTACTGCCCATTCATCAGAGTCGGTTGCTAATAATCCAGTACTGTGGAATTTTTCGTTTACATATAGTAAAAGCAACTTTGATCCTGTTGAGTTTGCTAAATAAGCAGCGTGTTCTCGAGCTTTGTCTGCTAATTCTGAGTTGCCAACAGGATAAATGATTGTTCTGTAAGCCAATTTTCCAGCTCTGTTTCCTTCTTCAATGATTGCCATTCCAGGAATGTGTTCTTGAATTTCAAACTCAATTTCTTCATTGATTGTTTTAGCGCGTCCTCCTTTATCAACCCATCTTTTTGTCCATTTACGTTGGGCAACTCGAAGGATTACGAAGGCTAGAACGGCTAAGATTGCAAAGGAAATGAATCCCCAAAAGAATGAACCAGTAGTTTGTTTGGAAATACCCATTGCATTTGGAATAAAACTTCCGCCTAATGCTCCGATCTCGCCAATCATACTTCCTGCAACTGCGGTAGATAATGGCCATCTGAGTGGTACTAATTGGAATAGCGCTCCATTTCCTGCTCCTAGTGCTGCGAAACAGACCATAAATAAAACGGTTGTTCCAGCTACACCGATTGGGAATGCTGCCATTACGATTGTAAAGATGACAATACCGAATATGGCTGTTAAGGTATTGATTCCGCCCCATCTATCTGAAGCCCAGCCACCAATAATACGAACTGCACTTCCCATTAAGGCTGCTAACATTGTAAGCTGTCCTGCTTGAATTTTAGTAACCCCAAACTGATCGTGGAAGTAGGTTGGTAAAAAGTTGGCTAACCCAATAAATCCTCCAAATGTGATGATATAAATCAAGTTAAATGTCCAACCATCTTTTTCAAACAAACAAGATAAGTGTGCTCTCAACGATTGGCGTTCTCTATCTGGTGGTTCTTTAGCGAAAATGATCATTACGATAATAGGAAGCAACATACAGATTGCTGCTACGCCATATACTGTTGACCAACCATACGCTGCTGCCAGAGGCGGTGCGAACAACATTGCGAGTACAGTACCGCTATTACCAGCGCCAGCAATACCCATCGCTAATCCTTTATATTTTGGTGGAAACCAGCCAGACCCCAAAGACAATGCAACGCCAAAACTTGCGCCAGCAATACCCAGTAAAACACCCATTGCCAATACGTCAGAATAAGAGTCGACCATGGTGTAACCAAAAATCATTGCTCCAAAAATGAGTGACATTTCTGTCAGTGCTGCATTTTTCCGACCAATATACTGAGCCAGAATTCCCAGAGGGAAACGCATAATGGCACCAGCTAAAATTGGCACGGAAATCATGAAGCCTTTTTGAGAGGGGGTTAAGTTGAATTCTTCACTGATAAAAGGAGCCATTGCACCATTTAAAACCCATATCGCAAAGCAGAAATCAAAATACAAAAAGGACGCAAATAATGTCGGTGCGTGTCCTGACTTTAAGAATGTTCTAAAACTTCCCATAACCTTTGTTTTATTATAGAACAAATCTAAGCAGGGCGGGAAGTCTATAAAATGATTTGAATCATAATAAGTGCAGTTTTGATAAAAATGGATTGGCTTTTATTGAATGCTTAGTCTACGATTTGTTTCGTGTTTCACGTTGCTGTTTTGCAGTTGTTTACAAAAGGTTTTGGTTTGAAATAACTTTTCAAACCCGTTCAGATTTATTCTAGACTGCCTTTTTTGAACAGTGCCTTCTTTATGAATTAGTTAACGAATTCTATAGGCCAACACTGACTTCTTTCACTTTGTCCATTAGAACAATGTACACGTGTTCGGGCGAAATTTCTTCAATATTTATCCCGAAATTCATGACCTTACTATTTTGCATTTTAATCAACTCTAAATGATTTGCATCATGAAGCGTAAAAACAAAGAAGTGTTTATCGCCAATTTGATCTAGGATCGTTGCAATGATTCCCATGTTCGTTTCGGGTAGTTCACTTCTTCGTTTATCAAAATCTGAAACCAGTATTTTATATTCCTTTTCAAAAATCTCCTTTATAACACCATTTCCACTAAAAAAGGCTTCCATATTTTCAATATCCCATATTTCAAAACCCTGATATTGAAATGGATTCTCGCTAAACTGTTGGACTAACATAATTCTCTGTTTTTTTTTCAAAAGTATGACATTAAATCATCGCGTTAAATGATTTATATCACATTTGAAAACCATTTTTTCACTTACCATTGCCCCTAATTTAAAGAACGGACACGATGAGTCTTCTATTAATTTGTAGTATTACATTTTCCATTTATATCCTATTCGTTATCCTGTTTCTCTTTGTAAAGAAAAAAATATCCAGTGAAAAAGGGGTTGTGAATATTGTATTGATTTCTTTGCTAATCTCGTTTCTTTTGGGAATTGTAATCATGGGGATTGCCCTTTCTGTTTAGCACGTTCAAAACAGTTTCTTAGTTTTTTAACTCTTTTTCCATTGGTAGTGCGACTTAAATTTCAATTGAAAGATTGCCATTAAAATTAGAATGGCAATACTTTGGTGCAGGACTCCTAAATTAACGGGAACGGCTGTAATCAGTGTTGCGATTCCTACTAAAACTTGCAGGATAATAAGTGATGACACAACCTGAATAGTGTGAACAATTGAGGTAGGATATTTTTTTTGCTTACTGAGTAAATAAATGGACATACCAAAGCAGGTTATTCCAATGATTCTGTGTATTAATTGAACTACCGAAGGCGATTCAATTAGCGCTAATAATCCTTTTATTTCGAAAGATCGAATCAATTCAATTGGGATCCAACTCTCTCCCATTTTAGGGAATGTGGTGTACATTTTCCCTGCTTTGAGTCCTGCAACTAGAGCACCATAAATTATCTGAAGAGAAACCAATGCAATAATTCCATTGATCAATCTTGCAGGAACGATGGGTGTGATTAATCGCCTTGCATCTTGCTTGTAATACATGGCTGTCCAATAAATATAACTGATAAGAGCGAGTGCAGTAACAAGATGTGCAGCCAGTCGGTAATGGCTTACGTGTGGGGCTTTGACTAATCCACTTTTAACCATAAACCAACCTAGGATTCCCTGAAAAAGTCCGCCTATAAAGATAATGATTATCCGTTGTTTCATTTTTTTAGAGAAACGTCCTTTACTCCAAAAAATCAAGCAAGGAATAATAAAGACCAATCCTATGATTCGACCAATGAGGCGGTGGAGGTATTCCCAAAAGAAAATGGACTTAAAATCGGAGAGTGTAAAGTGAGAATTGTAGAACTTATATTCAGGAGAACTTTTATACAGCTCAAATTCATGGATCCATTCTTGTTCATTCAATGGTGGAATTGCTCCTACGATTGGTTTCCATTCTACCATCGAAAGTCCTGATTGAGTGAGACGGGTAATTCCGCCGATAATAACCATAAGGGCAATTAAGATACATCCTGAGATTAACCAATAATAGACCGCATTACTTTTTTTTACTTTCATTTTGGTGACGTTTTTAACGGATTTCAAAATTGTTCAGGAATCACTAACGAAAGAATGATTCAAATCATAAGACCGTTGCAAAACCCATTACTCTTCGTTACTTCAAAAATTCAACATCCTCATTTACAATCGTAAACTGCGGTGTTAAATTTTAATCGCGCCTCGATTAATGAATCTTGCAACGGTTTTATGAATCAAGGACAAAAGTTGGGGAGGATAAATTCCTTCGTTAGGATAGACAGAGGTTTTAATAACAAATTATTGTTGCGGACGAAGCGTCATTCAAGGAAGCGAAGTAAGAAAAATGGCTGTTTCGTTGTGTTTTGTCAAAAGCGCTTGCGTTTCAGATCTCGATCTGTCACTTTTGACCATAAAATACAGAAAGAGCCATATTTCACGAGTGGCTTAGAATGGCGCAAAGGATGTTTTGCTTACTTTTTCAGCCTCGGAAAAAAGTAAGAAGCATAAAAATTGTGGTACGCTTGAAACCAATCAATAAAACTTCAACTGTTTCGAGTTGAGAGACAAATCCCCACGTTTTATAATTGATCTGGTTTTATCATACGATTTTATAAATAAAAAAAGCCACCCATTTCTGAGTGGCTTAAATGATTTAGGCGTGTTGACGTTAATGATTTCGTGGTTTTTTTCCGAAAGTATGTCGATTAGAGATTCTGATTTTTCGCGGATTCCAGTTCCAGATAACGATTTGGTATTTTCTCCAAGCATAATCGAGTGGAGCAACCAAAAAGTGCATAAATCGAGTGAACGGAATAATACCGATAATCACGAATGCAGAAATAATGTGAATTTGGATCAGCCAAGGCATTTCAGAAACCGCATTAATGTCAGGATTAAATGAGAATATCGATCTTAAATAGGGTGTTAAGACACTTGAAAACCAGGAAGATCCCCATCTTACAAAAAACGCCACCCCTAAACCTGAAAGAATCTGTGTGAATAATACGGTGTAAACAACCATATCCATTTTGTTGGTTACCACCAATAGCATTTTAGCTTCTAATCTTCGTTTAATCAATAAGATTAATCCCAATAATGCAGCTAATCCGAAAGCAAAAGAAGAGATTTCAAGAATTAATAACCGCACTGGTTGACCATTCCATGCTAATACTGCAGATGGAAACAAGAACGCGATCAAGTGACCAAAGAACAATATGAATAAGCCCCAGTGGAAAGGTTGGCTACCCCAGAATAATTTCTTGCCTTCCAGAAATTGTGAGGACAAAGAAGAGACTTGGTATCCTCTTGCTGTATATCGATAAATACTACCTATAATGAATATTCCAAAGCAGAGATAGGGGAGAACTACGAACATCAATGTATTAATCATTCCTGCGTTTGCGTTCAATAAGACAACTAGCAGTAGAATGATTATTGCTGCAATGAATAAAAACAAGAAGAAGAAAAAGCCATAATTTGGAATTTTATGTGGTTCCGTGTGGTAACCTACTTCATTTACCAATTTAAAGGCATTTTTTCTCAGTCTATACAAGAAGAACCCTACAACAAGCAGTGAAAGAAATGTCCAAAATAGAAATGTTGAATTCACATTAATTCCATTTGTGCCTGAAGCTTGAGGATCAGGTCCGTTTGTAGGAGAGGCTGTTGATCCATTATCTCCAGCAGCCGGGGTAGATCCAGCGGCAGTACCTTTTTCTTTTACAAACGCAATAAAGTCTTTGATTTCGTCATCGGTTAATTGAGGGAATCCAGGCATTTGCATCTTATTGAACTCTTCGTAGACTTCAATAGCATCTTTATCACCTGATTTAATCAAACCTTGCGAATCTTTGACCCATTTAATGATCCATTCTTCACTTCTGCGATCAGCGAGCCCACCTAAGCCAGGACCAACAAGCTTTTGGTCTGACAAGCTGTGGCAAGTCATACACATCTTATTGAAAAGATCTTCACCAGAGGCTCCAAAACTGTTAGTTGGAGTAAGGAATGTAAAAATAAAAAGAACGAAAGCTGAAATAGTTTTTATTCTTTTCCAAACAGAACCCAACTCCCGGTCGAGCCCCATTACCATTGTTTTTTCTAGACGAGCCATATTAATTTGTTTTTACAAGTTGTGGGGTGGTTGAACATCCCGTGTTGCAACTCTTAAGGAAATTTCCTCCAAGTGTTGGAATGATTTCTGGATCATTGTATTCGATGTTTTTGAAATCTTGTTTAACGACATTTAATAGCGATTGAATCGCGTATTGGAATATGTTTTTGTTTTCCATGTCCTCCATAAGAATTACTTTTTGCTTTTTCTTACGAACCTTGTCTTTCAATTCCATTCTAGCAGTATCAAATTCTGCTAACATTTTTGTGAGTGAAGGCTCCATGATCCGGGCAGCAAATTCATCCAAAAATGTTTCATCCTCCATGATTGCCATTAGGGTCAGTACATTCGGGAGGTTATCCGCTAGTTCATTGCCACAATCATTATTTGCTCTCCGTTGCTCATCTTTCATTTTGACCAAAAACTCACCTCTTTTGTAGTCTTCAGCAAAAAGCACGTAACCCAAATCAAGAAAACAAATAGCTTGAATATGAAATGTTTTTCCGAAAACCTCTTCAATTTCATAAAGATCTTTCGTCTCTATGAATTGAAAAAATGGAAGTATTTCAGTGTAAGCTTCGGGATAATCTTCTTTCAGCATTTTAACACATTCTGCTACTTGTTGCTTGTATGATTCGTCAGGATACCTGAACAGATTCGCAAGCTGGTTATACTGCTCTCTCTTTTTCATAATTGACACTCAATTACAGACCTCTTTTTGGTCTCATTTTGAACCCGAATCCTGTTTCACCTTTTGCGTCAGCTGTTGCTTCTAGCATTTCAATTGATTCTTCACGGTGTGCTGGAGGAATAACAAAGCGCTCTTCAAAAGTTGCTAATGATGTAAGTCTAAAAATTGCATCAGCTGTTTCTGGCCCTATTTTGGAACGTGACATTAAATTCTTCACATTTTCTTCTGATAGATCGCCTACAGTTGCGTTTCTTCTATGAAGTTTTACACTCAATAATTTTTCATAGATATTCGCAATGATTTTCGTGTCACCAATTGAGAACAAGGACGCTAAGTATTGCATTGGCATACGATTGTGATCAATTCCTGGGAACATATCGGTAGACGTAGTTTGGTACAATCCTTTTTCATCAACTTGTGCCATTGCTGGTAGCATTGGTGGAACATAGAATAAGTTGGGTAATGTTCTAAATTCTGGGTGAAGAGGTAGAGCAATTCCCCATTCTTTCACGAATTTGTAAACGGGTGAATTTTGAGCTGCCGTGATGGTAGAATCATGAATTCCATTTTTACGTGCTTCTGCGATTACCAATGGATCATTTGGATTCAAATAAATATCCAGTTGATTGTGAATTAAGTCTTTATCTGCTGACGCAGCAACTTGTTCAATGCGGTCAGCATCGTATAGCATCACACCAAGGTACCTGATTCGTCCAACGCAAGAGTGCATACAAGCGGGTGCTTGTCCAGTCTCTAAACGCGGATAGCAAAGGATACATTTTTCTGATTTCCCAGTATGCCAGTTGTAGTAGCTTTTCTTGTAAGGACAAGCTGTTACACACATTCTCCAAGCGCGACATCTTTCTTGATTGATCAATACAACGCCATCTTCACCTCTTTTGTACAATGCACCTGATGGACAAGAAGCCACGCATGCAGGATTTAAACAGTGATTACAAATTCTTGGCAAGTACATCATGGTCATCTGTTCTAACTGGAACATTGCTTCCTGATCTTGGCTTGTCATGTCTTTGAAGTTGACATCTTTTCTTGCATAATCAGGTGATCCACCTAGATCGTCATCCCAGTTTGGCCCTGACTTGATGTCAATCGGCTCACCAGTAATTAATGAGATTGCTCTCCCGATTGGTTGATCATCACCTTCTGGAGCGGTGAAAAGATCACTGTATTTATATGCCCACGGGTGATAATAATCCTCTAATGAAGGCATATTGGGATTGTGAAAGATGTTTTTTAACCCTTTTAGTTTACCAGCTCCTTTTAACGATACTGATTCACCATTTTTCTCCCATCCACCTTTGTATATTTCCTGATCTTCCCATTTAGTAGGATATCCAGTTCCCGGTTTCGTTTCAACGTTGTTCCACCACATATATTCAGCTCCTCGTCTATCGGTCCAAACGTTTTTACACGCTACCGAGCAAGTGTGGCATCCGATACATTTATCGAGATGAAATACCATTGAAACTTGTGCTCTAATATTCATAACTATGAATTTTTAATTCTACGATTAACTATTAATATTCTACGATCTCCATTTTTCTCACCAACACGTGAGTATCACGGTTAACACCAACTGGCCCCCAGTAATTAAAATGGTACGTAAATTGGCCGTATCCACCACACATTAGATTTGGTTTTAAGTGAACTCTAGTGAACGAGTTGTTCATTCCTCCACGTCTCGGTTCTCCTTTTTCACCTCTTCTAATTTGAGATTTTGGAATATTATAGGTTCTTTCAACGGCATGATACACGATACAGACACCTCTTGGAATTCGCGCACTCACACAAGCTCGTGCAACATACACACCATGGTCATTGTAAACCTCTACGTGATCGTTGTCTTTGATTCCAAGTTCTGCAGCATCTTCTTCACTCATCCAGCAAGGCTCATTTCCTCTTGAAAGGGTCAACATTCTCAATGTATCTCCGTAAGTAGAGTGAATGTGCCATTTACCGTGTGGTGTTAAACAATTCAACATTTTTGCTTTCCCATCATTTACCGTTTTTCTTAAATCTCCATATGCTTCAGGAGTCGGTGATGGTTTGTATGTTGCGAGGTGTTCTCCAAATGCGATGTAGGCATCATGATCTAAGTAGAAGTGCTGACGACCAGTCAATGTTCTCCACGGAACAAACATATCTACATTGTAGGTGTATGCTGCATACGTTCTGCCTTCATGCATTAAACCAGACCAAAGAGGTGATGAATTGTATCGCTTAGGTTGTGCTTGCAAATCACGGTATTCCATAGATATTTGCTCATAACCATCTCCTAATTTAGCGATGTCTTCATTTCCTATAATCTCAGCCATGTTTTGATATGCACGTTTGGTTAATTTACCATTCGTGAGTGTTGATAGTTTCAAGATTGCATCAATTGCTTCAACATCGCCTTTTAATGAAGGATATTCTTTTCCATCAGATAAACGAATGACATGTTCCTTGTTCTGGATCATTTCTTCATAAACATCTGCACATTTGTAGTGATTACCGTGCGCTCCCAATCCATTTTTAGCAACACCTTCACCTAATGTGATGAATTTGTCATAGATTTTCGTGTAATCTCTTTCTTTGAAAACTATTTTGTGCATTGTTTTCCCAGGAATTGGTTCACATTCTCCTTTGCTCCAGTCTTGAAGACGCGATTGTGTGATTTCATCCTTAGAGTCATGTGATAAAGGAACATTTACAACATCCAACATTGGGGTTGGTAAATATTTTTTAGACATGTTTTGTACTTTCAATGCCAACTCTTGGAAAATTTGCCAGTCAGTTTTAGATTCCCATACTGGAGGAATTGCCTCTGACAATGGGTGAATAAATGAGTGCATATCCGTTGAATTGATATCCGCTTTTTCGTACCATGAGGCTGTTGGCAAAACGATATCAGAATAAAGCGCTGAAGTATCCATACGGAAGTTGATGTCAATCACCAAATCCATTTTTCCTTTCGGTGCTTCTTTTCCTTTATAGGAAATATCGTGAACCATGTCGCCAGCAACCTCATCAGCAATTTTATTTGTATGAGTTCCTAAGTAGTGATCTAAGAAATACTCATGACCTTTTGCGGATGTACCGATTGCATTTCCTTTCCAGATGAACCACACTCTTGGGAAGTTGATTTCCTCATCTGGTTCAACAATTGCGTGCTTCAATTCACCGGATTTGATTTGTGCTACAATGTGCGCTCTCATTTCATCTTCCGTTGTAGCTCCAGCTTTTTGTGCATCAGCTACGATGTCGAAATTGCGTTTACTGTACTGCGGATAATAAGGCATCCATCCATTACGAACCGCCATTACCGCCCAGTCAGCAGAGTGCATATTTGCCAATTTATTATCAGGTGAAGAGTTGTAGAATTTCTGATTTCCATCGTATCTCCATTGACACGAATTGATGTAGTGCCAAATTGGTCCTTGTTGTAAGCGTGGTGCGGTGTCCCAGTCTTTGGAACTCATAATGGTTGACCAAGAATCCATTGGAGCCAATTTTTCTTGTCCAACATAGTGATTCATACCACCTCCGTTTTTACCGTTACAACCAGTTAGCATTTGTGCCATAATTGCAGAGCGGTACATTAAGTTTTCGTGGAACCAGTGATTGATACCTGCACCAACAATGACCATGCAAGCACCTTCAGTTGTTTCGGCTGTACTTGCCCATTCACGTGCCAATTGGATTACTTCTTTACGACCAATTCCGGTGAATATTTCTTGCCACGCTGGCGTGTAAGCAGCATCTTTATCATCAAATGATGTAGGATATTCACCTTCAAGTCCTCTACCGATACCGTATTGAGCCATCGTAAGGTCGTATACAGTAGCAACTGGTATTTTTTCTCCGGTATTTGAAGTGATGTAACGCACAGGAACCCCTCGGAGTGCTTTTTTGTCTAAGCCAAATTCTGTAAATTCTACTTGAACAACAGCGTCGTGTTTTTCGAGTAATGATAATTCTGGGTCGTACTCTTTTCCAGTTTCGCCATCTTTATGGAATAAGTTCCATTGACCTTTTTTCTCTTGCCATCTGTAACCCATTGTTCCCATTGGAGAGATCAATCCACCAGTTTTTGTATCAAAATTCAAGAATTTCCATTCGCTATTTTCAGCATCTTTAAATTCAGAAACCTCGCTGATGCGAACCATTCTTCCAGGCACTAATTTATCGCCATCTTTATCAAGTCGAACCAAGAATGGGCAATCAGTGAATTTCTTCACGTAATCCATGAAATAAGGAACTTGTCTATTGACGTGGTATTCCTGAAGAATAACGTGTGTTACTGCCATCCAGAATGCACCATCAGATCCTGCGTGAACTGGAATCCATTGATCTGCATGTTTTGCTACCATATTGAAATCTGGTGCCATTACAACAGTTTTTGTTCCATTGTGTCTCGCTTCAGAAAAGAAGTGAATGTCTGGTGTACGTGTCATACCCAAGTTGGCCCCCATTGAAACGATAAATTTCGATTTGAACCAGTCGGCACTTTCGCAAACGTCTGTTTGTTCACCCCATATTTCTGGGAAAGCATTTGGTAAATCGCAGTACCAATCATAGAATGATAGGTTGACAGCTCCCATTAATTGTAGGTAACGAGCGCCAGATGCGTAACTCAACATACTTTTTGCAGGAATAGGGGCAAAACCAATGATTCTGTCTGAACCATATTTCTGTATGGTGTAAATGTTTGATGCGGCAATAATTTCAATTACCTCATCCCATTTTACACGACGGAATCCGCCTTTACCTCTTGCTCGTTGGTATCTTTTTCTTTTAGCTGGATCTGCTTGTAAATTTGCCCAAGCCTGAACTGGGTCTTCGCCACATTTTTTCTTCTCTTCTCTAAAAAGATCAATCAATGCACCTCTTATAATAGGGTATTTAACACGGATAGGACTGTATAAGTACCACGAATAGGAAATGCCTCGTTGACAACCTCTTGGTTCGTAAGGGGGAACATCTTTGTTGAATTGTGGATAATCCAATTGTTGCATTTCCCAAACTACAATTCCATCTTTCACGTGAATTGCCCAAGAACATCCTCCAGTACAGTTTACTCCATGGGTACTTCTTACTACTTTATCATATTGCCATCTATTTCTATAGAATTCTTCCCATTTTCTTGTATTTGGCGATATTATATCTTCAATCCAGCTCATTTTGTTTGAATTTAATGTAACTACTTTTTTTTATTAATGTTTCGCATCCCAGGCTTTACTCTGACGGTCGAAAATTTCCTTTTTAACCATTTTCTTCTTTCTTGAAAACCACATAAGATTGATTGCGATCAAGATGATAACTAGTCCACTAATCCCTCCTAATAACATAAAGTTATAGCCTGAATCTGCTGTTTGCGTTTGTTTGACTTCATTGGCATACTTTAAAAATGCCTGAAGCTTTGTTCGTTCGTTTTCTGTGAGCGGACTGTTTTGATAAGATGCTGCCATTGCTGGAAATGAAGGCGCTGCTAACCATCCAGAGATTCCTTCTCCCAGTCGTGTATAAACATCAGTAAGATCTTTTGCAAGAAGTCCTCCAGTTGCTGTGTTGTTGTTTTTTACTGAGTGACATGAAATACAAGACGGACCTCCATTTGCAAAACCTTTAGTTCCTTCAAAATAATTCTTCCCGGCCAATTCCTCTAACTTCATTGCTCTTCCAGCTGCTAATGCCTTGGCGCTAGTCAAACTGATCATTGATCCAATCAAGATCAATCCAATTCCTTTTAAAAATCCTTTTCTTTCCATTACTGAGATTATTATAGTGTAAAGATCATTCCATTGACATGCTTATAAAATGATTTGAATCATATAATGAGGCTATTTAGGTTTTTGATTGGAAGTTGGAATCTTTCTAAATAAGAGTCGGTTAGTGATGTTTAGTTGATTTTAGGATGATGTGTTGATCAAATAAAAGAGAAAATTAGTTGTCTCTAATCATGTTTTATGAAAATCAAATGGAGTCAGGTGGGAGTGGTTGGTTTTTTGTCTTTGATGTACTTCTAGTTTATATAAAAGCAGTTATAACCTGAGATTGGTAGGTGTTCTTTCTGTAAGTTGTCGTGATTATTTGGTGAATGTGTTTCCTTTATTTTAGTTGCGAACAAAGACTTTTATTTTTGAATCACTGAAATCGCTTTGTTGTAATGAATTTCTGGAATAGCCCAAATTGCCAATTGTTGGTGTGTTGTTTACGAATTGTTGCAAGAAATAACTGCCTTGATATCCTTTTTTTATCAAAAAGGCAATCATTTCGTCAATATCTTTTTTTGAAAGAAGGTTTTCGTGAACGGTTGTCCTTACTTCAAATTTAAACTGACTATCGAGTAATAAGTCGAGTGTTTTTTCAAAACGACTAACTAATTTGGAGTTGGTTATGGTGTTGAATTTTTGGTTGGTTGCTTTGAAATCGAGGGCTATGTAATCGATTAATTGTTCGTCAATTAATTGTTGAATCATTTTAGGGTTGGAGCCATTGGTGTCTAGTTTGATGTTCATGCCAATTTTTTTGATTGTTCTGGCGAATTGAGGTAAATCTTTGTTGGAAGTACATTCACCTCCACTCAATACAACTCCATCGATGAGGTTGATGCGTTTTCTTAAAAAAACAGCTACTTCCTCGAAGCTTAATTTCCCCTTGCTGGTAACGATTTCTGGATTGTAACAATAGGAGCAACGCATATTACAGCCTGCAAACCAAATAATGCAGGCTGTTTTATCAGGATAGTCTAACAAGGTGAAAGGTGTTAGACTATAAATAGGGGTGTGGTCAACGGCATTCATCAAAATGAGTCCGTTGTTTGTGTTCACCTTTTTTTCCGATATTAAAACTTTCAATAGGTCGATGGTAGCCCATTACCCTAGTGTATACTAAGCATTTTGTTCTCAATTGATCTACTTCCTTTAGTAAATCTGTTTTTGTGCTTCTTCTAGTTGTCGTCGTTATCATAACTGGTTGTATTTAAGTTTAATTTTTCAATTAAGGAATCATCGCATTTTGGGCAGTATTCATGTTCGCCAGAAAGGTAGCCATGTGTTGGACACACGCTAAATACGGGGGTAACTGTTATGTAAGGCAATCTGAAATTTGTAAGCACTTTTTTTACCATGTTTCGACAAGCTTCAGCAGAGCTTAATCGTTCACGCATGTATAAATGCAGTACTGTACCTCCAGTGTATTTGCATTGGAGTTCATCTTGAAGGATTAAGGCTTCAAATGGATCGTCTGTGTGATCAACAGGGATTTGGGAGCTATTTGTGTAATAAATGTTTTCGTCAAATCCTGCTTGAATAATATCGTTAAAGCGCTTCTTGTCTTCTTTGGCAAATCGATAAGTGGTGCCTTCAGCTGGTGTTGCTTCAAGGTTGTAAAGATTACCTGTTTCCTCTTGGAATTCCTGCATACGCTTGCGGATAAAATCCAAAACTTCAGATGCGAAATCAATTCCTGCTTCAGCTGTAATGTTAATTTGATCATTTGTGAAGTTTCGAATCATTTCATTCAAGCCATTAACACCGATTGTTGAAAAATGGTTTTTGAAATGTGGTAAATAGCGTTTGGTGTAAGGGAATAATCCTCTGTCATACATATCTGTAATGAATATCCGTTTCTTTTCAAGGGTTGACTTGGCTATCTGGATTAAGAAATCGAGTCGTTCAAAAAGGGCTGCTTTATTTCCTTTGTAGATATATCCTAAGCGTGCCATATTGATTGTTACAACACCGATGCTTCCTGTCATTTCTGCACTTCCGAATAGGCCGTTTCCTCGTTTCAATAACTCACGTAGATCTAATTGTAGTCTACAGCACATGCTTCGAACTGCATTTGGCTTGTATGCATTCGGGTTTTCAACTTTTTCTCCATTTTCATTGGTTATGAATTGACTTCCTATGAAATTCTGAAAATAGGAAGAACCTATTTTTGCTGTGTTCTCAAAAAGAAGATCTGTATTCTCTCCGTACCAATCAAAATCCTCAGTAATATTTACAGTGGGAATAGGGAAGGTGAATGGTTGCCCATTTGAATCGCCTTCTGTCATGACTGTGTAATATGCTTTGTTGATGAGGTGCATTTCTGGTTGAAAGTGCTCATATCTCAAGTCTTCCAAGTTGTTAACGCCTCGTTCTGATGCTCTGAAAATCAACTCTTGATCTTTACTTCCTTTAAATAGATGAAGATTGTTTTTTGTAGGTATTTGTTCTTTTAGATCGCTCGGAACTACCCAATCTAATGTAATATTCGTAAAGGGAGATTGTCCCCATCGTGCTGGAACGTTTAAGTTATAGACAAAGCTTCTGATTGCTTTTAGTACTTCGGTGTAGGATAAATTATCCTTAAATACGTAAGGAGCCAAGTAGGTATCGAAAGAACTAAATGCTTGTGCTCCTGCCCATTCACTTTGAAGAATTCCTAGAAAGTTAGCCATTTGCCCTAGTGCTTCGCGAAAGTGATTGGGTGGTTTGCTTTCAACACGACCGCGAACACCATTAAAACCATCATTTAATAAGATCCGCAAGCTCCAACCTGCACAATAGCCTGTTAAACAATCCAAGTCGTGAATGTGAATATCGCCATTTCTATGTGCGTATCCTTCTTCTTTCGTATAAACTTTATCGAGCCAATAGTTTGCTATGATTTTACCTGCTACATTATTTACTAAGCCAGCATTCGAATAGGAGGTGTTTGCATTTGCATTGATGCGCCAATCTGATTGATTAATGTATTCTTCGATCGTTTGTGTGCTGTTTACAAATGTGGTTTCAGTGGGAATTCCTTCAATGCTTTCACGTTGCATTTTTCGGGTATGTCGATATACCATGAAAGATCGTAACACATCAAAATTGTTCGACTTAAATAATTCTTTTTCAATAACATCTTGGATTTCCTCTACTGACCACACTGTTTTTGAATCCAGTTCATTCAGTACTTCTTCAAGAATAGAGGCTTCAAATCGGGTGTTGACACTTTCGAATCCTTTCCGGATTACTTCTTCAATCTTAAATATTTCCAATGGCTTGTATTCTCCATTGCGCTTAATCACATACTTTTCCATGTTAATTCATTTTTCAATGTTTAATTCATTTTTAAATAGGCTCTCCCGTTTTGAAGGTCTGTCACCATTTCAAATACGGAGGTCGTTTTGATCATGTTTTTAAAATCACTTTTAATGTGCTTGTATTTTTTGTGTGCTGGACAAGGATTTACTTCAGAACATTCCTTGAGACCTAATACACACATTGAAAAACTTGCCTCGCCATCAATTGCAATAACAATATCTTCAAGTGTGATTTTTTTAAGATTTACAGTCACCATTTCAAATCCTCCTTGTGCACCTTGAATCGAGTAGATCAATCTGTTTTTTACTAATTTCTGCAAAATTTTTGCGGTGAATGGTTCGGGCGAATCAATGGCGTTTGAGATTTCTCTTAAGCTGATTCTTTTGCCTTCTAGTGAGTTCAGTGCAACAACTACACAAGCTCTGATTCCATATTCGCATGCTTTTGTAAACATTATTAAAGATTTATTCAAATGTAAATAAAGCGAATTAATAAGGACTATTATATCCGAATTGACTTAATAACAATTACCTGTTCATAAGCCATTGAACACGTTATGTGTACTGGGTTTTAGAATGGTGTTACAGCTCTGAATTAGATATTAACAATGCTTTATTGTAATGTTAATAAAGGTTATAGAATTATTTGTAGATTTTAATCAAAGCCCAATGTAGTCTATTGATTAGGATGGGATCGGTTCTTAATGAATTGAAAATTTAAATTAATACAAGACTATATTGTCTTTTATTTAAAGATATTAAATACATTTGTACAATAAGAATATTAAAAATAAAATCAGATGGAAAAGTTAGATGTCACAGTGATTGAGCCACGTCTTAAACACCCAACAATATTTGAACGTTTTGATGCGCTTTTAGGTGGACAAGCATTCATTATTCATAATGACCACGATCCAAAGCCACTTTATTACCAAATGATCGCTGAAAGAGGTCCGGTTTTTAATTGGGAGTATTTGCTGGAAGGCCCAGCGATTTGGGAAGTAAAAATCACACGTTTGAATGATGGTGAACAATCAGAAACAATCGGTGAAATGGTTGCGAATGATTACCGAAAAGCAGAGGTATTTCGCAAATTTGGATTAGATTTTTGTTGTGGTGGTAAAAAAACACTTGAAAAAGCGTGTGAACGTAAAGGTTTAGATGTTGTAGAGGTGAAAAAAGCACTTCTAGCGGTTGAAAATGAATCGAATGCTAATGTAGAAGATTACACTAGTTGGGAATTGGATTTTTTGGCTGATTATATCATCAATAAACATCATAAGTACATTGAAAATGCGCACCTAATACTTTCTGAGTTTAGTAACAAAGTTGCAAGAGTACATGGTGCTAGCCATCCTGAAGTTGTAGAAATTGCACACTACTACAATGAGGTAGCCGAAGAGCTTCAACTTCACATGCGCAAGGAAGAGATGATCCTTTTTCCCTATATCAAGGAATTAGTTGCTGCAAAACGAAGTGGTGTTAAAATGGAGCGCCCTGCTTTTGGATCCATCCAAAATCCAATAAACATGATGGAGGCTGAACATGTTTCTGCTGGAGGTAATATGGATAAAATCAACGAATTGAGCAATAATTTCACTCCGCCAGAAGATGCATGTAATTCATACCGAGTATTGTATGCTAAACTGAAAGAATATGAATTGGACTTACATCACCACATTCATTTAGAGAACAATATTCTTTTTAAGAAAGCCATTGATTTGGAGAAAGAACTTTTTAACAGTTAATATTTCAGGTCATGAAGATCAATGGTCAAACAAAAGTGTCGGCGGTCATTAAGCACAATATGGAAGCAATAGATGTTATTGCTTCCATTAATCGAAACTTCAAAAAGTTGAAGAATCCTATCCTTCGTGCTGTTTTGGCACCAAGGGTTACACTGGCCGATGCTTCCAAAATAGGGAAATGTGACTTAGAAGTCATCATGAATAAACTGGCTGAAATTGGGTTTGAAATTGAAGTTGATCCTCATCAACAGTTAACTCATGTACATGATGAAATCGTTGATGTAATCCAGATCATTGAATTTCTTGGAAGTCGAAAGTGCGATATCTTAGATGTGAGACCTTTGTTCAATAAAAATGAGGATCCATTCAATACGATTATGTCTTTTGTAAAGTTATTAGATTCAACAATGGCACTGGAAATCATCAATTCATTTGAACCGATTCCATTGATTCGGATTCTTCAAAACAAAGGGTTTGAGATATTGTGTGTTTCTCAAGATGATTATTACCGCGTTTTTATTAAAATGGGTGTTTCTAAATTGACGAACGAAATAACTCCAACGACTACAGTTTCTTTAGCTGCTTTCAATGAACAACTAAAAGCATTTGATGGACACATTACTGAAATTGATGTACGTGAGTTGGAAATGCCATTACCAATGGTAACGATTCTAAATGAATTAGAAGAGTTGAAAAAAGGAAATGCACTCTTTGTATTTCATAAAAAAATTCCCCAGTACTTATTGCCCGAATTGCAAGAACGGGGTTTTGTAACACTTATTAATGAAGTAGACGAGGCAACAATACATCTGTTAATCTATCAATAAATGCAAGGTACAGCTAGCAATAATGCCCCTTCGAGTTCTGTTGTAATTCCTCATTTTATAACAGGCGCGGTAATTTGGTTGCTTTGCATGATTCTTCTGTTTTGTAATACAGATGCTTTAATGGGGCATTTTTTTAATTTCAAATTGCTGTCAATCACTCATTTACTTGTTTTGAGCTGGGTAACAACAATCATATTTGGAGCATTGTATCAGCTTCTTCCCGTTATTTTACTTTGCAAATTGTACAGTGAACGTTTAGCCATTTTATCATTTATTTTTCTGCAAGTTGGCTCTATTGGGATGTCTGTATGTTTTTGGAATGGGTTAACAGGAATTCCGTTAATCTCAACTGGATCGGTTGTCTGTTTGGCGATGCTTTTTTTTGGATTCAATCTCATGAAGACGATTCTACGTTCATCCGTTGTTCGAATTGAAAAGACATTTATTGCAACAGCTGTTTTTTGGCTCTTCTTCACCGTGTTAATTGGACTCCTTTTAGCGATCAATTTCCAATTTCCTTTCTTGACATTTCCGCACGTAGAATTACTGAAAGTTCACGCACATTTTGGTGTGATTGGGTGGTTTTCTCAATTAATTATCGGAGTAGCAAGTGTTTTAATTCCTATGTTTCTGCTTTCTCATACAACTTCAAAAAGGGGATTAATGATTTGTTATGTTCTCTTGAATGGTTCACTGTTAGTGGGATTTTTTTCTAAAATGAGTGCGTTTGAAACTGGGTTGATCTGCTCACTTTTGATGGGTGTTTTAGGGCTGTTTTTCTTTTTGCGTTTTATCTACCAAACCTACCGAGCACGGGTCAAAAAGAAATTAGACATTGGTATGAAAAAATCAATGATCGCATTCCTTTTTGCTTTGCTTGCTATTGTTTTTTCAATTCCTTCATTCGTTCAACAAATCAAGGGTTTTGAAATCCCGGAAACAGCTTATTTCACTACACTTATTATAGGATTTGTGTCGACACTAATAATGGGGCAGACCTATAAAACATTGCCTTTTATCATTTGGTTGAACACCTATAAATCAGTTGTTGGGAAAGAAAAAACGCCTTTGCCAAGAGATTTGTATTCTGATACGATTGCTCGTTGGCAATACCGCATTCATTCTATCGGATTTCTAGTTGTTTTAACTGGCATTACTTTGCACTATCAGCCAGTTCTTCAAGCAGGAATTGGATGCTTGCTGATTGCGGGAATACTTTATTTGAAAAACGTATTGACACTCTTATTTCATAAACGAAAACACAATGAATTTAGCACTTATTAATTCCGAAGAAACCGCAGTTTTGGATTGTTTAAAAGCAGTGATTGACCCAGAATTGATGGTTAATATTGTAGACCTTGGATTGGTTTATGGTATTGAGGTCAACAGTAAAACAAATAGGATCAATATCAATCTCACATTAACTTCTCCCGGTTGCCCAATGGGTGATGTAATTGTGCAGGATATTGAAAATACATTATACCGTTTTTATCCTAGTTATACACAAACGATTCAGCTAGTATGGGAACCAAATTGGACACCAGATCTGGCAAGTGAGGAAGGGAAATTTGCATTAACAGAATTCTAGTATGTTTTCGCACAAATGTAAGTATGCAATCCGTGCGGTTATTTTTCTTGCTACACGGAACAAACAGTTGACAATGACGAGTGGTACTGAGATTGCTCGCGTATTAAACACGCCGATGGCTTTCACAGTAAAAATTCTTCAAGAACTTGCTCGGAAAAAGTTGATTCATTCTACAAAAGGCCCGAAAGGTGGGTTTTATATTGATGAGTCGCTTAAGTCAATTCCCATGCTTTCTATTGTAAAAGCGATTGATGGAATTGGTGTTTTTCATCGGTGTGGAATTGGTTTAGATGCTTGTTCTGATGAGCATCCATGCCCTTTCCATGAAACATTCAAAGAAAACAGAGAAAAACTTCTTGCGGTTTTTAGTTCAAAAACAATTGGTGATTTTTGCATTGATTGTTTTGAGGAAAATTACTTCATAACCAATTTCATTCGCTGATCATTCACACCATACCTATCAAATTTGATTTTACATGAATGCAATTACTGAAAAAACAACTCTTGAAGCGCTTCAATTCATCTATTTCAAACCACTTTTGGACTTGATTTATGAAGCTCAAACGATTCATCGTCTCCATCACATTCCGAATGAGATTCAAGTCAGCTCACTTGTAAACATTAAAAGTGGGGGTTGTCCCGAAAATTGTGCCTACTGTCCGCAATCTGTTCATAATACAGCAAAGGTGCCAGTTGAAAAACTAATGTCTGTTGCTGAAGTTCATACACAGATAATAGCGGCAAAATCTGCGGGCGCTTCGCGTATTTGTTTAGGGGCAGCTTGGAGAGAAGTACGTGATAATAAGGATTTTGATCGCGTTTTAGAAATGGTTCGTTCTGTTTCCAACGAACAGTTGGAGGTTTGCTGTACCCTCGGAATGATCACTGAAGAACAAGCTGTAAAGTTGAAAAAGGCAGGATTGACAGCTTACAATCATAACTTGGACACATCAGAAACGTATTACGATAAGATCGTTACAACAAGGGATTACCAACATCGGATTGATACACTAAAAAATGCAAGAAACGCTGGTATAGCTCTCTGTTCTGGAGGAATTATTGGTATGGGCGAATCCATTGAAGATCGACTACAAATGCTTTTAACACTTGCTTCATTGAATCCTGCGCCTGAATCCGTTCCCATTAACCTGCTCGTTCCCGTTGCAGGAACTCAACTTGAACACCAAGATCTTGCCTCTGTTTGGGAATTGATTCGAATGATTGCTACTGCTCGCATTCTAATGCCTACGAGTGCTATTCGGTTATCTGCAGGTCGCGAACGAATCAGCCATGAAGGTCAAGCATTGTGCTTTCTTGCAGGTGCCAATTCGATTTTTATGGGCGAAATGTTACTTACAACAAGTAATTGTTCTTACGAAAATGATAGTGAGTTGTTTGAACAATTGGGATTGGTGAAAAAATCGGTCTAGTTCAATTAAAATAGCGATTAAAAACAGTAAACGATTGTTGAAGTTGTGTGATTACTTTATTCGATTCATCGATGCTTTTCAACTCATCTAGTTCATTTACTAGATCTATAAATGGCACTAACCACTTATGGAGTTCATCGTGCGCTTTGCCGGTCATGGTACAGTTAGAAGTCAATAGGTCAACATTATTCGACAATTTGATTGATAATTTTGTATAATTCTTCTTGGGTAATGGATTAAATTCTTTTAAGTCTTTTTCCATGTTCCGTATATGAATCATCATTCCCTCATCGACTTTCCATTTCTTTCCATTGTCTAATTCAATTTCAGTTGAATGTTTATGTTGTTCCAATTGCTGATTCTGTGGAGTGTTTTGCTTTGTGGTTTCCTTTGTTGAATTTTCACAACTTAGCAATAGTCCGCCGATGACTATTAGGAATGTAATTTTAGTGTTCATTTTTTTCTTTTTTAGCATAAAATTCATTTGATTTTCATTCTCATTCCCAGAAAAAATCTCATTTTTTGATAGGGAGCATAGTTGTATCCGGGATCGAAAGTATATCCATTAGGATTGGTAATAGGATCACTAATTGTTTTATCAAAAGGGTCAATAGGTCTCATGATTGGATCGCCTGATGGAAGGAAATTCAATAAGTTCTTTACGCCCAAATATGTTTCAAAAGAGGGGGTTATTTTTTTAGTTACCTGAAGATTAATAATACTAAACCAAGGTGAGTGATCTGGTCGGTAATCGTTCTCTAAAACAGGTAGAAGCATTGGGGAATATACATTTCCAGTCAGGTCAAAACTAGTGCCAATGCGACACCATGTGTAGCTTAAAACAAAATTTGAAGTGAATTTTGGTGTCTGAACCTGATACCTTGTGTTCAGCAACCCATTTTTATCCTTTTCTCTTAAAAACACATCCGTATAGGTTCCGCCCACCATTATTTTAAATGGGAAATTGAAAGCCCACAATAAGTGAAAGCCACCTCCCTGACTGACGCCATATCCATCAAGGTTGTCAAAAATCACCTTGTTGTAATCTGTGAAGTAATCAGCTACAATTTTATTGCTGAAATACGTGTAAAACAAATTCAAATCGAGATTTAATTGACCTTTTTTAAATGGTTTATTGACTGAATAATTCAAATTGCCGTTCCACGATTGTTCTGGTTTTAATGTATTTGTTACGACTACTTCTCTGGCTCCATTAAATGCTGCATGATCTTCGCTGAATAAGTTTACAACTCTATAGCCATTCCCAATTCCAGCTCTGAAAATATGCTTCTTTTTTAGGGTTCCTTTCCAATTAATTCTAGGAGATAGAATACTTCCATGGTGCGTGTTGTAATCATAGCGAAGTCCCATTAATAGCGTATTGTTTTCATTCAGTTTCAATTCATCTTGAATAAAAATCCCTGGTAATAGAGTAGAGATAGGTTGATTTAATGGATGCAATGTATCACTACTTCGTGTGATCATTGTATTGTCATCATAGTATGTATAACGGGTTGCGAAACCAAGCAAGATGTCATTTCTATTTAATTCAATGTTTTTGGTTAGTTGGAGAAATGCGATATTTTGTTCAGCATAGAATGGTGTATTTCCATAGGCTGAATTCTGTTTATGCCTATTAAGTGAATAACTAAGATTTATTTTTTGTTTTCCAATTTTTAACGGTGAATTACCAATTAACTCAAAGCGATTGGTGTAAATACTTTCGCCATAAATACTGTCGCCACCACGAAAGGTTTTATTCCAATTCATTTCTCCTCCCCATCGGTCTTCATAAAAATACCTCATTGCAATCATTGATGTAGTACCCGACTTGTGTCGAAAACTCAGCTTGTTAAATAGAGCCGCTCTTTTCTGAAGTGTTACATCTGTGAAATTATCTCCGTTGAGGTCCCATTTTTTATCAAATAAGAATGAATTTGCAGATAACAATCCAGTAATTTTTGATCCTAATTTGTATTTGAAACTGGCATCCAAATTTAGCTCTTGATAACTAGTTCCAAAAACATCAAACGAATAGCGCGGTGCATTTTCGGTCTTTTTTGTAATGACATTGATCAATCCACCTACTGCTTCTGATCCGTATAAGGTAGAAGCTGGACCTTTTTGCACTTCTACTCGCTCAATAATTGAATTCGGAATCCCCATTAAACCATAAACGGTCCCTAATGCTGAAACGATGGGCATTCCATCTATCATCACCATTGTGTATGGACCTTCCATTCCGTTGATATGAATATCACCCGTATTACAGACATTGCATTGCAGTTGAGGTCTCACGCCATTCACCATGTTTAAAGACTCAAAAATGGAAGAAGAAGGGTTCCGTTCAAACAATTTCGGAGAAACGATGGTCATTGCAATTGGGCTTTGAGAAATAGCGGTTTCCTTTAATGTGGCTGTGATTGTAACCTCTTCAACGCTTTGAATGGTTGTCTTTAAATGAATGTTTAGTTCATATATTTCATCTCCCAAAAGAGTAAATGATGTGGTGTCACTAGTGTGTTCTGGCGATCTTGTTATTAATGTATATGTACCAGGCTTAAGGTCTTTTATTGAATAAAAACCGTCATCATTTGTGGTTGTACCTTGATTGATCTCTTTAATATAAACTTGAGCTAAATCAATTTTACCTGTTTCAGAATAGACAAAACCTTTAATTTCTCCAGCGTAAACACCTGATGAAATGAGGCCGAATAATAGTATAATGGAATACTTCATAACCTAATTATTTATGGTGTAAAACTATTATTTAGAGTCTTTATAAACAATAGCTTAAACAGGGTATTTCACACTGAATCAATGACTTATCATCATGTAATTCAATGATTTATATCATGTTTTTTTGTGAGTTGAATGAAGAGCATTCATTTAACTTTATAAATTTGTTTCGACGCAACTAACGTCTCGGGTTACTGCTATTTAAACTGAAGCAAAAAACAGGTAAATTCACTTTCACGAAACAAAAAAGTGCAGAATGAGGTTGAAGCATTATATTTTTCGCCTGCTTTTTTCCTGTCTTAACAATTCGTATTCCCGACTCACTTGCCCTTCAATTGATGAGTTTTCTTCAGCCCTTCGTAACAAATACGGAATTGCTTTTTCTACTTCCCCATAAGGAACATATTTTGAAGAATTGTAATGGTTTTTTGCCAAATTAAAGGTTAAGTTATCACTCATTCCAAATAACTGGGAGAAAAAAACTTTATTGAAATGATCAGTAATTGCATACTTATCGATGAGTTCCAGTGCCAATTCAACACTTTTCTGATTATGTGTTGCTAAACAGGTGTGAACAACCGCGTGTTCTTTTAAACAAATCGCCACTGCTTTATTGAATGAGTTGTCTGTATCTTCCCTATTGTCAAAAACAGGACTTTCCTTTTTTGCTTGAAGAGCATAATCTCTTTCCTTTTCCATATATGCACCACGAACTAGTTTCATTCCAATCAAGTAACCATGTTTCTTTGCTTCTTCAATGGTGTATTCCAGGTAGGAAATTCGATCTTTCAAATACATTTGAAGTGTCGTGTAAATAAGCACTTTTCCCTTGTTGTATTTTGCCATCATGGATTCAATGACAAAATCGTACACATCTTGAGTACTTCTTTCTTCAGCATCAAAATAGACTTTCACATGCTGTTGATTCGCTAGTGAACAAATCTGATCTACACGGTTAAGAAACACATGCATTCTTTCTTTTGTTTTTATGTCAGGAGTTACATTGGTTACTTCTACCTTTTTAATGAATTCCACATCTTCTAAGCCAGATAATTTAACACCAACAAATGAATCATTTGATTGCTCTCCTACAAATCGAATATTCGTAAGAATAGTGTCTAAATTTATTCTAAAACTTTCATCCGAATTGTCTCCTTCTGCGACATAATCTAAAACGGTATTGACACCATGTTTTTTCAGGTTGGACATTGTTCGAGCTGCTTCCTGTCTGTTTTGGCCTGCACAAAAAACGTTGAAGACTGTTTTTTTTAAAAGAAATTTCAAGGGCAATTTATACTGCAGGATCAAATTAGCTATCTTGGTAAGATACTTTACTAAGCGTGGTTTTTGAATCAATCGATAGATCATTAACGTATTTTTGAGATCAGCGTCCGATTTATACTCAAATGCTATTTCAACGTTGTTTAGATCAATGTTCTTTTTCATGAGCTAGTATTTTTTGATTTTCAGATAGTTGATTAACGTTCCTATAAAGATGGAAAAACCGATCGTTAATAAGGATCCAGATAACATCAATACGATGAATATAGGGCGTAAACTTTCCATCATTTCTGCAAAAGAACCGTGGTTTGGATCGCGTTGCCATAAGCCTTTTATTATACCTGAAATATTCAGAGAAATGAATAAGAAAAACAATGCTATTTGTGTCATCCAGAATACGCCATTCAATAAAGAACTCGGGGGTTTATTGATGACTTTTTTTGGTGTGAGAAACATAAATACGGCAGCAAATAGAATCATGCTATTGATTCCAATTGTTGTTCCCATAGCGTGGGCTACAGTAACATGTGTTCCATGTGTGTAAATATTCAAAACAGGAATAGACATCAGAATTGCTTGTCCTAGGTTCATAAACACCCAAAAATCAGCAGCCATCAAAAAACGATAGGGAAAGAAATGATAATTTGTGAGCGCTTCTTTTACATTTTTTCGCCAGTTATAAATGATCTTTACGAAGAAAATCCATTCGGTCATACTTACAAGATAAGCGATGTATCGAATGTAATTATCTGTTGGCAAAGTATAAATATGGTGTCCCCAGTTGAACATCAGATTAGCCAATCCCAGAAAATACATACCGAATGCCAATTTACTATAACCGATTTTATTGTTTTCGTTTTTGGTGATTTTGTCCATTAAAAAGAATGCAGTACCGTAGAGCATTTGATTAATAGCTCCAACTAATGAACCATTCACTTTCCATTGAATCGTCATATCTGTGATAAAATGCTCTCGGAAATAGGGAAAGATCCAAAGGTAGTTTTCAACAAAAACGAACAAGAAAAAAACGATGCCAGACATCCACATCCAGACATAAACAGGCCATCGTTTGATTGTTCGGGCCATTCGAATGAAATTCACTAAAAATAACATCCAAGAGAGTAGGATTGGTAATGCCCAAATGGGATTGAATTCCCAATATTCTCGTCCTCCAAAATCGCCTATAAAGTAGGAATAAAAAATTCCTACCAGAGCGATCAACCACAAAACCAATTGAATGTTCGCAAGTGCTTTAATAGGTGGAACTTTGGATAGTACAGATAAACCAGAGTAGAAACAGCCTGTTGCACCAATTATGATCCAAAACATCACTGATGAAACATGTAATGGACGTAATTTAATCAATCCAAGATCTTCTTTGAGGAATTCAGGTAGGATATAAATGATGGCTGATAGCACGCCGGCCAGTAGTCCAAAAAACAATAAATACAAGCTTATTCTGAAATAAGGCTTCCCCGGATTTGGTTTATTTTTTTCCATTTTGTTCGATCATTCCGTCTTTTAATAACTTGTAATTCTGTGGGTCTCCATTGCCACTAGCATCGGTTACTTTTAAAAACTCAATCAATAAATCTGCTTCTTTATTGGAAAGATTGTACGTTGGCATTTGTTTGAATCCTCCTTTAAAAAATGCTTTTAATACGTCTGAACTACCTGCGAATTTTGAATATTCATTTGTGAGATCTGGCCCTAAATAACCTCCCAGTCCATACAGTTGATGACAGCTTTGACAATTGTATTTTTGCCAAACCAGCCTGCCTTCTGCGGCCTTCACTTTATCAACACCTTGAAAATCTCGAACATTCAATGGGCGTAAATAAATACTAAATGAAAAGATCAGAAATGCGATACAGAGCATGCTGAAAATATGGATTGGTTTAATTTTCATCGATCTTGATTCTTATTTATCAATTCTAATTCGAACATCGACTGCAGCCATTCTTGAGTCGTTTGCTATTATTGGATTTATATCCAGTTCACTTATTTCGGGAGCAATGTACACTAATGCTCCAATACGGGTAATGATGTCTATGTATTTTTCTTCGTTCAATCCTTTTTTGTTTCTGTAACCTTTTATCAACGGATAGCCTTTTAACGATTCAACCATTGATCTGACTTCCTGTTTCGTCATTGGTGCCAAAGCCGATGCAGTATCCTGTAATAATTCAAGGAATATTCCGCCTAGCCCACACAATACTACATGACCAAAATCTCCTTGTTTAACGGCGCCACAATACAATTCTTCACCAAACATCATTTCTTGGATCAATACGCCTTTTGCTTCAGGAATCCGCATCAACTCTTCAAAAGCTAAAGCTGCTTGATTTGGATCTTGAATACCCAGTTTAACCCCATCTACTTCCGTTTTGTGTACAGGCCCAACTACTTTCATAACGATAGGGAAACTGATTGTATGGGCAATGTCTGCTATTTTTGACTGATCAACTATGAAAAGCTGATTGGCCAATTCAATATGAGTGGCTTCCATCAACTCGCGACATGCCTCGATTGTCAAAAAACCAGTTGGTGATGAATTGATCAATGCTCTGATTGCAACGATATCCATATCTGGTAATTGCGTTTTTTCAAAAACTGTTTTTTTAGAAGCATAAACGTGTGCCAACGCTTTTCCCAAGGTTACTTCATCATGAAAATTAACGTTACCCTTTGATAGGAATTGTTTAATCTCTTTTTCTGCATTAATTAAGGATGGAAGAACAGGGTAGATGGATTTTTGACAAGTGTTCATTTTTGCATCAAGAACTTTATATACATCACGCACATTAAAGAGACCTGGGCTTCCAAAAACAACAACCATTCCATCAATGCTCGGATTGTTTTCACAGAAATCAATAATTTCTCCAAGTTGATCTGCAGTTCCTGTTGCTAAAAAGTCAAACGGATTTGTAACAGATGAACCGGGATTGAGTTTTTTTAATAATTCTTCGGTTTCCTTCGAATCAAATGCGGGAACATTCATTCCGTTTGAAGTCAAAGCATCTGTTAGCATGACCGCTGATCCTCCAGCATGCGTGATAATTGCAATGTTGTTTCCTTGGAGATTCTTTGATAAAAAAACGCTTGCTACTGCGATTAGCTCATCTCGGCTACTGCAATATACAATTCCACATTTTTTGAACAATGCCCGAATTACGGTGTCTGAGGTGGCTATTGCTCCAGTATGTGAAGATGCTGCTCTTCCTCCAGCTTCAGAATATCCAGATTTTATAGCGGCAATTCTGCATCCTTTTTGAATTAAGGAAGTAGCATGTTTTATAAATTTGAATGGATTTTTTATTTGCTCTAAGTAAAGGAGTTTTACTGTTGGACTTTTTTCCAGATCAAAATGCTGATCCATGTATTCCAACAACTCTTCAACTCCTGTTTGGCAAGCGTTTCCAATTGAATATACATTGGAAAATTTTAGTCCAGTTAGTAACGCCGACTCCATAATAAAAACTGCTGTTGCTCCAGAACTTGAGATTAATTCACAGCCTAATGAATCGTATGGCGGAACGGGTGTTGTAAAAACACCTTTGTATGTTTCGTTGACCACACCAACACAATTGGGGCCAATCAACGTTGCATTTGCTTTATTAATGACCTCAATTAGTTCTTGCTCGATTGCGATTCCAACCTCCCCTGCTTCTGAAAATCCAGCTGAGTAAATAATAAAAGCGCGTGTTCCTTTCTCAATCAACTCTTGTACAATTTGCACACATTGATTGGCTGGAATCGCAATGATTGCTAAATCAACCTCAATCAAATTTTTGACATCCGCTACATGTTGAACACCGTCTATTGCTATTGGCTTGTGGTTTATTGCATACAGAACACCCTTAAAATTTCCATCCAACAGGTTTCGTAAAACTTTGCCACCAGGTTTCTTTTGGTTTTCTGAGGCTCCTACGACTGCAATGCTTTTTGGAGAAATAAGTTGTGTTGAGATCATTGTTTCGCTATTTAATTTTTTCAAATCGTGCTTGGAAGAATCGCAAGTACTTCGGTTCGTAGGTCATTGTCATCCCTTTGATCTTCTTGCGGCGATCATAAACTATTGCGGTTGATTCTGCTACCACATCCATGTGCGCCTGTGTATAAACACGACGGGGAATTGTGAAACGCACTAATTCTAGATTTGGATAATAATTCTCTCCATTTGATTTTCTTCCAGCAGAAACAACACCTCGCTCCATCGTTCGAACACCAGAATCTGCATAGATTTCTCCAGCTAATGTTTGTGCTGGGAATTCATCTTGCGAAAGATGTGGTAAAAATGCTTTAGCGTCGACAAAGATTCCGTGTCCGCCAATTGGTTTGACAATTGGAATACCAAATTCTTGCATCCGTTTACCCAAGTATTCAACCTGACCAATGCGTGCTCTTTGGTGATAATCATCTAAACTTTCCTTTATTCCAACAGCTATCGCTTCCATATCACGTCCAGCTAATCCTCCATAGGTATGTAGTCCTTCATATACCACAACAAGATTTCTTGCTTCTTCAAAAACATCCCATTCATTGGTTGCCATGAAGCCGCCGATATTTACAAGCGCATCTTTTTTTGCACTCATTGTAGCTCCGTCTGTTAATGAGCATATTTCTAAGACAATCTCTTGAACGGTTTTGAGTAAATACCCTTTTTCACGTTGTTGAATGAAATAAGCATTTTCCGCCACACGCGTCATGTCATGAATGATGCGAATTCCATGTTCCAAGGTGTATTTTCGCAGTTCTTTTAAATTCTCCATGCTAATAGGTTGTCCACCAGCCATGTTAACATTCGTTGCGATACTTATATAAGGAATCTTTGCTACTCCATGTTTCTTAACCAGTAACTCCAATTTATTTAGGTCAACATTGCCTTTGAAAGGAAATTCACTCAATGGATTATGTGCTTCATCAATGATGATGTCTTCAAATTTACCGCCTGCCAATTCTTGGTGCAAACGTGTAGTAGTGAAATACATGTTTCCCGGAATGACGTCTCCTTTTTTGATCAAAATCTGAGACAGAATATTTTCTGCTCCACGTCCTTGGTGGGTGGGAATGACATATTTATAGCCATAATAGTGTTGAATGGCTTTTTCCATATTGTAATAACTCTTACTACCAGCATAAGCTTCATCACCCGTCATAAAAGCTGCCCACTGACGGTCACTCATGGAATTCGTTCCACTATCAGTCAATAGATCAATGTATACATCTTCCGATCTCAATAAAAAAGTATTGAACCCTGCTTCTTTTAATGCTTTTACACGTTGGGCTTTGGTTGTCATTTTTAATAACTCAACCATTTTCATTTTGTAGGGTTCTGCCCAAGATCTTTTTTCAATTTTCATCGTTGAAGTGTTTTTATTTAGTACGATTTAAAACATGCTGTTTTAATGATTACAAAGAATGAGTGATAGATGTCTTGTTCTTTGGAAGATTCTTCTAGTTTAGTGTTCTATGCTTAAGCGTTTACCGATATCATAGTTTTCGGATGATTTTGTTCTATTTTGACATGTTTTTTTTTCATCAATTCGTTGATCATCGCCTCGATAATTGCTTTTGCTAGTTGAATACTATTTTCAGCAATAAGCCTGTTTTCAGATATTCCCACATCATTTTTATGAACTTTAATGAGCTGATCCAATTCATTTATACTTTTTTTTGCAGAATACAGCTCTTCAGAATCTGAAGCGATGGTTACATAGTTCGACATTGTTTCTTTGATTAGGTCTACCAAGTTTTTACTTATTTCATCACGCTTTTCATTGATGTTTTCTTGCACTTGATTCAATACCTCTTCATTCTTATAATCGTCTATGTGTTGTTGAATAAAGTCTGCTGCTTCGTGCGCAAAAACGAGTGCTTCAAGTAGAGAGTTAGAAGCGAGTCTATTTGCTCCATGAAGTCCGGTCTCCGCGCATTCTCCTATTGCGAACAAACCCTCAATACTTGTTTGTCCATGTTTATTGACTTTTAATCCACCACATTGATAATGAGCTGCTGGTGCGATAGGTATGAGGTCTTTTTTTAGATCGATCCCTTTTGATGTGAGGTAAGCAAAAATGGTTGGGAATTTAGCTTTAAATGCAGCAATTTTTAAATGTCTGCAATCCATGTAAACATGATCGGTCCAACTCGTTTTCAATTCACCGAAAATGGCTTTAGAAACAATGTCTCTTGTTGCTAATTCACCACGTTCATCCGAGTCATATAAAAATCGTTTTCCTTTTTTCGTTACAATGTGCGCACCAAACCCTCTGATTGCCTCCGAGATTAAGAAAAGTTGTTCTTTGTTTTTTTCAACAAAAGCTGTTGGATGGAATTGAATGTAGTTTAAGTTCGAAACCACAGCACCAACTTTCAGTCCCATCGAAATAGCATCACCGGTAGCTATGGAAGGATTCGTTGTGTATTTATAGACTTGTCCTATACCACCAGTCGCCAAAACAACTAGTTTGCTCTGAAACAATTCGGTCTGATTTTCTAGTGTGTTTAGCGCACTTACACCACCAATTTTTCCGCTTTTCGTTTTCAAAAGCTCCATACAGAATCGGTGATCGAAGACAGTCACATTCGAAAATGATGTTGTTTTAGAGATCAACGTTTTCATAATAACTTCTCCCGTGTTATCAACTGAATGCACAATTCGTGGTGAGCTATGACCACCTTCAAGAGCTAGATCAAGATTTTTATGAATATCTCGGGTAAAATCAACACCATAGTGAGCTAATTCATTTATTCTTTCTGGTCCAGATCGAATAACCAAATCAACAATTATAGGATCTGATATACCTCCACCGCTTTTCAAGGTGTCTTCAATGTGTGCATCGTATGAATCACCAATAAGATCGATCACGGATGCAATACCACCTTGTGCATAATTTGAATTTGAATCGGTTATCCTCGCTTTTGTTAAGATCGAAATAGTTAGTTCGGGACGCTGTTCTGCTAATTTAATAGCGAACGATAGTCCAGCTATTCCTGTTCCAATAATGATGACATCGCTTTTATACATGACTTTCAGTTAGTTGGATCATTCGTTCAATTGGTAAACGTGAAGCTGCAATCAGTTCTTCCGAAATGGTGATTGATGGTGATTCGTTTAGCAGACAATCGTATACTTTTTGAAGCGTATTCACTTTCATATAAGCACATTCACTGCAGGCACATGTATTGTCATCATTGATAGGAGCTGGGATGAGCACCTTATCAGTAACAACTTCGTTCATTTTATGTAAAATGCCGACCTCAGTGGCGATTATAAATTGTTTCTTTTGACTTTTTTTGACATAGTTGATCATTTCTGATGTTGAACCAATAAAATGAGCCAGTGAAAGAATATTTGCTGTTGATTCTGGATGTGCAACAATCTCTATTCCTGGGTTATTTATTACTAATTGGATCAATTTTTCAATTGAAAAGGATTCATGGACAACACAAGAGCCATCCCACAAAAGCATCTTCCTGCCTACTATTGATTCAAGGTATTTCCCCAAATTTTTGTCTGGGGCAAAAAGAATTGGCTTTTCTTTTGGAATGGATTCAATAATCTTTTTTGCGTTGGATGAAGTACAAACATAATCGCTGAGTGATTTTATCTCAGCAGAACAATTGATATAGGTTACAACCACATGATCTGGGTGTGCTTCCTTTAATTTTTTAAAACTGTCGTAATCACATGAATCTGCAAGCGAACATCCCGCATTTAAATCTGGAAGTATTACCTTCTTTGTTGGATTAAGGATCTTTGCTGTTTCTGCCATAAAATGGACACCAGCAAAAAGAATAATGGAAGCTGTTGTCTTTGCTGCTTCAAGTGATAAACTATAACTATCTCCGACAAAATCAGCCACATCTTGAATAGATTCGTCTTGGTAAAAATGAGAAAGAATTACCGCATTCTTTTTCTTTTTTAGCGCAATGATTCGTTCTGCTATTTCAGTTTTAGTCATGGTTTTTTTATTCAATCAGAGAATACTGAGTGTTTTAATATGTATTCCTTTTAGATTTTCTTTTAGTTGTTCAATTTGTTCTAATGCACTGTCTAACGCATTTTTGGAACTTAACTTAACGGAGGATAATAATCCAGTATAATAATTCAATCCTTTCTCTAAATTATCCTTGAATCCTTGATAATAGAATTGCTGTTTTTCAGAGATACTCTCCATTTGAGATTCAATTTCTTGCTTCAAATAGTCAATATACAATTGGGCTTCATTGATAAAAACATGTGGCCGTGAGACTTTGTTTAATACACTAAAACGACCATAAATATGATCAACCATTTCTGATAGTTTGTACGTTTCTTTGAAAAAATATAGATTGGGCCCTGGACAAATACTCACTGCATCTAGTTTATGAGAAAGCGTGCCTTTATTTCTTAAAATAGCAGATGCCCCCAAACCTTCACACAAGCATTCCTTTTCCAAAACACTCGAAATTAGTTTGTTTTTTCGTTCAAATGTTGAATCACTTTGTTCAATCTGTTCAATTTTCAAGAGCTGATATTGCCTTGAAGCAGTGCAGATTGGCTTTTCTGTGAATTCTGTATTTGAGGATAAAAACTTCTTATAACACGGACTGCCAGCTTTGTTTTTAGCAATTCGTGATAATCTTTGTTCATTTGATGTGCAATTTTTAAAATTATTAAAAGGAATACCTAAGGGGGAGGAATGGCTTAAGTAAAAATCGTCTCTTTTTGCATTTATTAAAGCGTCGAGGGTTTTTTTATCCACATTAGTTGTTTCTGGAACGAGTAAAAATGGGCTTCCCCAGCCAGTTCCATCCAAATTATAATGCTTCATTAGAAACTCATTTTCTTCCGATGTTCCAATTCCACCTTGAACGGTAATTTTTAATTCAGGCGGTTTTGCAAATAGATTCTTATTTGAATCAGACAATGATTTTGAACACATTTCAATTAATTCATCATACAATTCTTGCCTTTTTTCTTTGAACTCCTCTAATATTGGTCCTAATAAAAAACCTTGGGTTGCAAAGGCGTGTCCACCGCAATTCAGTCCTGACTCAATTCTAAATTCAGATACCCAAATTCCTTTTTTCGCGAACATTTTACTTTGTATTACTGCAGATCGAAAATCGCTTACTTTGAGAATAACACCTTTTTTTAGCTCTCCTTTGCTGTCAGGAAAAAAATCATGGAAGTTCTCACAAAAGGTAAATAATCGTGGATTCATTCCTGCGGAAAAGATCACAGAAGACGATAGATTGCTTTGCGCAAAACCCTTTAATGCGCTTTTCGCATCTGAATATTCGATCGATAGTAATTCACCGTCGGGGGTTGAATTTTGATTATCCAGCTTCGTCATTATGTTTACATCGATTGAACCAGCTTTAACAAAGGATTTCAACTTTTCAGCAAGCGTTTCTTTTAGCTTAGGATCTACTGTCTCCAGCATTTTATGGTATTCGTTTTTTTCAACGGAATTATCTGGTAGTAAAGTGAAGTATTTCGTTAGTTCAGATTCAGGGGTAAATTCTTGTTTTTTGATCTCTTCAATTTGTTCATTGACAACTTCATTCATGAAATTTAAGTAGGCTTTAATACGCTTTGATCGACGATCAATATCACTTGAATCGATAGGAATATATACCTTGTTTTGTTTTTTTGAATGAACTTTTCTCATTTCTTCAATCAAATGATCTTCCATGATCGAAACAACGGATGCTATTCCATACTTAGCGACTCTTAATGGAGTGTCAATTGTAAAACCTAAACCCATTACGGGAATGTGAAATGTATGCGGAGAATTATTTGACATCGCGTCTTTTTTTTAAGGACCATTATTGATCCACAGAAACAAAAGTAATTTAATTTTATATATCGGACAATTATATCCTGTATTATTTCTGTAATTAATCGTTAATATCTCTTAAAATGATTGTGTGCAAATCAAATGCAAATCCTTACTTTTATGCAAAAAAAGAATGTTTTCAAAAGCTTGTGAGTACGCCATACGCGCCAGTATTTTAATTGCCACAAAGTCATTTGACAATGAGCGAACAAGCCTTAAAGAGATCTCTAAAGAGATTGATTCGCCTGAAGCTTATACAGCAAAAATACTTCAACAACTCGTTCGAAATAACATTATTGATTCTGTTAAAGGTCCTACAGGTGGCTTCATTATTGATCAATCGCGTTTAGAAGTCATCAAATTACGTGATATTGTATTTGCTATAGATGGAGATCGTGTTTATAGTGGTTGTGGTCTTGGAATGAAAGCTTGCTCGGAAAAACAACCATGTCCAGTGCACAATCAGTTTAAAATTGTACGAAATGGTCTTTGCGAAATGTTGGAAACAACAGATTTGAAGCAATTGTGTTTTGGATTAAAGAATGGGTTGACGTTTTTGAAAGTTTGACGCGTGTTTATAGGATCATTATGTCTTTTATAGACGCTCCATTTTAACGAAAACGTTTTTAGTTGACTAATTAAATCGTGAAGAAAAACCTGAGTTGGTTAAAGTTCTGACGCATAAAAAAAGAGGGTTGAGTACATTACTAATTGTCAAATTTAAGTTGAATTATGAAGTCGTTATTATTAAATGAAGCATCGAAAATCTGGAATAAAATTTCTATTGGTGAAAAGCTGAAGGAAGTTCAGTTAGAATTGGATATTCGAAAAAAACTGATGAATATTTTTGAGGTTGGTGAAAGTTATTTCTATGTTTTTGATTTAATAGAGATGAAACTTGATTTCATGAGTAAGGAAGTCGAATCCGTTTTAGGTTATCCTTCAAGCCAAATTAACATGGCATTTTTACTAGATAAAATTCATCCCGAAGATCAACCATGGTTTCTGAATATCGAAAACAAAGCGATTGAATTTTTCGCGACCCTTAGCTTGGAGCAAATTCCAAATTATAAGTTACGCTATGATTACAGGATTCAAAAAAGTAATGGAGAATATATCCGCGTTTTACAACAAGTAGTTACGCTTGAGTACAGTGAAACTGGTCGGATTCTAAAGTCTTTTGGAGCTCATACAGATATTTCACATCTTAAAATGATAGGTAACCCAGTGCTTTCTTTTATCGGCCTCAATGGCGAACCGTCTTTTATCAATGTTGATGTGGAGAAAGTATTCAAGGTACCTTCTGAATTTCTATCGAAAAGAGAATCCGAGATTCTTTTGATGCTTGTCGATGGTAAAAAGACCAAAGAAATAGCGAATGACTTATTTATAAGTGAAGCAACAGTAAGCACACACCGAAAAAATCTGCTCGCAAAAACAAAAGCGAAAAACACGTCTGAGATGATCGTAATGGCGATTACAAAAGGTTGGATTTGAGATTTAAAGCGATTTCATTTAATGGCTGTTTTGAGCGCTACCAAGATTCAAACAATGGGAACGAATGAAAACAACAAAAAACTGGAAGCTAATTCGAACCGCTTTAAGTGATGAATAGTCGAAACTGTTCAATCTGTCATTTGAAAAGTTTATTCAGTTACGTGGAAAGTAATGCTAATATCACTGCATTCATATTTCTCATTGGCGGCGTGGATATAGTAGTCAATATCAACCTTCATATTATTATATGTAAACGTAATCGATTGATAGGTTCTGTCTTGATTGATGTAATGCCGAAAGTATTGGGAAGGAATGTTCTTTTTTACCGCCTCCAATAAAGTTGAAAAATAAAGTTGAGATTGTGAAGACCCTTTTTCATCGACGACCATTATTTTATAGCGTGTGACAATCCCATCTTGGATATCAATAAGATTGATCCCAAGTTTACCATTCATATTCATGTACATGGTATAATTGTCAGTGAGTTTGTGTCTTTTTACAGGAATAAGAATACTTGATGCCTTCGGATTGAAGCTTTTAAATGCTGCTTCCGTCAATCCTCGTTTGAAACCATTTGTTGTTGAAAGTGAATCGATGAATTTAGACATCTTTAACTGATTCAAATATTCCTGCTGTTCGATTGCTCTTTTTTTATCGAGCGAATTGACAGCATTAAACTCTCCGTTGAGCATATTTATGAAAACACTTGTTGTGTCATTTCCAACTATCTCTATCGTTTTACTAATAACTTTCTGATTGTATGTAAAAGTGATGTCGTAGGTTCCAGCTGGAATTTTATCAGCCGACCATTTGTCTTTTGTTTTGGGGAGATTATCAACTCCTTCGATGTCTGGAATCGTGATTTTGATTTCAATAGGAACAGATTGCACGATCAATTTCCCCGTCTGTATGGTTGCTTTCTTATCCGTTTCCCCAGAATTTCCTTGTTCGGAAATATTAACAAGGTGTTTCGTGAAAGGCTTTACCGTATAGGAAAACACTTCGCCTGATTTCACGGTAATCGTTTCTTCGAAAGGGGTAAATCCTTCTTTTACTACTTTGATGAGGTTTTTGCCAGGGATCACATTTTCAATGATCAGCCCATTAAACTCAGTAGTCGTTTTCCCCTTGAATTGGCTGTTTAAATAAACAGAAAGACCTGCTTCACCATTTACTTGTATGTAGGCATTTTGTCCAAAAACAAGATGAGAACTCAATAGAAGTAGTACGAAAAGAAGTCTGTTTTTCATGTTTAATGTATTTATATTTTGCGCTGTTTCAATAAGCGGTGTCTAAACTTAAGCAAATGATTTGAAAGAGGATGAGACCATCCAATAGATACGATACTATTTCTACATGTGTGTGTGTCTATTGTTTAAATTCACTAATATCAATTGCTTCATTATAGATATAGATCCAAGCTTCTGATGAACCATCGTATCCGATATAAATTTTTTGCTTCTTCGCACTATTGTGAAAATCTTTTTCTTCATCGTTTTCCTCTGTTGCAGGTTGCTTGAGCTTGAAACCAGCCGCAATTACAGAGTTCTCAAATTTTTCCATTGCTTCCTCGAAAATTCCACCGTAGTAATCGTCTTCACCTGCTACTATATTAAACGCAACCAATACAACGGAACCTCCCTTTGTCGCGATAATACAAAACTCAAACGACTCTTCTTGCGAAAAATACTTAATTGTCAATCCATTGGCTTCTTGTGTCCCTGGATCGTCATTATAAACAAAACCGTATTCTTTTAAAGTCGCTTCTGCCGATGAACCTGTTTTCCCAATTAAAGAACCTGCAACTTCATACGAGTTAAATGATTTGCTGGGTACCAGTGAAACGTTTGCCACCTCAGGATTGGAGGGAAGTTCTACCAATTGTTTTTGTTCTGCAAATGAACTAGTTGAAATAATAGAACTGATAATAAGAACGTTGATTATTGATTTCATACTCTGCGGGTTTAATTTAGTTATTTTTTTATGGATTAATTGATTCCTAATCTAAAGTAAAGGAATAGCTGTTGCTTGATATTCATCGAGTTACACTTATTTTCTGATTAATAATAGTGTGCCTACTTGTTCCCTGTAAAAAGTAAATTCCGGTGCTTAATCCTTCAATTTGTACGGTGAATTCATTGCCAACTGAAAGATCGATCTTTCTAATTTCTTGGCCTAATTCATTGATTAATGTGATTGTGCCTTCTTCGTTTGAAGAAATAACAAAAGACCCTTCATTTGGATTTGGATAAATGTGGAAATAAGAGGACTCATTTTCGACAAGCCCTGTAAAACTCATCGTTAAAACAATTGTAATGACACTGTCACATCCGAATGCATTTGGAATACTATCAATATAGGTTCCAGAACTGGTATAGATTATTCCACTAGGAGCTGTGTAGCTATCTATCGCTGATGTTGTTATGGAGGATGAAGAAGGGAGATTGATTGTTAAATCAAGCGTTACCACAGAATCACAACCTGCAGCGTTGGTTAACGTCCAATTGGCGGTGTTGTTGGAAGAAGTATAGGTAATTCCATCGATCCACAAGAAAGAATCACATGCTGTTTGAACGTCCGTTGCAGTAGTTGCAGCATTGATGGTTAAATCAAGCGTTACCACAGAATCACAACCTGCAGCGTTGGTTAACGTCCAACTAGCGGTGTTGTTAGAAGAAGTATAGGTAATTCCATCGATCCACAAGAAAGAATCACAGGCTGTTTGAACGTCAGTTGCAGTAGTTGCAGCATTGATTGTTAAATCAAGCGTTACCACAGAATCACAACCAGCAGCGTTGGTTAACGTCCAACTAGCGGTGTTGTTAGAAGAAGTATAGGTCATTCCATCGATCCACAAGAAGGAATCACATGCTGTTTGAACGTCTGTATTTGCAGTAGGGGTGCAAGGAATTGAAAAAACAGCAAAATTTCGGCGCATTTTAGTATTAACAGTCGTGAAATTTCCTCCTGCATAGATTGTATTACCATGAATAGCCATATCATTTATCGACGAACTGCCAATCTTAGCATTCCATGACGATACAGTTCCGCTAAGCGGATCCACAATTGCAAGGCGTTCTCTTAATTGATTTCCAACAGTGCTAAAATAGCCTCCAATATAGATTTTATTTGAATAAACTTTAATAACATTTAAACTGTTATTTAAATTTGGATTCCATGTATTAATTAAGCCAGTCGTTGCATTAAATGAAGAAATATAATTTCTTGCTTGGCCTCCAATTGATGTAAAATTTCCACCTGTGTAAATTGTATTTCCTGAAACTCCTATTGTGCTTACAAAGTTGTTTGGAGTTGGATTCCAAGAAGTAGTCATTCCGTTTGTCGCATTTAATGCTGCAAGGTTATTTCTAACTTGTCCCCCAATTGAAGTGAAAAGACCTCCAGCATAAATGGTGTCTCCCTTTACAGCTAGGGCTAAAACCCAATTATTTGCATTTGGATTCCAAGAAGTAGCATTCCCAGTAATACTATCAAGAGCGGCGATACGATTTCTTGCTTGTCCACCTATTGTTGTGAAATTACCTCCCACATATACCGTACTTGCTGAAACCACAATTGATTCTATCCCGCCACCACTTGAGTTCGGATTCCAAGTAGTAGATAGCCCTGTAATGGCATCTATTGCAGCAATTTGAGATCGTGATTGCCCCCCAATTACATTAAAATTACCACCAGCGTAGATTGTATTTCCTGATAAAGCTAAAGCGCTCACACTTGAATTCGCATTTGGATTCCAGCTAGTAGGTTGACCACTCGTTGCATTAAATGCCATTAAATTATTTCGTGTAACTCCATTGATGGAGGTAAACTGACCACCCAAATATACGGACGTAACAGTAGATGAAATGGTGAAGACTATACTATTAGGATTTGGATTCCAGGATGTTGCCAAACCTGTACCCATATCAAGAGCGGCTGAAAAATTTCGAGGTTGACCACCAATTGTACTAAATGATCCACCAGCATAAATAGTGGTTCCCGAATTATTTAGTGTATAAACAGAAGCATTTGCACCTGGATTCCAAGTGGTGGCCGTACCTAAACTCTGATCTATCGCAGCAATTAAAGATCTAGGTTGTCCGCCAATATTCGTGAAATCACCACCAGCGTATACCGTCGTTCCCGCAACCAAAATAGTTCGCACAAAGCTGTTTGCATTTGGATTCCAGGTAGTGGCAAGACCAGTTGTACTATTTAATGCAGCAATTCTGTTCCTTGCTTGCCCGCCGATGTTTGTAAAATCACCTCCAGCATAAATCGTGCTTCCTGAAGAAGCTAATGTCAGAATAAAATTATTTGCGTTCGGATTCCAAGTTGTTGTATTACCTGTTGTTAGATCGATACCAGCGATATAGTTTCTTGCAAGACCTCCCATAGTCGTAAAATCACCTCCAGCATACACTGAAGTCCCTGAAATCGTTATTGCATTAACGGTGGAATTTGCATTTGGATTCCAGGACGTGCACAATCCAGTTGTAGCATCGATAGCCGCAATTCGGTTTCTGTTTAGACCATTAATTGCAGTGAAATTTCCGCCAACATACATAGTGCTTCCCGAAATACCAATAGTAGTTACGGATGCATTTGGATTTGGATTCCATGAAAGCACATTTCCCATAATAAGATCCAAGGCCGCAAATCTATTTCTATTTTGCCCTGCAATTGTAGTAAAAGATCCACCGACAAAGACCGTTAATCCTGAGATACCGATGGTTTCTACTGCTGCATTTGCATCTGGAGCCCATAGCGTGGCAAGTCCTGTTGAATTGTTTAATGCTGCAATAGATGTTCTTGTCTGTCCTCCAATTGTTGTGAAATTACCACCAACAAAGATTGTTGTTCCCGAAACAACGATCGCTTTCACGGTAGCATTCGAATTGGGATTCCATGTGGTTGCTAATCCTGTCGTAATATCTAAAGCAGCAATCCTGTTTCTTGATTGTCCGCCAATCGTTAAGAAATCACCACCAACATAAACAGTAGTTCCCGATATTGTTATTGCATTAACAGCTGAACTTGAATTCGGATTCCAAGAATTTGCCAACCCGTTTACATCATCCAATGCTGCAATTCTATTCCTTGTTTGACCTCCAATAGTTGTAAAGAAACCTCCAACATAGATTGTACTTCCAGAGGCCGCCAAAGACGTGATACTATTATTCGGATTCGGATCCCATGAAGTAGGTATAGCAGTAACTACATCCACACCTGCTAGTGTGTTTCTATTGGATCCATTAATCTGTGTAAACATACCACCAACATATAGGGTTGAACCAGAGAGAACCATTTTATTAACGGGTCCATTTGGGTTTGGATTCCAAGAAGTTACGGCTCCAGCAGAATTTATTTGAGCAAGATAATTTCTAACGCTGTCCCCCACTTGAGTAAATTGACCTCCAATATAGAAGCCGCCATTTCCGTCTGGAATCGCTACACTTACTGTATTGTTTACTTCTGGGAAGGCCATATTCATGATTCCAGTCGTATGGTCAAAGGATGCGCCGTATGATTGTAATGATCCATAACTTGTGAAATAACCACCTGCATAGATCGTACTTCCATTTTTGACTAAAGAGTTGACAGGTGCGTCAAACCCTTGATTAGCAAACAATGCGCTAACTTGGCCACTGCTATTAATATGCGCAATTCTATTTCGAACACTGTCTCCAACTTGTGTAAATGCTCCTCCAATATACCAACCGCCGCTGCCATCTGGGATAGAGGCGGTTACACGGTTATTTGGATTGGCGTAATTGAAATCTGTAATTCCTGTGGATACGTCAACCTTCGTTCCATACGGCTCCACTGGACCAACATAGGTAAACTGACCTCCTAAATAAACAATATTAGTTGTTGTATCTTTTACTACCGCATAAACCTCACCATTCGGTTGCCACCAGTTTTCTTCGAGAACTAAATTTTGAGCACTAGAAAGTAAAACTGTTAAGGTGAAAATTAGTCCGAGAGCGTGTTTTTTCATGATCCAGATTTAAAACCCAAAATTAGGTTAACTTGATTTAGGTGCAAATACCCAAAAATGATGATTTTTGCTTTCATTATTTTACGAACAGTATGTGCTTTAATTGATTATGATCTTTATTTTTTGGAAGAATCTTATTCCAAGAGCCTACGATTGATATAAATTTCGTTGCAACACCATTTAAAATCGAATTCAGGTAAGAATAAAACGTGGTCTTAGATGAAAGACATTATTCTATTTCCAACAAGACCTTCTTGATGGCATCCAATTTGATGTTATATCCAGCAAATGAGCCTTTAATAACGAATTGATCATCCAACCAAATGAAATAGGGTGCACCGCCCTTATCGATGGGTTCCATTTGATTTGCATTGTCAAAAAGTAAGCGTACTTCTTTGCTATAATCGGGTGTATGTTCCGCTACTTTCACTTTCAACTTTGAGATATTGGAATTAAAATCTTTGTTGACAAGAAGAATGTTGTAGCTAGATGCAAGATCATCTTTCAGGATTAAATCAACATGAGACATACACGGTGGACACCAATTGGCCCATGTTACGACTAACGTTGGTTTGTCATTGAAAGTTCTGTTTTTCTTTAGGTAATCAAGCAGATTGACTTGTAGGCTATCCGAATTAAAAACGGTGATTCCAGGCAACAATTCTTTGACAATTTTCGCGTTTTCTGCTATTTCTTTCA
>JAYSRF010000290.1:0-2364 GCA_043721195.1 Fluviicola sp. | reverse complement strand
ATGTTTTGCGATTGAATGTGTTTTCCTTGCGCATCATAGATCACCAATTCGGCTTTCGGTGCTTCAAAACGAATGGTGATGAGGTCGCTGGTTGGATTAGGGAAAAGTTGAAACAGATCGTCGTCCAAAACCGCTAAGCTGGCTGTTGAGATATTCCCGTCTTCGAAATAAATGGCTTCGTTGACGGTGAAATAATCGCCCAATGCTTTTGTAGGACAGAAAACACTCAATTGCAGGTAATAAACGCCATTGCCATTGTTCAATTCATACGACGAGGTGTCTAAGTTAGAACCGTTGGAATCAACGATATTCCAAATCACTGTTACCGTATTTCCAGTGGCGAAGATGGAATCAATGTACGCAGTATCGATGCTGTTGTAATAGATTTCACAATCTTCAATGATTGCTCCGAGCGAATCAACAGCAATGGAATCAATGAATGGATTGTTGAAGATGTAGTTGGAATCGACAGGAATAATAAAGGTTGTTGTGAGGGTATCTCCACAACCGTTTGTTGTAAACAATGAATGCACGCCTGAACAAAGATCATTGACCAAGATATAACCTGAATGGATGAAGGGTGATCCTCCGTCAATTGCTTCCGTAAAATCAGGTGCTCCATTAGCTGAAATACTAAGGTTTCCAACACACAAATTGGCATCAGAAGGTTGCGAAAATAGATTAGTAGTTAGTGGTAAACTTGGAACGATCGTTAAATTGAGTGTAATGATGGAGTCGCAGCCATTTGCATTTGGAATTGTGTCGGTGTAAGTTCCAGAAGTAGTATACGTTTGACCATTGATTAGCCAGATATATTCATTGCAACTTGTAACTATTTCATTTCCAGTTGTTGAATTGTTAATTGTAAGGTTTAATGTGATGATTGAATCGCAACCATTTGTGTTAGGGATCGTGTCAATATATGTTCCTGAAGAACTTAATGTAGCACCATTCAGTGCCCAAATGTATGTGTTACATGCTGTATCATAAACGGTAGACGAGTTACTAAGAATACTTAAATTCAACGTTACGATTGAATCACAACCGTTACTGTTTATTAGTGAATAGGTGGCAGTGTCATTTGATGACGAATAAGTTATTCCATCAATCCAAGTATAAGGATTGCAACTTTCAATTGTATCAACACCAAATGTTTGGGAACAAGCCATGATTCTACAAATATTACTCTTTGCTACACCACCATAAGAAGTAAATGTACCACCAATGATGATTTTTCCATTTGGCTGAACGATTGCGGCTACTACTTCTGGAACATAGTAAGCTTGAAGCACACTATCCTGGCTAAAAGTATTATCAATAGTGCCATCAGCATTTAATCTGTTTACCGGATATGGTGTATCGTAGTAAAGTGTTCTAAATCCACCACTGACAATGATTTTTCCATCTGATTGTATTGCAGATGAATATACAACGGTATTCACACTTACTACTGGCTGAAAAGTTGGATCTAAACTACCATCAGAATTCAATCTGAAAACGGAGATTGGATTACCTATATTATTTGAAATATCACCACCAATAATAATTTTTCCATCAGATTGTAAGGTAATCGTATAAATATGACCGTATACTTCAGTTCCTGTATTAAAACTTTCATCTAAACTTCCATCTGAGTTCAATCGAGCTGTTCCGTATCTTGCTGTACCGTTATAGGTCATAAAAGTGCCACCAATGATGATTCTTCCATCGGGTTGCAATGCAGATGCATAAACATATCCGTTGACTCCACTTCCAGGATTAAAGCTTACGTCCAGACTTCCATCTGGATTCAATCTCATTAATGAATTATTCGGATTTCCGACTGGTCCAGTAAGCCCACCTCCAATCAAAATTTTACCATCCGGTTGTAAAGTCACCGTATAAAGATCATCATTGACTAATATTCCAGAATTAAAGCTTTGATCTAAACTTCCGTCTGAATTTAATCGTGCTATTCTGTTTATTAAAACACCATCGTAGGAATCAAAACTCCCTGCAATAATAATTTTTCCATTCGGTTGTATTTTGATCGCTTTAACATTCTGGGTGCCTCCTCCGATTCCTGTTCCTGGATTAAAGCTCGCATCTAAACTACCATCTGGATTTAACCGAGCAACTCCACTTCTTGCGACTCCATTGTACAACATATCGACACCTCCACCGACAATAATTTTCCCATCGGATTGCATCGCTAATGCGTTTATTCCATTATAATTGGCGTCTAATCCAGTATTGAATGTTGTATCATTTAATCCCTGTAAGATCAATGACTGCGCAGAAAGCACATTACTAAAAAAACAAATTGTAATTATGGCGATTAAGCGATTCATCATAGATAAGGTTTTATGATGCAAAAGTAAGCAA
>JAYSRF010000289.1:0-2372 GCA_043721195.1 Fluviicola sp. | reverse complement strand
CATGGAATTCGCTGACCATTCCAAATGGCAATCACAACAGAATGCTCTTAACCATAGATCCACAAAATGAAAATACCCTTTGGATCGCCTATACAAGTGGATCAAACGGGAATAAAATCTATAAAACAATCGATGGCGGTACTTCTTGGACAAATGTAACAGGAACAGCCCTCAACAATGAAAGTATTCATCATTTGGTACACATTGCTGGAACGGATGGCGGTTTATATGCAGCAACCAACAAGTCAGTTTATTACAGAAACAATACCACCAATTGGCAAATTGACAACGCTGGTCTGCCAACATTTACATCAGGAAATATCTTGCGACCATTCTACCGCGATGGCAAAATTCGCTTGGCTACTTATGGAAAAGGAATCTGGGAAAGTCAACTGAGCGAGGCACCAACAACACCAATTGCTCGCATCATGGTCGATAAAATGGAGTTAGAAGTAACCTGTGCCATTGATTCATTTTATTTTGAAGATTATTCCTTTTTGAATCACGACAATGCATCATGGTCATGGCAGTTCCCAACCGGAAGTCCAAGTACATCAACCGAACGCAATCCAGCTGTTTCATTTAGTCAAGCGGGAAATCACTTAGCCATATTGACAATCACAGATGGAAATGGACAAACTGATGTCGATAGTTTAACGGTAAATGTTTCGTTTTTCGCCTTACCACTTGCAACGCTACAAGAAGATTTTCAAGGTAATTTCTTGCCAAATGGTTGGAGCATTACCGATTTCGACAATGATGGACAATGGTCACTTTCAGCAGCAGCTGGTGGTTACGGTTCTTCTTCACAATCTACTTTATTTGACAATTATAACATCTATGGAACAGGAAATATTGATGATCTCGTAATTCCTCTCAACGCAGCAGTTTCCGCTACAGAATTAAAAATGCACTTTGATGTTGCTTATGCACGTTGGGGATCAGGCAATTCAGATTCGTTGTCCATTCATGTCTCAACCGATTGTGGTGAAACCTTCCAACAAGTATATTACAAAGGCGGAACAGAACTATCAACTTCACCAGACAATCAAAACTTATTTGTTCCAACGGCAAATGAGTGGCGAACAGATACAGTTGATTTATCAGCATTCATTGGTGAAAACAACCTTCAAATTGCTTTCAGAAATCATGGTTATTATGGTAATGTCATTTACTTAGACAATATCAATATTGGTGGTGACCTTGCCTTAAATGAACAAAATTTGAATGCGATTAACTTATTCCCAAATCCTGTCAAAGCTGGTAGTTCATTGACTATTCAAGCTCCAGAACAAGCGCAAGTCCACTTAATTGATTTGAAAGGTCGTAAAATCACTTCGATCACAACCACTGCAAATGGTACCGTACAATTTGAAATTCCTGGAGAGTTGAGTGGTGGAACGTATATTTTACAAATTAAAACAGCAGCTAAAATTTGGAATAAACAATTGATTATTCTAAAATAACGGTCGGAAAACAATCAAGTTATTCGTTTTATGAAACAGGTTTGAAAGGATTTAAATGACTTTCGGACCTGTTTTTTTGTGGATAGTCAACGCTTCTTTCCACGCATTTTACTCAATAAAACAGCCGAAACACCCAAATAGGAAGCTACTTGCTGCTGTTTTAGGCGTTGTTCCAAATCAGGATTTGTCGTTTGAAAATGGAGATAACGTTCTGTAGGCTCCAATAAATACAATTCAGCATCGAGTTGATCCTTGGTTCTGAGTTCTTTTTCCAATAAGGCAATGATCAAATTTTTCCAACACTCATGGCGTTTTTGAAGTTCAATCCAATGCGCATAATTTATTTCAAAAATACTGCTGTCTTCAATTGCTTCGACCAACATTTTGGACGGTTCTTGTGCAATCATCGCACTATAAGAAGCCAATAATTGTCCATCCAAAACAATACTTTTTGTGAATTCATTCCCTTTTTCATCTGTATACAAACAATGAAAGAGTCCTTCGTCTACAAATGCAAATTTGCGCGGAATTTGACCCTCTCGAATAAAGTAAGATCCTTTGGTGACCATTGTATGTTGTAAAATCTTCAAAAGATGAGTCACCTCCGTTTCTGGAATTGAAACCAACGATCGTAAGGTTTTAACTAAATTTTGAGTCATATAAAAAATGATTGAGCACCAGCATACATTTGTTGTATTCAAAAACAGGAACTGAGCCAAGGTAGTGTTATTTCATACAACTATGGACATTTGTATGCAATCGAGTAAAGTTCAACAAGCGTTTCTCTAAACTAAGGCAAAGAAATTTGACGTTCCACCAACGAGTTCTAATTGCTCTATTACAGAATTAGCATTCAAGCCAACTGTATCACGACGCAGTTGAAAAAAGAGAAATCGTTCCAGCTGC
>JAYSRF010000288.1:0-2373 GCA_043721195.1 Fluviicola sp. | reverse complement strand
AATAGGCATTAAATTGACCAATAAAAACAGCTATATCTGGTGGCAAATAATTCCTCAATTGATCTTCTCACTCATTTTGCTTGGTGTAACGGTTGGCGCATTTGTTTTTGTATACCGGAGTTACCGAAAACAAGTGTTATTGAACGAATTGCGAACCGATTTTATCAATAATATATCGCACGAACTTAAAACACCTGTCAGCACTGTTCGAGTTGCGTTGGAAGCGTTACAACATTACAAACGTAAAAGCGATCCTGTTGTCATGGACGAATATTTACAATTGATGACGAAGGAAGTAAACCGTTTGGATAAATTAATTGATCTGGTACTAACAAACGCATTGTTGGAAGAAAAAAACAGTTTCCTACAGCTAGAAAGGATCAACCTGATTGCGTTTACGGAAAACGCACTTTTAAGCTATCAATGGCAATTAAAGCAAGGAAATGCACAGATTGATTTTCAAAAAAACATGGAAACTATCTGGGCTCAAGTTGACCCCATTCACTTGCAAGGCGTGTTATTGAATTTATTGGACAACAGCATCAAATATGGTGGAGAATCTCCTATTATTCACCTTAAAATCATAGAAAACACACATACTATCACACTGGAAATTGCTGATGAAGGACCTGGGATTCAAGCACCGTATGTTGGGCAGGTATTTGAGAAATTCTTCCGCGTACCTACTGGAAATGAACACAACGTAACTGGTTATGGCCTTGGTTTACATTATTGTTATCAAATCATGCGTCACCATCTTGGGAACATCGAAGTACAAAACTTGCCATTAAAAGGCTGTGTTTTTCGTTTAACTTTTCCAAAACCGAAGCATGAAAACTAAAATCTTATATGTTGAAGACGAGCCGTTTTTAGCAAAGGTGGTGAAGGATACATTGGAACATCAAGGGTTTGAAGTACTGCTCATTTCAGATGGAAATAAAGCCATTCAAGGTTATGATCAGTTCCAACCAGATTTGTGTTTATTAGATGTAATGTTGCCGAATATTGATGGGTTTGCACTGGGTAGAATTATCAAAATGCGTCAACCAGAAATGCCGTTGATTTTCCTCACAGCGAAATCGTTCACAGAAGATGTCTTAACAGGATTTGAAATTGGCGCAACCGATTACGTGCGAAAACCTTTTAGCATTGAAGAATTAATTGCGCGGATCAATAATCAATTGCGGATCAAAACGATAAAACCAACAACCGTTGATTCAACTGCTGAAATTCAATTGGGAATGTTCACTTTTTCGCCCGATCGATTGGAATTAAAATCGCAGGATAAAACCGCAAAATTATCGTACCGAGAAACGCAAATTCTTTCGCTTTTAGTCCAAAACAAGAATCAACCCACCGATCGAAAAGAACTATTATTGGAAGTTTGGGGTGATGACTCGTATTTCAATTCACGCACATTGGATGTTTATATCCGCAAATTACGCATGTATGTAGCGCATGATCAAACCATTGAAATTATCACCTTAAAAGGAAAAGGATACGTGTTTTCTATTCGGTCAAAACATTAAGTAAAAGATCAGTATGCGACCAATACATTTTTCGCCTCTGTAAAGAAACGCATAGCTTCCCAGCCACCTTCACGACCTACTCCAGATGCTTTTACACCACCAAATGGCGTGCGTAAATCACGTACCAACCAGCAATTGAGCCAAACGATTCCAGCTTGTACAGTATCTGCCATACGGTGCGCACGTTTCAAATCAGATGTCCAAATCGTAGCGCTTAAACCATAAACGGTAGAATTAGCCATCATCACGACTTCTTCTTCTGTATCAAATGGCATGATGGTCACCACAGGTCCAAAAATCTCTTCTTGATTGGTACGACAATCGTAGCTCAATCCTTCAATAACTGTTGGAGCAATATAGAAACCTTGATCGTACGGTGCATTCAAGTAAACACGGTGTCCGCCAGTCAAAACAGTTCCACCTTCTTGCTGCGCCAATTCAACGTAGCTCAATACTTTCTCCATGTGTGGTTGCGAAACAACAGCGCCCATTTTAGCAGCAGGATCAGTAGGATAAGAAACCGTTAATTGGGAGACGCGTTCCACAAAAGCAGTTTTGAACCGATCGTAAATCGCACGTTCCACAAAAATCCGAGAACCGCACAAGCAGATTTGACCTTGATTTGCAAAAGAAGAACGAACGGTTGTTTTAATCATTTCATCAAAATCGCAATCGGCGAAAATGATATTCGGATTTTTACCACCTAATTCAAGCGACAATTTCTTGAACATAGGAGCAGCAGTTCGTGCAATGTACTCACCCGTTTTTGTTCCACCAGTGAAAGAAATTGCTTTAACTTTTGGATGTTTTACAATCGCATCACCCGCATTTTGACCATTTCCAT
>JAYSRF010000287.1:0-17136 GCA_043721195.1 Fluviicola sp. | reverse complement strand
ACGAACAGTATTACAATGCTGATTCTGATAAAGAATTAATCGGTGGAAGTGTTCCTGCAACTGAACACTCTGTGATGTGCATGGGAACAAAAGACGATGAAATTGGAACATTCGAACGCTTGATTTCAGAGTTGTATCCAAATGGAATTGTATCTATCGTTTCTGATACTTGGGATTTCTGGCAAGTAATTACCGAATATTTACCACAATTGAAAGAAAAAATCTTAGCGAGAGATGGTAAAGTTGTGATTCGTCCTGACAGTGGTGATCCCGTGAAAATTATTATTGGCGACAAAGATGCAACACCAGGAAGTCCTGAATACAAAGGATCAATCGAATGTATGTGGGAAGTTTTTGGAGGTACAACAACTGAAAAAGGATACAAATTATTGGATGCTCATATCGGATTGATTTACGGTGACAGCATCACACTTCAACGCCAAACTGCCATTTTAGAAGGATTGAAAGAAAAAGGGTTTGCATCCTTCAATGTGGTTTTGGGAATCGGTTCTTACACGTATGAATACGTCACGCGTGATACGTATGGATTCGCTATGAAAGCAACGTATGGTGAAGTAAACGGTGAGCCACGTAATATTTTCAAAGATCCAAAAACAGATGATGGAACCAAAAAATCAGCGAAAGGTTTGTTAGCCGTATTTGAAACAGAAAATGGGTTGCTTTTGAAAGATGAATGCACGTGGGAAGAAGAAAAACAAGGTTTACTTCAAACAGTGTTCGAAAACGGTAAACAAGTCAATGAACAATCCCTTTCAGAAATCAGAGGCAGAATTAATGTACAATTGGAAAAAGCAGTACTTGTTGTAAATGAGTAAAATTGAAATCATACAAGCTGACATTACCCAACTAAATGCAGATGCCATTGTTAACGCTGCCAATAACGCTCTGATGGGCGGTGGTGGCGTTGATTGGGCTATCCACAAAGCTGCTGGAAAAGATTTGATGGAAGCGTGCCGATTGTTGAAAGGTTGTGAAACAGGTCAGTCGAAAATGACGGAAGGATACGATTTACCAGCAAAATTCATCATTCACACAGTTGGACCAGTTTGGAACAATGGAACCGAAAATGAAGAAGTATTGCTACAATCGTGTTACGAAACCGCTTTACAACTTGCTATCGATAACGGATTAAAAACAATTGCTTTTCCATCCATTAGTACAGGTGCATATCGTTTTCCTTTTGAAGGAGCTACGCAAATTGCTTACACGACAATTCGCGGTATTTTAGAAAACAATGATCTTATCGAGAAAGTGTATTTGGTCTGCTATAGTGATAAGGATTTGAGGCAAATGAAGAAAGTAATTGAACGATTAACAAATGAAAACTGAAATAAAATATCTCAAAGGCGATGCAACTGCACCTCAAGAAACAGGGAATAAGATCATTGTTCATGTTTGTAATGACATGGGCGGTTGGGGAAAAGGATTTGTAGTTGCGATTTCAAAACGTTGGCTAGAACCTGAAAAACAATATAGGGAATGGTTCAAATCTCGCGTTAATTTTGAATTAGGTGAAGTTCAATTTGTTCAAGTAGAAAATGATCTTTGGATAGCCAATATAATTGGTCAACACAAAATGAACAAAGACGAAAACGGGAATTCTCCAATTCGTTATGAAGCGATTGAACTAGGATTACAAAAAGTTTCTGAATTTGCTAATGAAATAAAAGCTTCTGTTCACATGCCTCGGATTGGTTGTGGTTTAGCGGGTGGAACTTGGGATAAAATAGAACCAATCATTGAACTTAGTCTTCTATCAAAGCAGACGAATGTAACCGTTTACGACTTTTAATTATGTCAATAAAAACCTTATACAGACCCATTGGACAAATCGAGTTGAACTTGATTAAGGCTTCCAATTACACAGCTTTTCCACCAAGGCTTTCTTGGCAACCGATATTTTATCCTGTTTTGGATTACGAATACGCATGTTCGATCGCAAGGGAATGGAATACAAACGACGATCAAAATGGGAATGTAGGTTATGTCACTCAATTTGAAATTCCTTTGGAATATTTCGAGCAATTTGAAGTACAAAATGTAGGAGCGAAAAATCACAATGAAATTTGGGTTCCAGCTGAAGAATTAAAAACGCTCAATGCTGTGATAATAGAAGGAATTAAGGTTATAAAGGCATTTTATGGAGAGAAGTATGTTGGAAAGAAAGAGTATGAATGAGAAATTAAACAATTGTAAGAAGGTTCTACTTATAGGATGCACATGGGGCTTTTCTGTAAATCCGTTCAATGCCCAAGAAACAACCGACACACTAAAGAATCGTGATTTAGAAGAAGTTTCCATTCGTGTCATACGAGTTGATCGTAAAACGCCCATATCAGAAGTTACATTTAATCGACAACAAATTGAACAGGGTTATTTCGGTCAAGAAATGCCTGTTTTATTAGCAAAAACACCATCCATCACATGGGTTTCTGACGGAGGTAATTACACTGGATATTCTTATTTCCGCTTACGTGGTATTGATCAAACTAGAATCAATTTTACGTTAAATGGAGTTCCCTTAAATGAGCCCGAAGATCAAGGTGCATATTTTTCTAACTATCCTGATTTTTTGAACAGTATTCGTTCCATTCAAGTTCAAAGAGGTGTCGGAACCAGCACAAATGGAACGGCCTCTTTTGGCGGTTCAATTAATTTAGAATCTCCGTCTTTAATGGATAGCTCATCGATTGAAATCAACTCAAGTTTTGGATCGTATAATACGTATAGAATTAGTCCCGAATTCACCACTGGCTTACTAAACAATAAATGGTCATTCTACGGTCGGTTTTCTGCAACTGGATCTGATGGATTTCGTGAGCATTCAGGAACAAAAGGACAATCGGCCTTTTTGAGTGGCGGGTATAAAACAAAAAAAGGGTTGATAAAATTCACTGGTTTTACGGGTGTTTCTAAGAATCAAATGGCTTATTTAGCAATTTCAGATTCGCTACTTCAACAAAACTACAGAGCCAATTTATTGACCAAAGATGAAAAGGATCAGTTCAATCAATCGTTGGGGATGATTCAATATTTTCTTCCAGTTGGTAAGGCTTCGCAACTCTCATTTACAGCTCACTATACCCATTTATCAGGTGGTTATTCTATTTTATTTCAACCCGATTACTATCAATTTTCCGTAAACTCTCACTTCTATGGTGGAATTGCGAACTATCACTACCGCAAGAAAAATTGGGAGTTGAATCTCGGATTGAATACCTCCAATTATGTGCGTTATCATTCAGCTTCTTTCATGGAAACTAAAAATGATGTGTTCTATAAAAATGCAGGACATAAACAAGAAATTTCTTCCTTCATCAAACTAGCCTACCAGCTTCAAAAATTCACTTTATTTACTGATTTACAATACCGATATACGCAATTCAGTTATACAGCTGATAAAAATACACCACTAATCATTGATCCTATTCATTGGCAGTTTTTCAATCCAAAAGCGGGTGTTACTTATCGGTTTAGAAAAAATCAGTTGCTCTATACCTCTATTGGAAAAACAAGCAGAGAACCAACAAGAAATGATCTATTTGCGGGATACGACAATATCGATTCGTTAACATCTACAGAAATAGGAAGTTTAAGTCGAGTAAAACCAGAATCCGTTGTTGATATTGAGTTAGGAGTAAAATTGTTGTTCAAAAAATGGAAAATCGATTTGAATGCTTACCACATGCAGTTTAAAAACGAAATTGCAGCCATTGGTCAGTTGAGTTATATCGGATTGCCATTGAGAAAAAATGTTCGTTCAAGTTATCGACAAGGTGTAGAGTTGAACATTGCTGCTGAACCAATCAACAACTTAGTGCTTTCCACCCAAGCAAATTTCAGCTTTAATCAAATAAAATCGTATACAACGGATTATGATTCCATTACCTATACAAATGTTAGCCCACTGTTGACTCCTCAACTCATCATGAATCAATCTGTTGGTTATCGAATTACAAAAAAAATCCTTGTTGAGATAAGTGGTAGGTATGTTAGTCAGTCATTCTTAGACAATACAGGTAATAAAAACTACATGGTACCTGCATCCTTCATTCTCAACGCATCTATCAATTATAATTTTTGGAAAAAACACGCGATTCAATTGATGGTAAACAACATCACCAATCAACGGTATTATACAGCCGGATATGTTCAAGGGAATCAACCGTATTATTTTGCCATGGCGACCTGTAATTTCTATTGCTCCATCCTTATTCGTTTTTAATGGGTCTTTTCGAAATTATCGCTGTTCTTTTTAGTCTTGCTTGTGTTTGGCTAGCCGTTCAAAAAAACGTTCTGAATTGGCCCGCAGGAATAGTAGCTGTGGTGGCTTATTTTATTGTCTTTTTTCAAGTAAAATTATATGCTGACATGTGCTTACAAGTCATCTTTTTTCTTCAAGGAATTTATGGTTGGTACAATTGGAAAAAAGAACGAAACGAGACCTTGACCACCGTACAATCAATGACCTTAAATCAGTGGATTTTTTATGGATTGATTATTACTGTATTAACCGCTTTTTGGTCATTCGTACTCATTCAATTTACGGATGCCAATCTACCAATTATAGATGCATTTGTTGCCATGTTAAGTTTAACAGCCAATTGGTTACTTGCTAGAAAACTCCTGGAAAATTGGCTTTTTTGGATCGCAGCAAACAGCATTTATTGTGTATTGTTTTGGTATAAAGAATTGTATCTTTCAAGCGGAATTTATATCGTTTTTCTAGTATTAGCAATTAAAGGATATCGGGATTGGAAAAAAATAAGCGTTACAAAAAAGGATTTGTTTTAGGTAAATTCATGCCACCTCACCTTGGACATCTGCACCTCATTCAGCGAGCAATGGAGCAGGTTGATGAACTAACGGTACTTGTATGCTCGATTCAAAAAGAACCAATTCCTGGGGAATTACGATTTGCTTGGATGCAACAATTAGCACCTGATTGTAACGTCATTCATGTCACCGATGAAGTTCCTTCATATCCGCACGAGAAACAAAATTTCAGTGTTATTTGGACAGCCTTATTGAAACGTGAAATTCATCCAGATACCGAAGTGTTTTTCTCTTCAGAAGATTATGGAAATGATGTCGCAAACTGGTTAACAATCGAACATGTTTTAATTGATTTAGAACGAAAAGAAGTACCCATTTCTGCTACTGAAATTCGGGTTAATCCGTTTAAAAATTGGCAATTTATTCCAGAAATTGTTCAACCCTATTTTGTAAAACGAATTGTATTAACCGGTCCAGAATCGACTGGAAAAACGACACTTGCCAAAAAATTAGCAGAACATTTTGAAACAACTTGGGTAGAGGAATTCGGGCGCAGTTATTTTGTGGAAAAGGGAGGGGTATTGCAACTTATAGACATTCAACACATTGCAAACGGACAAGTTGATTTGGAAGAACAAAACATCCAAAAAGCGACTAAACTCGTGTTCTGCGATACGGATTTAATTGTGACGCAAATTTGGAGCGAGATTTACTTTCAAGAATGCCCTGAAACAGTAATTGAAATGAGTTATCAGCGAAAATATGACCTCTATTTATTACTTGACATCGATATTCCTTGGGAAGATGATGGAACGCGTGAATTCCCACATTTACGCCAATGGCATTATGACCGTATTCAACTTGAATTGGAGAATCGAGGATTGAAATACGCTATTATTTCAGGGAATTTTGACGAACGATTAAAATCGTGTATAAAAGCTGTTCATTCTATCATTTGACTTTCATACACTTAACTGATTGTCCACCCGTTTGTCCACCACACTATTTGTATGTATTAACGGAGAAGTGTTACCTTCAAATCCTCAATTCAAATCCTTACTTTTATCCCAATGAATCCCAATTCCTTCAAGTTGATTAAATGTGCTTCGGCTAAATGAAACAATTCCTTTTTTGCGGTTTATTCTTCATCATTCATCTTTTTTCGTTTGCGCAAGTAACGACTTCAGAGCTAGGTATTGATCAAAAAAATCGATTCGAAAAGTCCATCAATTCCCATCTCAATGAGCTGAAAAACTACCAGACACAAGGGCTTAAAAAGGAGCAATCAACATGTTTAGCAGCATTGGGCGCTCTTTATTTTGAAATGGGGAATTACCTACAAGCCCTTGATTACCATTTTCAAGCGTTAGCGATAGCTGAGAAAATGAAGAATAAAGCACTGATGATGGATTGCTACAGCGCCATCGGTTCGGTGTTTTTGGTGCAAGAAGATGTTCCAAAAGCGAAAACCTATTTTTTAAAAGCACTGAAGTGCAGTAAAACGAGTTCGAAATTGCAGCTTGCGAAACTGTACAACAATCTCGGAAATAGTTATGCAGCTGAAGTGAATGATACAAAGGCAATAGCTTATTACCAAAAAGCGCTGAATGTATACTCAAGCTTAAATGACAAGGAAGGAATCGCCATTTGCACCAGTAATTTGGGAAACATCTTTGCAGCTCAAGGCGATTTAAAAAAAGCTACCGAATTTTATTTTGATGCTTTATCATTGGATGAAGTAATTGGCAGTAAGAAAGGAATTGCATGTGATGCATTGCACATTGGTACGTTTTACCTGCAAACAAAAAACTATGTAGAAGCTGAAAACCAATTGCTTCGAGCAAAAGCCATTTCAACAGAAATGAATGATTTATTGGAGCAAAAGAACGTCTATGAACAACTCAGCGCGCTCTATTCTCAGACAGGAAGGTATAAAGAAGCAATCGTTTATTATCAACTCACTTTAGAAGCGAAAGATTCACTCTTTAGTGAAGCCAAAAAAAAGGCTTTGACGAGACTGGAAATGCGGATTGAGTTTGAAAAGAAGGAAGCAAAATCGAAGGCGAAACAAGAAAAAAAGGACTTGCAAGATCAAGCAGATCGAACCAACAAAAAAATCATTGCAGGAAGCTTGTTACTCATTGTAATTGCACTCATTGTAGCCATTATTTTCTTGGTGCAAAAACAACAATTGAGAAGAAAAAAAGATCAAATCATCTTTGAACGTGAAACAGCATTGCTCACTTCTGAAAAGCAGCGATTGGAATCAGAATTGGATTCATCGAAACAACTCTTAGCTAGTTATACGAGCAGTATGCTTGAAAAAAGTCAATTGCTGGATACATTTAAAAACGAAATCACCAACCTAAAAGTCTTAAAATCAAAAGAACTAGCAGAGGAAAACACCGATCGATTAGATGAATTAAACAAAATAACCATTTTCACAGCCGAGGATTGGTTCAAATTTCAGGAATTATTTGAACAAGTTCATAAAGGATTCTTTGCACGATTAAAAGAACGATTGCCTCATTTAACTCCAGCTGAAACCCGATTAATTTGCTTGACCAAATTGCAATTAACCACCAAACAAATGTCAGATGTACTAGCAGTTTCACCCGACACCATCAAAAAAACGCGGTATCGTTTAAGAAAAAAAATGCTTGAATCAGTTACTGAAGACATTGATGAACTCGCTAAAATAATTTGATTTTCAGTTGATTAAGCAATTGTCCACTGCTTTGTCTACCGTGGAAATAGTTAAAAATCAGTCAACAGAATTTAGTTTTACGACACTATTTATCAACGTAGTTAAACTAAATAAGATGAAAAAAATTCATGTATTCATTGCCTTCGCACTCATTTGTTTTTGCGGAAGATTACAGGCACAAGACGGCGCGCTTGATCTCACATTTAATCAACAAATAGGTTCTGTAACTAGCGTCAAATCGATCATCACACAAACGGACGGCAAAACCGTTGTTGGTGGAATCTTTTCGAAAGGTGTTGTTCGATTGAATTCGGATGGTTCTGTTGATCCAACGTTTAATATTGGAACTGGAGCCGATTCTACCGTTTCTGTTGTTTACATCCAATCCGACGGGAAATTGCTTGTTGGCGGTAACTTCACCTCTTTCAATGGCATTGCGGCAAATATGATTGTGCGCTTAAACAATGACGGTTCTATTGACCCTACTTTTCTTAGCGGAACAGGTTTTCAGAGCAGCACAAGCAGTAGTTGGAATCCCGGTTCCGTCAATACAATTGTACAACAAACGGATGGTAAACTGTTTATCGGAGGATCTTTTGATGATTACAACGGTCTTCCAATAAATAACTTGGTACGATTGAATGCAAATGGAGTTCCTGATCTCACGTTTGATCCTGGAACTGGTCCAGATGCAAGTGTTTATTCCATGGCAATACAATCGGATGGTAAACTTTTAATAGGCGGTCGATTTTTTTCCTACAACTCAGATATGGGGTTCACGCATGCTTTTTTAGCGCGAATTCATACAAACGGAAGCCTTGATACCGTTTTTAGAAACAACACTTCCATTGGACCAATCAATGTTTCGTTTGTTTCAACGATCAGTTTACAGAGTGATGGTAAAATTATTGTTGGTGGGAATTTCGATAATTTCAATGTATCGAATGCAAAGCGTATTGTGCGACTCAATTCAGACGGAACATTAGATCCTGCGTTTATGTTGAATGCGATTGATCCAATCATCTACTTGGAAGTGCGCGCAACTGCTATTCAACCCGATGGAAAAATTCTCGTTGGTGGAATTGCTCCAAGTTGGTCATCAGATACCATCAATCGCATTGTTCGTCTCAACAGCAATGGTTCAGTGGATGCCACTTTTAATTCAGGTACCGGAGTTAATTTAGGAGATGTCGTTGCAATAGCGCTTCAACAGGATGGAAAAATACTCATTGGCGGTGATTTTGAATCGTACAATGGAACAACAAGAGATGGAATGGCCAGACTTCAATCAGCTCCACTTGGTGTAGAAAGCACACTCGAAGAAACAGCAGCTATTTCAGTATTTCCAAACCCGAGCAATGGCATTTTTCACCTTCAATTGAATGAAGAATTAGCAAACGCTAGCATCACCGTTTTTGATGAGCTAGGCAATAAAATGCCCTATGTAACAGCCGAACTCGACAATTCTCAACTGAAAATCGATCTTACAAATTGCGAGAAAGGCGTGTATTATGTTATGATTACGCGTAAAAATAACATGAATAATGCAGATAAAACACAGCTGACGGGAGTGAAATTGTACTTCACGCATATGTAAAATTAAATGGATCAGATTGACAAAATTTCGATCCGAGAATGTAACAATTGTGAATGAAGGAGTATCAACCAGAGATTCAAATCCAGCTAATTCCGCAAGTTCGGGATAACATTTAACTTTTGAATTTATTTGAAATGAACCACATAGAAAACATAGTGCATTCTATGTTTTCTATGTGTCCTTATGTGGTTAAAATATTCATGAATTTCTCTCATGTTAGTATAGAAAACCCAACGATAAAAGGGTATAAGCATGATCAAGCCCAAGACAATCTGTTAACGGTCGTATTCTTTTTTGAACCGAATACTACTTTACTTGTACTAGCCTTCCATACTAACAAATACACGTTATGAAAGCAGTTTTCCTCACACTCATTTCCTTTTTGGCAAGCATTCAAGTTACAGTAGCACAATACAATACCTGTGCTGCAAAAAGCATTGTTACTGAAAAAGTAGCTGTTCCATCTGTTGACGTTTCAACAGGAAGATCTGAAATCAATTACGAAGAACGAAAAGTGCAGCAAACAGATGGTTTTGGAAACGCAACTGGCAATCAGTATGATTTAGCTGTTGATGGTGCATTTGAAGGACAAACAATCGTTGTACTCCATTTTTACACGCAAGGCGGGTTCGATTTTGAAAAACCAAAAGCCGCATTGAAAGAAAAGGGATTTTCGGTTTACCGCTTTAGCAATGCTGCACCAAGTCCGAAAGAATTAGAAGAAGCACTATCGAAAGCCTGTCAATTGTGGGTTATTTCTTCCAATACTCAAATGCTCAATGATGAACATGCGGAAGTCATTAAAAAATTCTTCTTCAGTGGAAAAGGTGTTTATCTATGGGGTGACAATGAACCCTACCACGCCGATGCCAATTTCCTAGCGCAAAAACTAATGGGCGTTTCTATGAGCGGAAATTATCATGGAGCGCAAAATGTGACTTTTAAATCCGATTCTACCAGTTCAGGAATGCTCAAAGATCACCTCATCACAACAGGATTAGAGTTTGTTTACGAAGGAATTACCATTTCTCAAATCCACGATCCCAATCAACAAATGACACCACTTGTTTGGAGTACAGACGGAAATGTAGTTACTGCCATCTACGAAAATCAAGGGCAACGACTCATTATCGATGGCGGATTTACACGTTTGTATTACAATTGGGATACAGCAGGAACAGGTCGCTATGTCAAAAACGCCGCAGCTTGGCTGGTAAATTACGAACGATTTGGAAATGAGGTGTTGAGCGAAGAACTGAAGAAGCCGTGACGAAATAATCTCAGGTTATTTGCATGAATTCGACTTTAAATTGAAAGGTCTATTTTGAAAATCCCTATCATAAAAAATCCCTGTCTTTTTCAAAACAGGGATTTTTATATATGTGTGTGGGATAATCTATTCTTTTACAAACTTCACTTGTTCGTGGGTATTATTTTGAACTATTTCAAGGAAATAAATACCCTTTTCCAATGGTGAAAAATCAATTTCAAACAACATTCCTGAAACACCTTTTGTAATAAGCACTTGTTTTCCGCTGGCATCCGTTACAGTGATTTCAGCATTATTCATTGGATTTTCGGTTGAAAGAATACTCTTTCCGCTAGATGGATTAGGGGAAATTTGAAAACCTCCATTTTCCAATGCTTCTTCCAACCCATTGAAACCAGGCCCTAATTTCTGGTACCAACTATCAGAACCAGCTACGGCGTTGAGTGTATTTACAGCTGCACCTGGATTAAAGTCAACTGAGTTTTGAAATGATCCAGTTGTGTAAACATTGAATTGTTCGTCAGCAAAAACCCCGAAACCTCTTGTATAAGCGCTTACGGAATTGGCTCCATAACTCGTTGCCCAATTGAAATTACCATCAGAGGCAAGCGAAACAATGTACGCATCTTCTGCACCAACTTTTGTTAAGTCAAATGTGATAACCGCATCTGGATTCGCATCCATATCGTCAGCCATTTCACCCGTTACATAAATATCACCAAAACTGGTAACGTCCATGTCCATAAAGTCTTCTGTTCCGATACTTCCGAATGTTTTTACCCACGATAATGCTCCAGCAGGAGTAAGTTGTACTACAAATACGTCGTCACTTCCATTCGATGTTACATTGGTTGTTCCGCCATTTGGATCAAAGTTACAAGTTGAAATGAAGGACCCGTTCACATAGATGAACCCATTGGCATCAAAGTCGATATTTCTACCTTCATCTACTGCTATCCCCCCCATTCGTTTAGCCCAAGTAAAATTATTGCTTACATCTAATTTTAACACAAAAATATCTTGGCTACCCCCAATGAGTTCTACTACTCCAGCCCCTGGATCAAAATCGACTGTATTTCCAAAACTTCCTGTCAAAAATTGATCACCAGTAGCTACATCTATAACAAGATCTCTACCGCGATCCATACCTGTGCCTCCAATTGTTTTTGATGTAATGTAGTCACCTGTATTTGATAATTTTACCATAAAAATGTCAGAACTTCCATTACTTGTTACAGTAGCAGTTGCTGCTCCAGGATTCAAATCTGCTGTTCCCGTATAATTGCCAATAATAAAAACGGTGCTATCATAATCATCGATTTCAATGGCATAGCCAATGTCATCACCAGATCCACCAAAACTTTTGGCCCAAACCAATTGACCATTCGCAGTTAATTTTGTCGCAAATACATCATCTCCACCAGTAGACACTAAGTTGGACACACCAGCTTCTGGATCAAAATCAGCTGTTCCTGCGAAAATACCTGTCAAATAGATATTGCCACTCAAGTCAATGACCAATTCGTTTGGAATATCAGCAGAAGAACCACCCAGATTTCTTGCCCAAACAAAAGTTCCATCAGGGGTTGTTTTCACAATGTAAATATCATCTGATCCATGTGAAGTAAGGTTACTAACTCCAGCTGATGGGTCAAAATCTGAAGTTGAACCAAATATTCCAGCTGTGTAGACATTTCCATTAGCATCACTTGCGATACAATATCCTTTGGCTAAAGCACCTCCATCTGAAGCATGTGTCCAATGGTGGTTGGGAACTTGAGCTACTGAGATTTGAATGCAACAGAAGCAAGCGATAGAGAGTACAATTTTTTTCATGTGTGTTATTTTCATCGATGAACCAGTGTTAGTTATCAAGTGCAAAGAAAGGATGAATAAACAAAATCACGTAGGGGGAAAACACCTTTTTTGAAATTAGGGAAAACCCTAATCGTTTAATAAACCAAGTAAGATCGTTTTTTTGACCAATCCTGCAATATTGCTTACTTCTAGTTTTAATAATAGACTTGAACGGTAGTTTTCAATGGTCTTTTCAGATAAAAAGAGTTTCTCCGCGATCATTTTTGTGGTGCATTCCTCTAAGATCAACCGCAAAATTTCTTTTTCTCTGTCTGATAAATTAAACTGCTGCTTCGCTTTTGAATCGTTTAACAGCTCATAATCAGTGTAGGATTTTTGAGTTTGCTGACTCAAATAAACGCGATCAAACTCACCTTTTTCAATCCATGAAGCAATTTCAGCTAAACCATCAGACTTAAGAAAAAACGCTTTAAATCCAGCGTTTACGGTTGATTGAATGGTTTCTTTATCATCAAAACTGGTTAATGCGGCTACAATCAATTGCGGGTCTTTTTGCAATAATGCTTTGGCTACGACTCTACCATCCTCTTTTCCAAAATGAATGTCCAGAAATACAATGGAATACTTTTTTTGTTCTGCAGCTAGAATGAGATCGTGCGCATTATTGGCAGAATCTACCTGGTCAACCATTTCTATTTTAAGGAGAAGATCTTTTAATCCACTTAAAATTAAATCATGGTCATCGCCCAATAATATAGCGTGCATTTTCTTCATAAATCAACGGTTACTTTTACTGTAGTTCCTTCTTGTTCAATAGATTCAATGGTTAATTTGCCATTCAGCACTCGAACGCGATCTTTTAAACTTTTTAAACCAGTTTCAATTAATAAATTTGGCATTCCAATTCCATCATCTTCTATAGACACACTTAAGGAATTCAATGTTTGCTCAAATTTCACAAAAATGGTCTTGCATGCAGCATGTTTTAATGCATTATTGATCAATTCCTGAATGATTCGGTAAATCAGGTGGCTTTTTTGGTTGTTTAAAGAGAGCGATTCTTGATTGACAATTGCAATAATTTCAATTTGGGGAGTTGACATACTCGCACACAAATTGGTCACCACTTCTTTTAACTGTTTTTTCTCAAAATCAATGGGCATTAGATTGTGGGCGATTTTACGGCTATCGTCTTGTAATACTTTTAGCAATTCGATGACTTCTAATTTAGAATCTTCTTCAGCACTCAATTTATAGCTAATTCCCGTTACCATAGCTGCGATTCCATCGTGAATTTCAAATGCGATCCGTGTGCGTTCTTGCTCTTCTCCTTTTAGAAGCGCAATGGTCAATTCTTGTTGCTTTTCCAATTCAAAGCGCTCCAAATTTGCTTTACTCAATCTTCTTTTGAAGAGTAAAACAAGGACAAAAATTGCAAATACGATGACGATGAGAACAATACCCAATTGCCATTCCCTGAGCTGAGTTTGTTGTTTTGCCAATAAAAATTGCTGCTTTAAAATCGCCCGTTCACTTTTTTCAGCTTGGTATTTTACGCGCAATTCATTGATGTTTTTCTGATTTTCTACTCCCGCAGTTGCATCGTAAAGATTATACGATTCATTCAAATACTGAAAGGCGGTTGTATAATCATTGGTTTGAGCGTAGGCCCTGCCAATAATGCGTTTTGCTGTATGTAAGACATCAACATTATTCAATTCATTGGCCAGGTTGATGATCGTATCTGCCACTTGCACAATTTGATCATAGTGCTTGATATCTTCGTAAATAGAAAGTAAACCAACCCTGCTCACCAATTCAAACTGCTTGATTCCTGTTTTTTCGCCCAATTCAATTCCTAGTTGGTAGTATTTGACAGCTGAATCAATTTGTTTAGCTGATTTGTAAATCTCTGCATAACCGATTGTTACAGCGAAACGCGCAGCTAAATCATTCGTTCTACTTGCAATGCTATCAGCTTGTTTTTCAACAATCAATGCTTGTTTGTAATTGGCAGTTTTGTTGAGCGCTATTGCATGAATGGAGATAATGTTCGTTTTGATGCGCTCTTCCAATACGTTTTCTAACAATGCGTATGCTTTGGAAGAATAATCAAGCGCAGAAGAATAGTCTTTCAAACTAAAATACGTATTGGCCATATTGCTGTAAATACCCGCTAAAGCATTCGAGTCTCTAACGGCTAAAAACACTTTCTCTGCTTTCGTATAATAATCTAACGATTGATAGATGTTTCTTCGATAACCAGCAACGTTGCCTTTCAAGTTGTAGAATTTACCTTTGTAACCAAGATCAGCTTTGGTATAAGGAATGCGTAAACCCGAATCCGCGATGAAAGAAACAGAATCTAACTTGCTTGCATAGAGGTAATTTTTACCTTCTAAAAACAAGAGATTGGCTCTGCACTTGATGGAACCGTTTTTAAGCATGATCGCCTTCGCTTCATTTCTAAAATAGAAACTGGAATCGCTTTTCAACAATGCATTTGCATACAATTCTGAGATTTTTGTGGAATCAGCACGATCCTTTTCTACTGTTGAAACCGTCTTTTCATTGGTACACGCAGCTAATAATCCTATTAAAGGAATAATACCAATTCTTCTCATAATTGATCAATAGTGAACGTGACCAACACTGCATAGGATGTATTCATACTTCAATTCAAAAGTAGCAGGCTATTTTTCGTGTGGTATAGCCTGTTATGAAGGCATAAAATTAAACAATGCTTCCTTTAAAAACGCATTGTCCGATTATAATTTATGTTTCGATAATGTCGAGGGATGCATACCAATGGTTTGTAGGAACGGGATGCATACCAATGTTTTGTATGAGCGGATATATCACAATGTTTTGTAGGAACGTGATGCATACCAATGTTTTGTAGAAACGTAATGCATCTTAATGGTTAGTAGGAGCGGGATGCATCTCGCTCCTACCAACTCGTATTATGGCTAGCGTTTTTGTTCCATTGATTCCACTCGTATTTCTGCAGTGTTTTGATCACCGTAAGAACGCCACCAATGGCAACATACAAAAAGCCGTTTCCTGAAATCGGTTGACCTTCTATTTCACCTTTCACTTTCTTTACCAACAGCGGTGTTCCAGTCATGATGTCATAGGACATGATATCACCAGTTGAAGATGTAATAATGACTTTATTGTTCGCGACAATGGGTAATTGGTCTGGGTTTGTTGTAATGGTTTGTTGCCACAATTGTTTTTCGGACAATGCATCAAAAGCCATTATTTTGGTTTCATCTGTGATGATCACTACTTTGTTTTGATAGACAATTGGGTGTGAACCGTTAAAATTCATTTGGTTGGTTTCATCCACATTTCGGGCTTTGGAAATGCTCAATGATTTTAACGATGTTGGGTACTTCTTATCTAATTTGAGTGTTTTTCTATCCAACACCACCAACTGTTCCGTTCCATTGAAAGAAGCTGTAACATAGATTTTATCAGCCGTCAATGTAGGTGAAGAAACAACAGAATAAGAATTGGAAGTCAAGATTGGTTTACCTGTTTCTTTGTTGAACACATAATAGGTTCCACTCTGAGACGCCACATGCACTTCATCACCATCAACCACAGGACAAGCAATAGCTTCATTATCGACACGTTGCATCCAGTTGAATTTTCCAGAAGTAAGATCAAAACTTACAACCACCGGATAACCACCGTGACTGTAGACTACAAAAACACTATTATCAACAGCAGTTGGAGTTGAATAAACATAACCAGCCAACCATTTACTCCACAACAATTTCCCCGTTGCAACATCAATAGCATAGAGCGTACATGAAGCTGTATTGATCAACAACACTCCTTTGTGATAAACTGCTGGCGAAATTCCTGTTTCTCCCAATTCCAAGCCCCACACAAAAGCACCTGTAGATGCCTGCAAACAGTAATAATTTGGCGAATACATTCCTTCTTGTGTCAAGAGTTTGTTTTCAACAAGGGTGGGCGTTCCAACTGGTCCAGCAGATTTAAAATCGAGGTTAAAACCATCGGCTGTTTTTGTCAAATAATTGGGCGGTGCACTCGCTGTTTTAACGGGCGTTTCTTGATAAGTGATGGGATATTGTTTATCACCTGGTTTTGGTTTAAGTGCTTCTAATCGCATTTCTTCTTGGATGCGCTCCATTTCAGCTTTTTGTTCAGCCAATAATTGTTCAATAAGCGCAGAACCTCGGTATCTTCGAGTGGCAGAAGCCAAATGAAAGGCTTGAGAAACGGGAGCATCCACCAAATGGATTCCTCGTTCGTGTTTCAAGTTCACCGTATAATCAGACCCTTTTTCCAACATAAATGCGCATGATCCTTTGGCATCTGTTTTCCCTTGATAAACCCGTTTACCAGTCAATGCATCCATGTATACAGGTTCATTTGCTAGCGGATTTCCATTATAATCATTCAACTGCAAAGTAAATAATACATGCGTTGATGTTCCGGTGGTTTGCGTCACCATTTTTTGAATGATGGTATCACCTTTCGCTGTTTCGCCTACTTTCGTTTTTTCATAGAACACCACTTCTGTCATTTCCAATCCAGCATGATTTGGCACAGGAAGCACATGAAATGCTTTCAAATTCGCGACATCAATTTCGTAATCTTGTCCAACTGGCACATAAAAAATGGCTTCTCCAGCCGCATTAGATTTGCCAACGTAACTGGATTGATCTTTTATAGAAACAAGCGTAACGGCCACATTTGTAACAAGCGTTTTATTAGGCTCTTTGAGTAAAATGATAACTTTCCCCACATTTGCTTGACCTTTGAGCTGCGTTGGGGTGAGCGTTTTAAAGGTAATTCCTGAGCGATCGGCTCTTGGTTTTTCTGCAAAAACACCTTTTGGATCGTAGGTAACAGATCGGGTAAATGTTCCTGAAAATCCCTCCTTGATTTCAGTTGAAGCGACATCTT
>JAYSRF010000286.1:0-17241 GCA_043721195.1 Fluviicola sp. | reverse complement strand
AATGTTTAAAGAAATTTTCTGTAACCGTTGGAACTGTGTTTGAAAATTCCAAAATCAAATTAAGTCTTTGGTTTGCTACAATTTACCTTTGTACCTCTAGAAAGAAAGGTGTTAGTTCATTACAGTTAAGCCGTGATATTGGCGTAACACAAAAAACCGCTTGGTTCATGCTTCATAGGATTCGTGAAATGTTAAAAGAGACTGCACCAGAACTACTTACTACGGATTGCCAAATTGATGAATCGGCAATTGGTGGGAAGGAAAAGAATAAACATAGAAACAAACGTGTTCCAAATAACCAAGGTAGAAGTACCAAAACTAGAACACCAGTTTTAGGAATTGTTTCAGATGGTAAAGTGTATACAGAAGTTGTAGCCAACTACAAAGGATCAGTTTTAAAACCAATCATTTACGATCGTATCCAGAAAGGGACAACAGTAGTAACAGACGATTGGAAAGCATACAACGGTTTAAGCAAACACTTTACACATGAGGTTGTTAACCACTCTGTTAAAGAATATGTTAACGAAAAAGGTTATCACACAAATTCAATTGAGGGCTACTGGTCACAGTTTAAAGGAATGATAAGAATGTACCACTATGTTAGCCGTAAGCATTTACAACGCTATTGCGACGAAAGCCAGTTTAGATACAACACTCGCACCATTAAAGATGTAGAACGATTTACCGAAGCTGTTAAACTTGCAAAAGGTCGGCTAAAGTATATTGATTTGATTAACTCACTCTAAATTCTACTATATTTGGTGAAACTAAAATTCACTGAATATGACAAAGAAGACCCCACAAAACAACAACAAAGTTTGGACACAAGAAGAGGTTAAGAAACTTCAAAAAATGGCAGGGACTCGACCAACAGGAATTATAGCTTACGAGTTGGGAAAATCAGAGAGTTCAATTTACGCTAAAGCATCCAAAGAAAACATTTCTCTTAACCCTTCAAACAAATCGCCTTATAACAAGCATTGACTATAACGACCGTTGTGACTTATCCGCTTTTGACGGGTAAACACAGCAATTGACTATTAACGACCTGTTTTCTTTTTGAGGATATTATTAGCATAAGTGAACTTTTTACTCAATTCTGTAGTCCAAGTATAGTCCTCTCTTGAATTACTAAGTTCTACTCCAATTAGTAACAAAGCTTCTTCAATTTTTTCGACTTCTTGCTTTGTGAATGTGATTGTATTTTCCATGATGTGTAGAATTTAAAAAGCCTTCCGATATTGGAAGGCTTTTGTTAATAACCTGTTCATTTATAGCTAGAAACTATTATTTGCTGTTCTTAGTTTTTAATGGTTAATCCTACTTAAATTTGTTTAAAAATTAAGTATATGTACAAAGTAATCACTATTGTCACAGGGACTACACCTGAAAGAGAAGATTCTTCTAGAGAAGTAACATACCCCGAATTGGAGAAACTGTTTGAAGAGGGCTACGAAATCGAAAGAGTAATAGAACCTAAAAATCAATCTCAATCAGGAGTTGCTACAACATTCGTATTGATTAAGTAATTAGATTAGTAAGTCTTTTCAATTTTGGAGGGACTTACTATTTTCTTGTCCCAAGTAGTATATAGTTACCTTAATTTATTACCATTCAAATAAAATACTGATTCAGTGAATTGACCTTTCAACCTGAAATCACTATCAAGTTCAATAGACCGTTGAATTTTCAGTTCTTTAAATTTTAATACACCATAAATTTCTTGATTATTTTCGGTGGAAAAGAACAAATACCCAAACTCCTCACCTATTATAAAAGTTAATTTAACCGTTGCATTTGATCGTTGTGCAACAGTCTTAAGATTTGGTATTAACCTACTCCAGCCTTCTATTTTATCGTGTTTTGTAACTTCCTGTTGAATAGTAAATCGAGTTGAATAGACTTCATACACATGACTCGCAGGCAACACAGAACACATTTCAACTTTTACCAACCCTTGAAGTTGTTCATTCAATTCAAGAAAGTAATCGTTATTCTTGTTCTTCACTAATTCTAGTATGTCACTGTATTTCATGCTCATTTTATACTACTTTTTTTACGATCAATCTAAATCGCTATAACGCCTGTTGGCATTTCTAAATAGTATAATAATTTATATAAGTTAGAAGGACATTTTTCACACATCGTCTTCCAACCAAATTCAATAACCAAAGTATCATACATTATTAATGGTGTATTACAAACGGTACAATTCCCTTTTTCAGATAGTTCATTCAGTACTTTTAACTTGTTTATTTCTTCGAGAATCTCTTTTATAATAAGGGATATCTCATCCAAATTATTGAAAAAATGCTTTTCTGAAAACAGAAGTAATTCCTCACATTCAATTTCCATAATGGTAAATGTATCTTGTCGTGCTTCAAAAGATTGAATGATATATAATTCACAACCCTTTCTTATTCTGTCTATGAAAGCTGCTGCTTCAAAAATAAATTCAGTCTGAGGATCATCAAGGTATAACATAAACGAAATTTATTCATCTCTATAAAATTAAATCTTCTTGGATCAAGAAAAATGAATTGAAGAGTCTAATTATCAACACTATTTAAACACGTAAAATTGCGAATTTACACGAGAAGAATCACACGTAAATTCGCAATTTTACGTGCCAATTTTTAGCCCTCCGAAAAAACCAAAATTCACCCCACAAAAAAAAGCGACTCCTCCAAGCCGCTTCTGTAACTCAACCTTATTAAAAGTTGTGCTGTAATTGATTAATCAATATCAGTTACTAACTGATGCTTTTCAATCATTTTACGCAAATTAATCAATGCATAACGCATACGACCTAAAGCTGTATTGATGGAAATATCTTCCAAATCAGCAATTTCCTTGAACGATAAATCTTGGAAGATGCGTTTAACAATAATATCTTTTTGTGATTCTGGCAAGTGGTCAAGTAACTGAATCATTTGCTGCTCCAATTCTCCACGTACCATTGATTGCTCCACATTGGGATCTTCCATTTTCAAAATAGAAAAGATGTTGAAATCTTCGCTTTTAGAAGAACGCTCATTGACCATACGCATTCTACTAGATTTGCGGAAATAGTCAATCACAAGGTTTTGTGCAATACGCATAGCCCAAGGTAAAAACTTTCCTTCCTCGTTGTAATTCCCCAACTTCAATGTGTTGATGATTTTAACGAAGGTTTCTTGGAAGATATCTTCTGATAATTCGCGTTCACGAACCTTATTATAAATTGCGCGGTAAATTCTGTCTTTGTGACGTAGTAATAGTACTTCGAATGCTTGTTCTCCACCGTCCAAATACATGGACACAAGCTGCTGATCATCTAGATTTTTTATAGCCATAACTCTACTCTTAAAAAAGTTAACTTACTGTTTTAACATTTGTTTAATGTAGAATTTTCTCTATAGGCTTATCTATTTTATTCACCGAAGATAGGACAATCATTTACAAAACCAAAAAAAATTCATAAAAAACTCAAAATTTTAGTTTGGTTACACAATAATTTCAATAAATAGGAAGGAACTTTTGAACACATTACTCATCTTTCCAATCCCTATTAAACCATTGAAAAACAAGTTTTCTCCGCAGATATGAATCGATTATTTTGACGTAAACAATGCTAATGAATTTTTACTGAAGGAAAATTGCAACATCACATCACCTTTTAACTGTTTCTCGACTCAACTCTCCTCTTCTCTTATTATCTTCGCAACATGGCAGAAAAATGCATCCACATTAAAGGCGCGAGAGTCAACAATCTCAAAAACTTAGAGGTAAAAATTGCTCATGGTAAATTAACTGTGATTACTGGACTTTCTGGTTCCGGAAAATCTTCACTCGCTTTTGATACCCTTTATGCTGAAGGCCAACGCCGCTATATTGAGAGTCTGTCTTCTTATGCACGTCAATTTTTAGGGAAACTAGATAAACCCGAAACAGATTTCATCAAAGGAATTGCGCCTGCCATTGCCATTCAACAGAAAGTGATTTCCAATAACCCACGATCAACAGTGGGAACAACAACTGAAATCTACGATTACCTCAAGTTGTTATTTGCCCGAATTGGAAAAACGATCTCCCCTATTTCTGGTCAGGAAGTAAAAAAGCAACATGTCAAAGATGTACTAGATTACCTCTTCACTTTTCCAAACGGTGAACGGATTTTGATTTGTGCACCTTACACGCATTTAGAACAATACGGAATTGAACGTAGCATGCAATTACTCAAAGAACAAGGCTATAGTCGTGTTCTGATTGATCATGAAATTACGGATCTTGAAGATGTAGATGCTTCCAAAATAACGTTCAACTCCCTGATATTCTTAATTATCGATCGAATTGTAAGCCAAGAAGCCGACGATGAAATACGTGGTCGATTAGCTGATTCTGTTCAATTAGCAATGACTGAGGGAAACAATGAATGCATGATCTATTCGATGCAAACAAAGGAAGAGCGTGTTTTCTCTGGTAAATTTGAATTGGACGGAATGACATTTGCCGAACCCTCACCACATTTATTTACGTTCAATAACCCTTTTGGAGCATGTAAAACGTGCGAAGGTTACGGTTCTGTTATTGGAATTGATCCAAATTTGGTGATTCCAGACACAAGTTTAAGTGTTTTCGAAAATGCAATTGCTCCCTGGAAAGGTGAAGTGATGGGGGAATACTTGCAACAACTCCTTTCCAATTCCCGTAAATTTGATTTCCCCATACATCGTGCAATCGACGAACTCACGAAAGAACAATACGATCTGTTGTGGAAAGGAAATCAGTATTTCACTGGAATTAATGGCTTTATCGCTCATATTGAAAGTCAATCGTATAAAATTCAATACCGTGTAATGCTTTCGCGTTACCGTGGAAAAACAGGTTGTCCAGAATGTCATGGAACACGTTTGCGAGAAGATGCCAATTATGTGAAAGTTGGCGGGAAAAGTATCCGAGAATTGGTATTAATGCCAATTTCTGAAGCCTTAACGTTCTTTGAAAACGTAAAAGTATCAGAACAAGATCAACAAATAACGAAACGCGTTTTACCAGAAATTACGCAGCGATTGAGTTTTCTTTGTGATGTTGGTTTGGGTTATTTGACACTCAATCGTGCGGCGAACACACTTTCTGGAGGTGAATCACAACGCATCAATTTAGCCACTTCATTGGGAAGTAGTTTGGTTGGATCGATGTACATTCTCGATGAACCGAGTATTGGCTTGCACCCAAGAGATACAGAACGACTGATTAAAGTTTTGAAACGATTGCGCGATCTTGGAAATACCGTAATTGTTGTTGAACACGAAGAAGCAATCATGATGGCTGCTGATGAAATCATTGATATTGGTCCTGCTGCTGGAAAATTTGGCGGCGAAGTTGTTTTTCAAGGAACATTCAATGAATTAAATACCGCAACCAATAGTCTTACGGCTGAATACTTAATTGGTGGTCGCGAAATCCCAATGCCTGCAAAACGTCGCGGTGGAAAAAATAAACTGTCCATTGTTGGTGCACGTGAGCATAATTTAAAGAATGTTTCGGTTGATTTCCCACTCAATCGCATTGTTGCTGTTACAGGTGTGAGTGGATCGGGTAAATCTACCTTAGTAAAAGAAATCCTCTACCCTGCTTTGCGCAAACATTTTGGTCAGTTTGGCGATCAACAAGGAATCTTCAAACAACTCAGTGGCGACTTATCTGTTTTGGCAGAAGTAGAAATGATCGACCAAAATCCAATTGGGAAATCGTCTCGAAGCAATCCTGTTACTTATGTAAAAGCGTTCGATGATATCCGCGAGCTTTTTGCGCGACAACAAGCAGCCAAGCAACTCGGATTAAAACCTGGATTTTTCTCCTTTAATGTTGAAGGTGGTCGCTGTGAAATGTGCGAAGGCGAAGGAAGTGTAACCGTGAGTATGCAATTCATGGCGGATGTTCACCTTAAATGTGAAGCTTGTCAAGGTTCTCGCTATAAACAAGACACACTTGAAATTCGTTACCGAGAAAAAAACATCTCTGATATCTTGGAAATGGATATTTCAAGTGCCTTGGCCTTTTTCAAAGAAGGGAAAGACAAGTTGGATGAAAAAATCGTTCAGAAAATTCAACCATTAGAAGATGTTGGTTTGGGTTATTTGCAAATGGGTCAATCATCGAGTTCATTGAGTGGTGGTGAAGCACAACGGGTGAAACTGGCTTCATTTTTAATTAAAGGTGCTCAAAATGCGAAGAAAACCTTGTTTATTTTCGATGAACCTACAACAGGCTTGCATTTTCATGATATTGAAAAACTACTCATTGCTTTCAACCGTTTGGTAAACGATGGTCATTCGATCATTGTCATTGAACACAATATCGACGTGATTAAATGTGCGGATTGGATCATTGATATTGGTCCAGAAGGTGGCGATAAAGGCGGAAATGTGGTTTTCGAAGGAAGTCCTGAACAACTTATTGAAGAGAACGATAATTACACCGCATTCCATTTAAAAAGCAAGTTCATTAAAACAGAATAATCGACGAATTAAGCATATTAATCGACCAACGGCTCATAAAGATCATTTAGCGACTAACTATACGTTAAAAGAATCTACCTTTGGATCATGAAAAAATTGATCCATTTTACTACTTTGTTGCTTTGTCTAGTTTTCGTTGGCTTGACTTCAAGTTGCTCAGATACATCGACAACAATTGACCAACAAAACCAAGCTGAGAATTCGACTATTAAACCTGAAAAAGAGTTGGAAAAAGCTCCACCTTTGATCGTACAACAATTCGGTGGTTGCAAAGCGCATCAATAGATAACTATTCGCTTTTCTGAAAACTGTAGAACTTGATTTTACAGTTCTACATCCTTGTACTCACCATCCAGCACTAATTCACCTTCGCTTCTAGCAATGACAGCCGAAGCGAGACAATTCCCTAGCACATTTACAGAAGTTCGTCCCATGTCCATCAAGGCATCAACACCGAGAATGACACTTGCTTTCTCTATGTCTAAACCATATTCAGATACAGTGGAAGTTAAAATCACAAATGAAGCACCACGCACTCCTGCAACACCTTTACTAGTTAACATTAAGGTTAAGCAAATTCCAATTTGTTGTCCTAAAGAAAGTTCAATACCACTCATTTGAGCAACAAAGACCGTTGCCATCGATAAATAAAGCGTTGTGCCATCGAGGTTGAAACTATAACCAGTTGGAATAACGAAACCAACAATTTTCTTTGGAACACCAAAACGCTCCATGTTTTCCAATGCTTTTGGAAGTGCTGCCTCACTACTCGCCGTTGCAAAAGCCAAAGACAAGGGTTCTGTCACCGCACTGATAAAGCGTTTGATTGGAATTTTAGCGATTAAAGCGATGGGTAATAATATAACTAACACAAATACAATCAATGCCACATAGAGGGTTCCAACCAGTTGCATCAGGTGCATGAGTACTTCTACTCCAGATTTTGAAACAGTACTCGCAATCGCACCAAAAACAGCCAATGGAGCTAAATACATCACAATATCCGTGAACTTAAACATGACTTCAGAAAGACTTTCCGTCCAGTTAAGCATCGTTTCCTTGTGACGGGTATTTTTTACCAAACTCAATGCAATAGCGAAAATCACAGAAAAAACAACAATTTGCAGTACTTGATTCTCCACCATTGCTTTAGCGAAGTTTTCAGGAAAAATTTCCACAAAATGATCTTTTGGTTTCTCTAACTGCGTTAATAATTCAGCAGACTTATCCCTATTTTCACTCGTCGCTTCAATCGTCACACCTTCTCCAGCTTTAGAAATATTAATAGCAGCTAATCCAATGAATAAGGCGAATGTGGTAACAATCTCAAAGTAGAGAATACTTTTTAAACCGATTCTTCCTACTTGTCTTAAGTTACTGTGTCCAGCAATTCCCACGACTAAGGTTGCAAATAACAACGGCGCAACCAATGTCTTGATCATTCGGAGGAAAATATCCCCAAATCGTTTCATTTCAATTGCAAAACCTGGGAAATCAATCCCTACCTCTACTCCTATGAGCATTGCCGCGAAAATCCACAAAGACAGTTTTTTTCGAAAGAAGGAAATAACGAGTAAATACCCCATTCCTAAATAGCGCAATCCGATAAATACCAATGGGTCAACGGCAGGTACTTTAGATTCCAAGAAAAAGAGAAATCCGCAAAACGCGAAGATCGTTACATACCAAAAAATAGAAAACGGTGACTTCATACTATGTGAATTTTGTCCAAAAAGGAGACGTGCAACAAAATTAACAGGATATTGTGGAAAACAAAGGATTCAAATTTCGATAAAAAAAAACAGAATTGTAATCGATTAATAGAATATTCGTATTATTGCACCGTCGTTACCTAATGACAATCATACATGCGAATCGCATAATACTTCCAAAACAAAAACAAGTTAGTTCAAATCATATCTATGAACAGTCAAGACTTAAACGGTAAACTATTACCAGAATTAAGAGAAATTGCTAAAAACCTCGGTGTAAAACGCGTTGAATCTTTCAAAAAAAACGAATTGATCGATTTAATTGCCAAAAGCACTCCAGTTGCTGAATCGGCTACTCCAGCTGATGAGAAAAAAGGAAAAGGCAGACCACGTAAAACAATCGATGCTGAACCAATCGGAACATCTAATCCAGGGAAAAATGTTGATTTATTTACAGAAACAGTAGTTCCAGCAGAGATCAAACCAACAGAAATCAAAACTGAAGCAATTGCTGAGAAAAAGGATCCTGTTGTGGCAAAAGAAGCAAATCGTGTTTTACGCCCTCGAAAAGATAAAACTACTCAGGAAACGGTAACAGAAGCTCCGATTGAGTCAATACAAGAAGCAGTAACAACTCCTGAAACAACTGTTAAAACTGAAACCCCTGCGGAAACAGTCAACAGTGATAAAAAGGAAGAAAATACGGTTGAAAAACCGACAGTTGAAAAAACAAATCCCAATCGTAAACCCAATCAAAACCCGAACAATAAACCACAAAGGGAACCAAGGGATTTAATCAAAATGGCGAATACGCCTCCAACAACAACTCCACCTCCTGCGCCAACTAATGCGCCAAGAGAACAAAATCAAAATAGACAAAATTTCAAACAGCGACAAGGAGGCGAACAAAACGGAAATCAAAATCCGAATCAAAACCAACAACGTCAACAATCAAACGAACCAAACGGTAACCAAAACCCGAATCAGAACCAACAACGTCAACAAGGTGGTGAACCAAACGGGAATCAAAACCCGAATCAGAACCCGAATCAACGTCCACAACACCAAAACCAACAAAATCAACAACGTCAGCAATCAAATGAGCCAAACGGGAATATCAACCCGAATGCTCGTCCACAACAATCACAAGAAGAAAAAGTAGACGAAGAAGCTTACAACTTAGTTGGTATTGTTACGGCAGAAGGTGTTCTTGAAGTGATTTCAGACGGTTATGGTTTCTTGCGTTCTTCTGATTACAACTACTTGCCATCTCCAGATGACGTGTACGTTTCTCAAAGTCAAATAAAATTATTCGGATTAAAAACCGGTGATACCGTTCGTGGTACAATTCGCCCACCTCGTGAAGGAGAAAAATTCTTCCCATTGGTAAAAGTGGATTCTATCAACGGTCGCCATCCAAGTTATATACGTGATCGTGTTCCTTTTGAATACTTGACTCCTCTTTTCCCGGACGAAAAATTCAAATTAACAGGTCACAAAGACGAATCCTTATCTACACGGATCATGGATTTGTTTGCCCCAATTGGTAAAGGTCAACGTGGAATGATCGTTGCACAGCCAAAAACGGGTAAAACAATGTTATTAAAAGATGTTGCGAATGCCATTGCAGCGAATCATCCCGAGGTTTATTTGATTGTATTGTTGATCGATGAGCGTCCGGAAGAGGTGACAGACATGGCACGTAGCGTAAAAGCAGAAGTTGTTGCTTCAACATTCGATGAGCCTGCCGATCGTCACGTAAAAGTGGCAAATATCGTTCTTGAAAAAGCGAAACGCATGGTTGAATGTGGACACGATGTATGTATCTTGCTCGATTCCATTACACGTTTAGCTCGTGCTTACAATACCGTTTCTCCAGCATCAGGTAAAGTACTTTCCGGTGGTGTGGATGCCAATGCGTTACACAAACCAAAACGTTTCTTCGGTTCAGCTCGTAAAATTGAAAACGGAGGTTCACTTTCCATACTTGCAACTGCTTTGACAGAAACAGGTTCTAAAATGGACGAAGTTATCTTCGAAGAATTTAAAGGAACAGGTAACATGGAGTTGCAATTGGATCGTAAAATTTCCAATCGTCGCATCTACCCTGCAATTGACATTACTGCCTCAGGAACACGTCGCGAAGATTTGTTGGTGAAAAAGGATGTTTTACAACGCATTTGGGTGTTGCGTAAGTTCATCGCGGATATGAATCCAGTGGAAGCAATGGAATTCATGAAATCCCACATGGAAGGAACACGTTCCAACGAAGAGTTTTTAGTATCAATGAATTCATAAATCATTAACGATAGGTAGTCTAAAAAGCATCATCATTGAGTCAATCCTTTAGGTGGATTAAAAATTGATGAAATGCAAGGCATTGAGGATGAGATGTTGGGAGTTTACTCCTGTAAATGACCAACGTCGATTTTCGAAAATAACGCAGCAGTTTATTACTTTTTAGACACCTTCTTTTTTATATTACATCATGCGTCCATCCATTAAAGTAGCACTGATTTTTGTAGCCATCTGGTTTACAGTAAAAATGGCCTTTTTTAAATTCCAATTGTTTCAAGACGAAAAGGGAGTGAAAATCCTAGTCATGTGGAATATTTTATGTCTACTTCTTGCTATTTCCATTGGTACATTACTTGAAAAGCGCAAAGAAAATCGTGCAGAAAGTTCGGCTCTAGGCGACATCAAAGGAGCAATGCGCGGTGGAATGATTTATACCGTTCTCGTTTCAACATTGATTTACTTTTATTATTCCAAAATTGACCCTTCCTATAATGATCGTCAATTAGCAGTTGCAGAAGCATCTATTCGAACAGCATTGGATGATCCAAAACAATTAGCTGAGATTAAAAAATCTCCAGAAAATGAATCACGAACAAAAGAAGAGATTTATGAAAAAGCAGTTGAAAATCAAAAAGCGATTTACAGTGCTGGTTCTACAATGACCATTTCGTTGCTTGGAATGCTGCTACTAACAACGATCAATGCAATTGTAGTAACAGTGGTCTTCAGAAGAATTTTATTCAAACAACGAACGTTGTAATCTGATTTATAGCAACATAAAAGTCAGCCTCTCATTTTACTTGGTTTGTTACAGCGAATGAATCACTGTTGTAATTGATTTTAGTTAAACTAGAATTTCTTCGGTAATCCCGCAATATTACGGAACATATAACACTGAAAAACAACAACTTAAATCGTGTGAGATGCCGTCTTACATCTCAGATTGTATTCCAAAAACAAAATGCTTAATCAAAACTCGTTGTTGAAATCCTTTCAATATCCAACTTGATTTCGAACACATTATAATCCTGAAATCAGTTCGCTCCCCAATTGATCATAATCGATTCCATCAAAATTTCCGGACGACATCATCAACAAAACAGTATTGTTCCAGTTTTCTGCTCGGATCAATTCCATTACCTCAGCAGTTTCATTGAGTACAATCACATTTCCACCAAAGGCTTCTTGCACTTGTTCCTTCGTAATTGGTTCCAACTTTTTATGTGAAACCACTTCTGGACTAAAATATACAACAGCAATATCAGCAGCGTTCATAGCATCTTTATAATGAGGCAAGAATTCCTTTTTCAGCGATGAAAAGGTGTGTAACTCCATGCAAGCAACTACTTTTCGATCTGCAAATTGCTCTTTCACGGCTTTTGTGGTAGCTTTTAATTTGGAAGGCGAATGAGCGAAATCTTTGAATAAGGTGAAACCATCTGATTCAACCACTTTTTGCAAGCGTTTACCAGCACCACTAAATTGCTGAATCGCAGTTAAAAAATCGTGATTCGAAATCCCCATTGATTCGCCCAACAACATAGCGCCCATGAGGTTTTGTAAATTATGCGCTCCAAAAATTTGCAAGTGGTATTCATTTCCGCCAAACGAAAGTACAGTGCCACCTTCCACTACTCGATATACTGGAGTTTGATACGGTTTTAATACCAATCGATTGCGTTGCTCTAATCCCAATTCATTGACGGTCTCATCTTCTGTATTGTAAATCAAAATTCCTCCATCTTCAATCAAGTTGCAAAAGATTCTGAATTGCTCAATGTAGTTTTCCCACGTTGGAAAAACATTGATGTGATCCCAAGCAATACCACTAATAATGGCTGTTTGCGGTTGATACAAGTGGAACTTTGGTCTGCGATCAATTGGTGAACTCAAGTATTCATCGCCTTCCAAGATCATATAATTCGCCTCTTCGGTCAATTTAACCATACAATCGTACCCTTCCAATTGTGCTCCAACCATATAATCAGCATTCAAGCCAAGTTCATTCACAACATGTAATAACATAGAAGTAATGGTGGTTTTACCGTGACTGCCACCAATCACAATGCGGTGTTTTTCCTTGCTTTGCTCGTACAAGTATTCTGGATACGAATAAACGGGAATGTTCAGTGCTTTTGCCTTTAATAACTCTGGATTGTCTTCGCGAGCGTGCATCCCGAGAATAACTGCATCCAATTCAGTTGTTATTTTTTCTGGAAACCAACCAATGTGTTCAGGTAAAATTCCTTGTTTCGCCAAACGCGTTTTTGATGGTTCAAAAATTTCGTCATCTGAACCAGTAACAAATGCGCCTTTTCGGGCTAATGCAATGGCTAAATTGTGCATGGCGCTTCCACCAATGGCTATAAAATGAACATTCATTGTTGTTGTTTTTCTTAGAAATAATACTTTCTGACAACGAATGTAAGCGTTCAAGAGCAAAAAAAAATGTGAGCAACAAATAGTTACTCACACCGAATATTTAATTGGAGTCAACCAAACTGCAATCAGTTCGATTATTGGGTTTAAAAATCAATAATTTCGAGTCAAAGTTGCATCTTGCGTTTCACGTTGCCAAACAAATTCTGTTGTCGGTTCACCATTTTTGGTATACGTCAAACCACTCAGAGTTTGAATGCGTGTATAAATTTGACCGAATCCATTGCGAACTACAACTCTTCGTGTTACAACAGCAGTTAATAAACCTTCATCATCGTTTTGCTCAAATTGCTCTTGAGAAACACCTTCTGGGTATAATTTCCCTAAATCATTTGCTTCTTGATTGTTGTAAACGATTTCAGTCTTTTCAATCGTTGAAATGGATTGTCTAGCTGATTGGGTTTTATCTTCTTGCTTGTCTGATTGTCTTGAATCAGTTGCAATCACAGAACCTTTCGCATCTTTCAACAATTGCTCGTTGTTTTTTGCATGCTCAGCATCCACCACATTGTTTTCAGCAACTGTTTGATTTGTTAAATTCAACGAAGCTTGAGATCCTTGGTGTTTCGCTTCTTGCGTTTCATTAGCAACGCGATCTTCTTCTGATTTATTGTCGTTGATTTGTTTGATTTTCTCAACGTTTTCACTAGAAGCTAAACCAGGTACTTCATCAAATTCATCTTGTTTAATCAGTTCCGTTTTTATCGCACCATTTGTACTCAACGTACGCACCATCAAATCATTGTAGTTTTGACGATCCATTTCTTCTTGTGAAACCAATGCACCTTCCATTACTTCAACATTTTCTTTTCTAGCGGCATCACGTTCTTGCACAGACTCAATAACAGCTGCATCTACTCCTTCAACATAACCACGGTAAGATAACGTGTTTTCAAGATGCTCTACGTTATCTTGAGCGCTCAATTCATTTTGAGTTGTCTCGATAGCTAGAATCTTTTCTTTGTTCAATGGAGATTGTTTGGTTTCTTCGTATTGTTTTTCTGAAACCTCAATCGCAACTGCATCTACCTCTTCTTTAACAGCCTCTAATGTTTCATTCGTTCGCAACTGATTTTCTTGTGTCACAACAATTACAGACTTATTTGCCTCACGAACAATGTGTTCCGTGTCAATACGTTCTTGAGTATCATCAATCGCATTTTCTTCTAACACTAACTGAATATTCATGTATCCTTTTTCATTCTCTAAACGCTCTTCATAAACACCTTGACTAACATCTTTCGCATTATTCTCAGAATCTAATTTCGTCTTTTTCAGCAACTCACTGTTCTCATCAGCGTTTCCATCTAAAAGCCTGTTTTCATCTTCACTGAGCTTGTTAGCAATTTCAATTTGTTCTTTCGCGTCAAGTATGGATGCATTTTCATATTGACCATCTTCTTTTTTCTTTTCTTCAATTTGTTGATCAATTTCAGTCAATGAGTTGGTGTTTTCTTTTCTGTATTTTTCAGAATCAACAGCGTTTGCATCATTTTCTAGTTTGATATTAGTCAACAATGTATTGGTTTCATTGGTCGAGTTTTGTTGCGCAATGGTCAATGAATCACTTTTATCATTCGCTCGTTCAACAATCCTACCTATACGTTTTTCTTTTCTAGATTTACGAATACGCTCAGCTTTTGCCAATGCACCTTCCCCTTCAATGATTGAATTATCTGTTTCAGTCCCCAAAGCTTTCAACTTATCTGGGTCTTTGGTTGCCACAACAGGTTTTGGATTGAGAATCGCATCAATTTCTGCCAATCGTTGTTTTGGATAGGGATCTGAATTACGCAAACCAAGAGCACGTGTATATAGTTCTTTTGCGCGATCATAATCTTTCAAATCAAAATTTTGATTGGCTTTTGTTAAGATCTTTTGATATTCACGTTCTATCTCTTTATTACTTGCATCCTTTGAATTAACATCACACAAGCGAATCCGTTCTTTCGAATAAGCATGGGTTGCATCTAAAGCTAAAACACTTTCATAAATTGCTTTGGCATCCATCCAACTTTCTTCATTAAACTTTCCATCAGCTTTTGCAATGAGTTTGTTGATTTCAGCCTGCTTGGAGTTTGATTTCGAGATATTGTCCAATAACTGCTGCATTTCAGCAATTTTATCTTGTGCTGCCTTGTCTTTTGGTTTTACTCCCAATGCTTCTTTGTAACGCGCAAGTGCAGTGGTATAATCGTTACCAGTTTCAGCAACACCACCAGAAGACATCAATTCTAGGTATTTCGCCTCAGTTGCTTGTGCTGCCGAATTATTTCCTTCCAATTTCGCACGCAATTCAGCAATTCGATTATCTGGCAATGCTTCATCTTGTTTAATTGCTTTTGCTTGTTCAAACAAGGTAATAGCACCTGCAATATTATTTGCTTTTGCAGCTACCTCTGCTTCTGCAACCTTTGCTTGATAAGCCACTTGTTTTTTATTTAAATCTTCTTGCGCTTTTAATAACCCATCAATTTCCTCCAATTTTTGTTTTGGAAGCGGATCGTTGGCTCGGAAACCTAACGCACGGTTGTACATTTCTTTGGCCTTCGTATAATTTTTCTCATCAATGGAACGTTGACCAACATCAAGAATTTTTTGATACGCTGCATCTTCTCCCTTATCAGAATCTTCAGTTGAACGTTTTTCTGCTTCAGCAGCTTTTAAAACAGGTTCTTTTTCGTTTGGTTTTAATGCCAATGCTTCATTGTATGCTTTGATTGCTTCTGGATAACTCTTCGCTGCAAGAAGATCATTCCCTCTTTTCATAGCAGCAGCATAGTCAGCATCTATTTTAACTTGATTGGCACTGGCCGATTTCAATTGATTAATAGCAGCAATACGGTCTTTTGGCAATTGTTCATTTTTAACTTTGATTGCCTCATTGTATTTCGCAATGGCTTGATCGTATTGTTTCGATGCTTCTAATCCTTGCGCTTCTGCTACTAAAGCATTGTATTGTTTTTCTTTTTCATTTCCTAAAGCCAATTCAGCCAGTTTTGTGTCACATTCTTTGATCAATTGATCAATTTGTGTATCTGATTTAATGGCTTTCGTTTCATTCAATTTTTGTTTGGCCTCAGCGTATTTTGTTTGGCTCATAAAAGCAGTTGCCTCATCTTTCAATTGCTTGAAACGCTCTTCTTTTTGTGCAGCACCAGCCAAATCATTCTCCAATTTTGCAACTTCCAGTATTTTAGCAGAAGCAGCTGTATTGGAAGGATCAAGGGCTAATACTTGCTGGTACTTTGCTCTAGCTGTTGCAATGTCTTTTTTACCCAATGCAACATCACCTTCTTTTAAGAATCCATCAATTTGTTTTTGTTTCTCAACATTCGCAATCAACCCATCAATTTCTGTGATCTTTTGTTTTGGTAGTAATTGGGTTGGATCTAACGTTTGTGCTTCTTGAAATTTCGCTTTTGCTTCAGTCAGTTTATTAGCCGCCAACATATCCGTTCCCGCTTTAACTGCTAAATCGTATTTCGCTTTATTGGCATTTTTTGCAGCTTCATCAGCTATTAATTTATCAACTTGAGCCAATTTTTCTTTCGCTTCTGTACGTGAACCATCAATGGCAATTGCTTCTTTGTATTTCGTTTTAGCTTCTTCTAATTGTCCACCTGAAAGTGCCGAATTCCCTGCTGCTAAAGCTGTATTGTATTTTTCTGTTTTTTGCGCATTTGCAATCCCATCAGCGATTTTTTTATCCGCATCAACAATACGCTGTTTCGGTAAAGCTTGCGAACCATCTATCGCCAATGCATCTTGGTACTTGGTTTTCGCACCTTCAAAATTTCCAGCAGCGAACGCAATTTCACCATCCGCCATCGCTTTATCGTACTTCTGTTTTTGCTCTGCTTTTTGACCAGCAGCTAGCAATTGTGCATCAATCGCATCAATTTTAGTTTGTACAGCAGGATCTGGTTTTAAGGATAATGCTTCTTGGTATTTTGCTTTCCCCTCAGCGAGTTTCGTTTGTTTCACCAATGCATCGCCTTCGGTAACAAGCTGTTTAATTTTAGCTATTTTCTCTACATCTGCCTTTTCACTGGCAATTTTAGCATCAATTTCTAAAATACGAGCAGTTGCAGTTGCATTTGTAGCATCCAACTTCAACACCTCTTGGTATTTTGTTTTCGAAGGAACCCATTGTGAAGCTGTAAACGCCGTATTTGCTTCTGCCAATAATTTAGCAACTTGAGCTTGTGCAGCTTTTGCTTTTTCAATTTCAGCCAATTTAGCATCTACTTCTTTTATTTTCCCAAGGGTATAAGCAGATGAAG
>JAYSRF010000285.1:0-51841 GCA_043721195.1 Fluviicola sp. | reverse complement strand
GAAAAAATTAGGCATTCAACGCCAACCTTTTGATCAATTAATCGCGTGTTGGGCTTCCCTGACAACGGCAGATGAAAACAAGTTGAGCACCATTTCAGCGAGTGAAAACGGTTGGTGGTACAGTGCGCCCTTACCAAACAACAAACGCGTTCTTGCATTTCAAACCGACTCCGACTTAATCGATCGTACCGCGATCAAACAGCAAGCACACTTTTTAGACCTCGCTGCAGCCAATCCGGCCATCTCTAACATCCTACAACAACAAGAAGGCTCCATTAACTATCACGGAACGGTAGCCGCCAATTCCACCCGACTCGATACAGTTGTTGGTCAACAATGGGTAGCTCTGGGCGATGCAGCCATTAGTTTTGATCCACTCTCCTCACAAGGCATGTTCAATGCCATGGCAAATGCAATGCAACTCACCGAATTGCTGGTTGGTTCGCAACTCATTGAACGCGCTGATGCACAGAGAATGCGGCAATTCAACACGATGTATAGTGAACAAATCCATCAAGTTTGGACACATTATTTGTATCATAAAAAAGTGTTTTACGGGCAAGAACAGCGGTGGAAGGATGCGGAATTTTGGAAGAGGAGGCAATGAATACTAAGGTCTGATGACACTGGCGCGTATCAGACTCCGTTAGAGAGCGTGATCCTTTGCCTGAAATCTACAGGAAAGAACAATTTTAGAATAACTGAATGAATTTCAATAATTATGTATATAATTGGGGGAATATTTACACTAGAGACTGATCACATTCACTGATCTAGAAGAATTTTAAGAGAGAGAACAGTTAGCTATAGGCTGGACTATATTTGATACTGATTGGTTTAGAGGATTGGTTGGTTCGTCTATTGTTAAGTTGTAGGTAATATGAACTGAATAACGAAAAAAGATATGATTGATAGAATTACTAAAAGTTTAATCAAAGATTTTACTTCAAAATTTGATTTTTCTGAAATTACAGATGAAACCGTTGTTTTTGAACATTTTGTTAACTACACAATATTAGAGAAAAAGCTAGAAGACAGATTAGATCAAGATAATTTAGAAAAAATCAATATTGGTGTAAATGGTACTTTTGGACTTGATGGGTTTTGTATATTGATCAATAAGCATTTGATTACTTCTAAAGAAGATTTGAATGAAATAATATCTAATAATGTTAAACCATTGGCTGAAGTATTTTTTATTCAAGCTAAAACCTCAAATAGTTTTGAAGTCAAAGAAATTAGTTCATTTGGAAACGCAATTGAAGATTTTGTTGCAATAGAACAAAAATATAAATGGTCTGAAAATTCAATGGTTTCAATCGAGCTATTTAAAGAGTTAACAAACAGAGCAAATGAATTAGAAAGTAATCCAAATTGTTTTGTTTATTACTCAACTCTGGGGTCATACAAAAGTGACCAAAATACGGAAGCTCAAAAAGCAAACATACTAGAAGCAATTAAGAATCAACGAGTTTTCAATAAAATTGAATTCAATTATTTGGACTACAATATAATCCAAAATGATTATAAAAAAATTGGTCAAAAAATTTCTCGAACTTTTAATTTTTCAAAAAAAACACTAATGCCCGATATTGAAAATGTAGAAGAAGCTTATATCGGTGTTGTTCCTGTAACAACAATAATTGACTTAATTGAAGAAGAAGGAGAGTTAATCACATCAATTTTTTACGATAATGTAAGAGATTTTCAAGGATTCAACAAAATAAATGATGAAATCAAAAAATCAATTTATGATGATAAACTGAAATTTGCATTTTCTGTTCTTAATAATGGAATTACAATAGTTGCAGAACAATTAACAACTTCAAGAGATAACGTGACAATAACAAATTATCAAATTATCAATGGTTTACAAACATCAAGAGTGTTACAAGATTCAAAAGAACATTTAGATTCTAATATGTTTGTACCTCTTAAATTAATTATTACTCAGGATGAAAATCTTATCTCAAAAATAATTCGTTCAACTAACCGACAAACGGAGGTAAAAGAAGAAGATTTAATAGCATATTCAGATTTTCAAAAAAAGTTAGAAGATTATTTCAAGACGTTTAACGAGCCTGAAAGATTATTTTATGAAAGACGATCAAAACAATATAATAACTCTAATGTTGATAGTAAACTCATAATTGACAAATCAACCTTGATTAAAGTTATGGGGAGTTTTTATTTTATGAAACCAAATCTTGCAACAAGATATTTTGGCGCACTATTTACTGAATTTGGAAAAGAACTTTTCAAAGAAGATCATAAATTATTACCATATTATACAGCCGCCTTAATTTATAATAAACTTGAGAATTCATTCAAAAACGGAACTATAGACAAAAAGTACAAGAAAATAAAATATTTCATTTTAATGATGTTAAGACTTGAATATGAAAAGAACGGTTATCCAAGTTTCGAAAGCTATAAATCTGAAAAATATTGTAATGACTTATTAGCTCACATTAAAAAAGAGGAAAATTTCAGATTATTATTAAGTAATGTTTTGACTAAATTAAATACTCTCCCAATTGATTATGACAGCACCGAAATTTCAAAATCGTTTAAGCTTGTTGACAATTGTAAAGAAAAATATTTTAAAGAATAAGTACTAACACTAAACAGTACCTACCCAAAAGACAATTTTGTGGTTAATCAAAAATTAGCTTTTCAAATCAAGTTTTGCAGTAAAAGTCTCGCACTTCGGGTAATTGCAAACCGTTTTAAACATACTAAAAACTACAACAAACCATGGCAAAATTTTTAAACACAACAGGCGTTTCTTATCACTTAGAAGAACTCATCAAAGGAACAAAGGACAAATTAATTCTAATCAGTCCTTATTTGCAGTTTACTGAACGCATCAAGGAACATTTAAGCAATTTGAATATTCAAAAACGTGATATACGCATTGTTTACAGAGAAAATAAACTACAACTGGAAGAAAACAATTGGTTAGAAAGTCAAATTGGCATTCGCACGAGTTTATGTAAGAACCTGCATGCGAAATGTTACATCAACGAAAACGAGGCTATCATAACTTCCATGAATTTGTATGAGTTTTCTCAACAGAATAACAATGAAATGGGTATTTACATTTCAAAAGAACACGATGCGGAGTTGTATAAGGCAACAATGGAAGAAGTACAACGGCTCTTGACCATCAGTGAAGAAATCAGGGTTTCAATCAAAAAGGTGAATGCTGACACGCCTCCAAAAACGGAGAAAAAAGTCGTTGAGGCAAAACCTGTTGTTACACAATCATCTGCCAAGTCGACTGGCTTCTGCATTCGAACAGGCATTTCAATTCCATTCAATATTGAAAAACCTATGAGTTATGATGCGTTTAAAACATGGAATAAAAACCCAGACAGTCCAGAGAACTTTTGTCATTATTCAGGTGAACCTTCCGATCACAAAACGAGTGTCAACAAACCCATTTTAGGGAAGAATTGGAGCAAGGCAAAAACAGCGTATAAATTGTAGTGAACAAGTTCGTTGTCTTAAAAATCTTTCGAAATCAAACTTCTTAATGATCACTAAACCTTGTGTGCTTTGTGTCTTTACGGTAAATTAGACACCACAACGGCACGAAGAACACAAAGAAAATGGGAAACCGACAAAGCATGCGTACTAATATAGCAATCGATCTAATTTGTTTTCTCACACTTATTTTGATCGGTTGCGTCCATGAAAATAAGGAAGAAACCCTCGGTTGTGGTGTTCTATATGAACCTGTCTCAGCCTCTGACACTAGTAAACAAATGCCCGCTATTTTTTCAGGAAGATGTGCTACTTGTCATGTCTTAGAAGCCAAAACAACTGGTCCAAAAATTTCAGGTGTATTGGATCGAATCCCAAATGAAAACTGGTTTGATGGTTTTATTCGAAATGAAGATGCATTGATCAAGGAAAAAGAACCGTACACGCTACTATTGAATAAACAATCGTTGCCCATTCAATTCTCGCACAATTTTAAAGACCTTAGCGATGAACAAATCGAAGAACTAAAAGCGTATTCAAGGAAATGAAAATAGTGTGGTGTTGGCGTTGTCAGATGGAAATTCCCATGTTAGATGAGGAAGAGTTTGCTCATGCACATAAACTCTATATGGAAGGTTTTGATAGAACAAAAACGGGTTTATCGATGGACGATCGTTTTAAGCCATTGTTGAATTATTATATTGCGCTCACGGGATTTGACGAAACAATACCCAACGCAATCATGCATCACCAAATTTCACAGTATGGTCCGCCTTGCGATCAATGTGGAAAACCATACCGAACTCCAAAGGCTTCTTTCTGCGCTGCCTGTGGAAACAAAAGATGAATAGTTCTAACTGGAAGTTCTGACTCCGACATTTCTGTTCCATGTAACCTTCAACAACAAAATCACCTTCCAGTTGTTACCTCTATTCAATTGAAAAAGATCCTCGCTTTATGGCAAACTATTTAATTATTGGCGCTTCTTCTGGAATAGGAAAACAACTCGCAGAACAATTGGCCGAAGCTGGTCATGACGTAATTGGAACGTATTGTACACATGAAATTGATTCCGACAACGAGCGCATTCGCTATTATCCGCTGAATGTGTTGGATGAAACATTTGCACTTGACTTTTTACCTGAAATGGTGGACGGTGTCGTTTATTGCCCTGGAACAATTAGTCTTCGGTCATTTGAGCGTATCAAACCTGCGGATTATCTAGCGGATTATCAATTGCAGGTAATTGGAGCAATCAAAGTCATCCAAGCAGTAATAGCGAAACTGAAAAAAAGCGAACATGCTGCCATCGTGTTGTTCTCAACTGTAGCCGTTCAATTGGGTTTACCGTTTCACACTCAAATAGCAGCTTCAAAAGGTGCTATTGAAGGTTTAACAAAGGCTTTAGCTGCTGAATATGCTCCAACAATCCGCGTGAATTGCTTAGCGCCATCTCTCACCGATTCACCTTTGGCGGCAGCATTGCTCAATAGTGAGCAGAAAAGAGAGGCCAATGCACAACGTCATCCGTTAAAAAGAATTGGAACAACTGCTGATATCGCTAACATGGTTGAGTTTTTACTTTCTGCAAAAGCAAGTTGGATTACAGGGCAAATTATGTATGTAGATGGCGGAATGTCTACCATAAAATAGCATGAATCAAGATCAATTAAACGCTCTTTAAAAATTGTAAATTGCAGATCATACATGATGAAATAGCAAATTTTACGCATCACTCGATAATTTAAACAGAATGAAGAAAATAATTGTTGTAGCTGGTGCCACTGGAAATTTAGGTGGTAAAATTGTCCATGCTTTATTAGCAAAAGGAGCTGAAGTGCGTGCGATCGTGCGTTTAGAAACCGATCTAGAAAAGATAAAAACCTTGGAAGCAAAAGGAGTAAGCGTTTTTCAAGTAAATATGCAGAATCGGGCTGAAATAGCGAAGCATTGCATTGGCGCACATTGTGTTGTTTCGGCGTTGGCAGGATTAAAAGAAACCATTATCGATGCTCAAAAAATACTCGTAGATGCTGCGGTTGAAGCAAAAGTACTACGTTTTATTCCCAGTGATTATGCAAGTGATTTCACCAACTTGATCGAAGGTCAAAACAGAAATTTAGATTTTAGACGAGCCTTTCACCAGTATTTGGAGACACTTCCCATTCAAGTTACTACGGTGTTTAACGGACCATTCATGGATTTACTCACCACCGATATGCCGTTGATTCTCTTTAAAAAACAGCGGATTCTTTGCTGGGGAAATCCCAATCAATTGATCGAATTTACAACCACTCCGAATGTTGCCGAATTTACCGCAAATGCAGCGCTTGATGAAGAAACACCACGCTTTTTGCGCATTGCGGGCGATCGACTTTCCTGCAATGATTTTGTTCAACTGTTGACAGAACTCACAGGAAAACAGTACAAACTCTTTAGACCTGGTGGGATTGGATTGCTCAATTTTGTGATCAAAATGACCCGATTTTTTTCACCATCAAAAAAAGAACTCTATCCTGCTTGGCAAGGAATGCAATACATGCGGGATATGATGGAAGGTAGAATCATCTTTCAGGACTATGACAACGATCGCTATTCAACCATAAAATGGACATCAGTAAAAGCATTTTTGATGCAAGAAGGGATCATGGATAAGTAGTGAAATCGTACAACAAATCGATTACTTATTTGTTAGGATTAATATAATTCCAATAACATGAAATCGACTTGTTTTTCCAGTCATACGATAACAGAAATGGAAACGCGCACAAGAGCAGCGTTTATCAATTCATTAAGTGGTTTTAAGAGTGCTTCGTTAATCGGATCAATTGACAGCAAAGGAGCTACGAATCTAGCAATTTTTAGTTCGGTTGTCCATATAGGTTCAGATCCAGCATTCATTGGTTTTATCAATCGACCAGATTCTACTTCAAGACATACCTTGGAAAATATTCTGGAAACTCGGTGTTTCACGATTAATCATATCAATCCAGCGATTTATCAACAAGCACATCAAACAGCAGCTCGTTATTCCAAAACAATTTCAGAGTTTGATGCAACTGGATTAACACCAGAGTTCGGTCAATTACTTGCAGCGCCTTATGTGCAGGAAAGTCACATTAAATATGGATTAGCGTTTGTTGAAAAGCATGAACTGAAGATCAACGGAACCATTTTAGTGATCGGAAAAGTAATGGAGGTTATCATTCCAGAAGATTGTTTACTCGCTCATGGAGCCATTGATCTTGAAAAAGCGACAACTGTAGCGATTTCTGGTTTGGACAGTTACCATTCAACGCAGCAACTAGCACGATTAACGTATGCAAAGCCTGAAAAACTGCCACAAGTAATCAATGAGTGATGGTGATGGAAAAGCAAGAAATAAATATTGTTTGGTTTAAACGCGACTTGCGTTTTACAGATCATGAACCACTTTATTTCGCTCAACAATCCAACTTTCCGCTTTTGCTAGTGTATGTCTTCGAACCGTCAGTAATGGCTTATCCTGATAGTGACATAAGGCATTGGCGTTTTGTTTATGAATCCTTGAAGGAGATGAATGATAAACTGAAAAGTCTCCAAGCTGAAATTTACTTGTTTCACAATGAAACCAACACCGTTTTTGAGGGACTGCTAAATTCGTTTAAAATCAATACCGTTTTTTCGTCCCAAGAAATAGGAAATGGCCTTACGTATGAACGTGACAAAGCCATGAGTGCTTTGTTTAAAAACCATCATGTTACATGGAAAGAATACCAAACAAATGGAATTGTTCGCAGATTAAAATCGCGTGATCAATGGGAAAAGATGTGGGAAAAACAAATGACTGCCCAACCGAAATTTGTGAATGAAGAGAATTGGAATTTGGTTCACTTGGAAGATCAACTTTACAACCAACTAAAAGGGGCAGATTTAAGTTCCGAAATCACTACACGGAATAAAAATTTTCAAGAAGGTGGCGAATATTGGGCATGGAGATACATCGACAATTTTATAAAGGAACGCCATGTGAATTACAGTAAACACATTAGCAAACCGTTGTTGAGCAGAACAGGCTGTAGCCGTTTATCGCCTTATTTAGCGTACGGCAATATCAGTATGCGCATGGTTTATCAGTACACACGGCAAAAGTACAATTCGTCCTTAAACAAACGGGCGTTGTCTAACTTCGTTTCACGCTTACATTGGCATTGCCATTTCATACAAAAATTCGAAGATGAATGCCGCTATGAATACGAGAATATAAACAGAGCATACAATGCCATCATTAAACCTAAAAACGAAACCTATATAACAGCTTGGCAAACTGGTCAAACGGGAATTCCGATTATTGATGCTTGTATGCGTTGTATAGTAGCAACAGGGTATTTGAATTTCAGAATGAGAGCATTGGTCGTTTCTTTTTTCGTTTTTAATCTTTGGCAAGATTGGCGTGAGTTACATTTTTTAGCGCGACAATTTTTAGATTATGAACCGGGAATTCATTACCCGCAATTACAAATGCAAAGTGGCACAACTGGAATCAACACGATTAGAATTTACAATCCAGTAAAAAATTCAGAAGATCACGATCCAGGTGGTCTCTTTATCAAAAAATGGATTCATGAACTGCAAAACATTCCTTCGTCTTTCATTCATGAGCCACATAAATTGAGTTTAATTGAGCAACAATTATATCAGTGCATAATAGGCAAACATTATCCTGCTCCTATTGTTGAACTGGAGGAAACAAGAAGGATTGCCAGTGATATTGTTTGGAGTTTCAGAAAAAATGCTGCTGTGAAAGAAGAGGGAAAGCGCATTCTAGCCAAACATGTGAATAATCCGAAATCACATTTAACCAAAAAGAAGGAAAATAAGGAAACGAATCAAACAAGGTTGTTATGAGGCTTTTCTCGCGGATGCTAGCCGAAGGATCGGATATGAGTGTAGATTGGAATCGAGTAGATTTTTAGTATGGATTGAAATGAAACGTGTGTTGAAAGAAAATCTACCTTCCAAAATCTGTGTGACGTGTGAGCGTTCCTTCACTTGGCGCAAGAAATGGAAAAACAATTGGGATGAAGTAAATTATTGCAGTGTAAAATGCAGTAAAAAATAGGTTTGGAAATGAACACGCAGAAGACTTTACGATTGATTCTTGGAGACCAATTAAATATCAATCACCCGTGGTTTGATAAAGTTGAAGAATCTGTTACGTATGTATTAATGGAAATTAGAACCGAAACAGATTATGCGCAACACCACATTCAAAAGGTGATTGGATTTTTTGCTGCGATGCAACACTTCGCTCAAGAATTAAGAGAACGAAACCATTCTGTAATTTATATTCATCTCAATGATCAAAACAATTTACAGTGCTTTGATAAAAATTGTGCTCAACTAATTGCCCAATTTGAATTTACTCAATTTGACTATCAATTACCAGATGAATACCGATTGGATGAGCAGTTGAAAGACTTTACCAGCACTTTAAAAATACCATTTTCGAGTTGTGATTCAGCACACTTTTACAGTACACGAAATGAGCTAAAAGATCTGTTTGAAGGTAAAAAAATGTATTTGATGGAAACGTTTTATCGTCACATGCGCAAAAAACACACAGTTCTGCTTGTGGATGGTAACAAACCGTTGAATGGTAAATGGAATTTTGATGAAGATAATCGCAAAAAATTACCCAAAGAGCATAAACCTATTGCACCATTACTTTTTTCAAATGATGTACGTGCAATAGAAAAGGAAATTCTATCAGCAAACATAAAAACGATCGGTACAGTTGAAAGCAAGAATTTTAAATGGCCTGTAAATCGCAGGCAATCTCTGGAATTACTTGATTTTTTTGTCGAAAACTGCCTACCCCTATTTGGGACTTTTCAAGATGCAATGGCACCCAACGAATGGTCCATTTACCACTCTCGTTTATCGTTTTCAATGAATATAAAATTACTTTCCCCACAAGAAGTAGTTGACAAAGCCATTGAAGCATACACCAAAAGACCAGACCAAATTGAATACAACCAATTAGAAGGTTTTGTAAGGCAAATTATTGGTTGGCGAGAATACATGCGCGGCATTTATTGGTTAAAGATGCCCGAGTATGCTTCACTTAATTATTTTGAACACCGAACTAAATTACCCCAATGGTTTTGGACGGGTGAAACAAAGATGAATTGTTTAAAAAATGCGATTCATCAATCGCTCGATTTTGCTTATGCTCACCACATTCAACGTCTAATGATTACGGGCAATTTTGCCTTGTTAGCTGGTGTACATCCTGATGAAGTAGATGCGTGGTATTTGGGAATCTATATCGATGCAATACAATGGGTAGAAATAACCAATACAAGAGGTATGAGCCAGTTTGCTGATGGTGGTATAGTTGGTACAAAACCTTATGTAAGCTCTGCTGCTTACATTCATAAAATGAGTTCTTATTGTGCTGGATGTTACTACGATAAAGCAAAAAAGACGGGGGATCGTGCTTGTCCATTTAATAGCCTCTATTGGAATTTTTATGATAGACATGAAGCAAAACTTTCGAAAAACCCACGGATTGGAATGATGTACACTGTTTGGCACAAAATGCAACCTGATGCAAAAACCGCATTATTAGAACAAGCATCCTATTATTTAGCACACATTAACGAGTTATAAATGAAAAAATCCATCGTTTGGTTTAAAACAGATTTGCGTTTGCACGACAATGAAACGTTAGTGCATGCAATTGCCCATAGTGACGAAATTATTCCTGTGTATTGTTTTGATGAATCTCATTTTGCAACATCCGAATTTGGGTTTAAGAAAACAGGAAATTTCAGAACACAATTTTTAATAGAATCATTAATTGATTTAGACAAGAACCTCCGCGCTATTGGTTCTGGATTGATCATCTTAAAAGGCAAACCTGAAGTTGAAATTACCGGATTAGTCAAAAAAATGGGGGTTCAAAAAGTATATGCAAAAAAAGAAGTCACCTACGAAGAAACGCAACAAAATGAACTAGTAGAAAAGGAGTTATGGAAAGAACATTGCCTATTTGAAACATTTAGTACAAGTACGTTATACCATGCTCAGGATTTGCCTTTTCCGCTCAAAGACATTCCGGATGTATTCACTAATTTCAGAAAACGCATTGAAAAAGAAGCGATCATTCGACCAGTTTTTGCAAAACCAACAACGATTAATTCTCCTAGAATTGCACCCATTGAATTACCTAGTTTGGATCAATTAGGATTAGAACCTGTTGTAGTAGATAGCCGATCCTTTCCTTTTAAAGGAGGTGAAACAGAAGGTTGCAACAGATTAAATTCATACTTGTTTGGAACAAAATCTATTTCAACTTACAAGGAAACACGCAATGGATTGACAGGGGAAAATTATTCCTCCAAGTTTTCTGCTTGGTTAAGTCTAGGTTGCTTATCACCAAGGGAAATATACGATGAGATAAAAAAATATGAAACCCAATATACTGCAAATGAATCAACTTATTGGTTAGTGTTTGAGTTGTTGTGGAGGGATTATTTCCGATTTATGATAAAAAAATACCGTCATCATTATTTTCTACAACACGGAATTAAATCCTCAGAATCGACCATAAATAAACACAATCCAACAGTCTTTGAAAGTTGGAAAAACGCTCAAACAGGAAACGATTTTATTGATGCCAATATGCTCGAGCTTAAACTTACTGGTTATATGAGTAACAGAGGCAGGCAAAATGTAGCGAGTTATTTATGCAATGATTTAAAATTGGATTGGCGGTATGGAGCGGCTTATTTTGAAGAGCAATTAATCGATTATGATGTGTGCAGCAATTGGGGTAATTGGGCTTATTTGGCGGGTGTAGGAAATGATCCAAGAGGGAATAGAGTTTTCAATACTGAAAAGCAAGCAAATGAATATGATCATTCAGAAACCTATCGAAATCATTGGCTTACAGGTAGATAAAACACAAATGATCTGTAAGATTTAATCCCAATCAATTTATTTTGTTTAATCTTTTTAAATTAAATATTAAACAAACACTACTGTCCGTTGTTATTCATTTGTACACACATTTAATCTTTAAATATTCTTAAATATGTTTAACAAATTTACACTTACGGATAAACTATTGTTTGTTGCCGCTTTATTATCACTTGTTTATTCAGAAATTCTCTTTTTTCAAGGATTAAAGGAAGATGCTCATTTTGTAGGAATTTGGGTTCCGTCCATCTTAGCTTTTGGAATTTATTTAAAACTAATTAAATCGAAATAATATGAGTGAAATGATTCCATACTTCGCCGGCCTTATAACGCTATTATTCGGAATAGGGTTTTTTGTTGCTTTGAGAGAAAAGCAGAAGTAAACTAGTTTTTTTCGTGAAACTACTGTCAAAATAAATCCGAATGTACCGTAAAACCTCAACAATACTTATCCATGGAAGATGAAAATTTAATTTGTCAGTACAGCGGTTTGCCTTCCTTAGCTAGTTATAGGATTGAACAAGAGAAAAAACAAGAAGAGAAATCAAACCTTAGTGAAGGTGACAAAGACAGAATCATTGAAATGGCATGGGAAGACCGCACACCATTCGAAGCTATTGAATTTCAGTTTGGCTTAACCGAAAAGGCCGTAATTGAATTTATGCGCAACCATTCATTGCCCTCCAGTTTTCGTATGTGGCGAAAAAGAATGAAGTCGCGGAAAACAAAACACACAGCCCTGCGGGACGCTACAGTTGATCGGTTTAAATGTAGTCGACAAAGAGGAACCGGCAACACCATTGCGAAGCGGTAAACCACATTGGTCAATTTTTCGGGTTAACAATCCGCTTTATATTGTTGATATTCGGAAGAAGTGTTCCATTGTTTCCACTTCTTCAATGCCTATTATCACACTTTAGATACAGGTCGTTTTCAGTTGGTTGTAAAAAAGTGATGGACTCACAACCAAAAGAAACGTATTTAAATCCGAATACAACAAGTGGTTTGTTTTTTAAGAGTTTTCCTGTCCATTGATTGATTGCTGGATAAGACTCCAGTGAGTTCAAGTCTGTTAGAGAAGAACCTTCGTCTTCGAAAAATAAACGATCACAAAGTACGCCATTTGTTTTTACATCGATTACAATCAAATGTCTACCAGCAACGTGTTCTTGATCTGAATATTCTTGTATGAAATATTGTAGATCATTGGATTCGCCCACATAGACATCGCCTTCGAAATAGTTGTTTGCAACGAGGATCTCTGCACTTTCATAGTCGATTGGAATGGATGGAAAATTGGATCGATCTGTTTTCATCCATGTGATAGGGGCTAACTTTCCAACTTCGAATGGATTTTCTTTCCCAACAGCTGCAAGACATGATAAAAAATAGGGATTGTGGTCACTTAACAAAGCCGCATCTATTTCGAATCCAATCTTGAAATCCTCTTGATGATAGGGCCCTTCAGTCTGATAGATGTTAATGATCGCTACCAGATTTAAGGTTTTGATTGGAAACGATTTGAGTATACCACGTGCATAATCATAGATAAAGACCGTATCCGTTTCTGATAAATTCATTGTTGTGAGAAAACGTTTTCTGTAAATCGAATCTAACAGAATGTACTGCGCTTCTTGTTCCGTTATCCCTTCTAAACTTGGCATAGCCAATGAATCAGGATGCTCACTTAATGGATAGGTCTCAGAAAGAGATGTAAACGCAACCTGTTTATGTGAGTTGTTTTCATATAAATCTACCGTGTATAGATTCAAGTCCTGCGCACAAAGTGATGGCGCTAACACAGTCAAGAGAATTAAGGTGAAATAGAAGGTGATTTTCATAAAGAATCATTCGTTTGTTCAATGGTTTGTTTCATTGAGTTGCTCCAAATAACAGCGTAGTTATCAGCAAAGTCATTCACTTGTTTATTGTTTGCTTTGCTCCAATGATGTTCATAGATATAATCAACACAATGCCCCATTTCGTGCAGAAGTAGTTTCTCTAAGAAGTACTTTTTGTAGCTTTCAACTGTCCATTGTAAGTACCAGCCATTTTTGTCATGCTGTAAATCGGTGCAATAGTTTTTGTAAAAATGTAACTGCTTGTTTGTTGGTTTCAGTTTGCCAAAGAGCATTTTATTGTCTGTTGGAACTGCGAAGAGTTTGATTAAGTAAACCTTACTGCCATAAACAAATTGACCTTGTACTCTTTCCCCTTTTAAGTAAGCTGACTTTTTTGTTTTGCTTAACCAAATATGCGTTAAGTATTTGGTGTGTTCATCTGGAAGTTGTTTTAGCGTCTCCTTTATTTCATCCATTGTAACAGGAAAATAAAAATCCCTTGAAGGGTTTTCAATGATGAAAATGGGCGTTTCTTGGTTTAGAGAAGGCGGCAATAAACTATGGTATCTTTTGAAAATTCCATCAGCACATTTTAAACGCATCCTTCCACCATGAATAGCTCCAAATTTCCTGTTTTTTTTCCATGCGGTTTCTTTGCGGTTTTGCATATTGCTGGTTAATTACACCTCTAATCTTTGATCATTCTGTTAAAGTACAAAAGAAAATGATGGCCAATTTGAACTACATAAACATCGAATGCTCTATGTTCTCTATGTGTCCTACTTTGGTTTGCTTCAAGTAAACACAACCGTTAATTGTTATTTGCCAATTTCCAAACTCCTCAAATCCAAATCCTAAAATCAAAACTAAAATCAATAGCGGGCGAAATGCCTTTCATGGTAATGGATTGTGCTTAAATGTCTCTAAAAGTGAATCTGCATTTCAATTCTCCTTATTTCACTTCATTTCCTTTGGTGTCAATTTCAGTCCAAACTCCATTTAAAAGGACAACAGCAAATCCATTCGAAATTCTACGTACTTCTTCATATTTGCAAGGAATAACTTCTACACCTGCTTTATTGATAAAGCCTCTTTTAAAGGTATACAATTGTTTTACTTCAACTAATCCATCCCTGAAATCAAAGTGGCTCTCGTATTTTTTTTCTGAAATGAATTTTCCAGTCATATCCACATAGGCCCAACTTGGAGTCATCGTTGAATTGTCGAAACAGACACATCCAATTCCTTCATGAAAGTTTGTAACGTCCTCATATTTAGGTGTAACTACTATCATTTCATTTCTGTTCAGATAACCCCAATACCCATTTATTTTTACACCAACCATGCCTTCACTGAAGTTTCCCACAGCCTCGTATTTAAAATCAGTTGCTGTTGAGTCGGCGAATAACGCATCAAATCCAGGGTTTAAATCAGCATTCTGTTGAGCCAAGGTTCTTCCTATCGTATCGATGAATCCCCAATTCTCTCCTTTTTTTGTTCCAGCAAGACCTTCTGAAAATGGTTTCAAATCATCGTAAACGCAACCGACAATTTCTTTCCCATTTCTGTTAACAAATCCCCATTTGAATTCGTCGCTCATAACGCGAGCAAAACCTTCTGAGAATGATCTTACGAGTTTGTATTTGATCTCTACCACAACTTTTCCTGTTTTGTCAATGAATCCCCAGGCATCTTCCAAACGAACACCTGCGAAACCATCGGAAAATGGCTCTGTCATGAGGTACTTTGAAGGGATAATTTCTGTTCCAGTTTTGTCTATATATCCCCATTTATTTTTCTTTGTAGATACCTCAGCTAAACCTTCCGAAAAATGCTGAGCTTCAAGGTATTTTATCGGGATAACAATTGTTCCTTTCTTATCGATATAACCGCATTTTCCTTTTTTAACAACTAAAGCAAGTCCGTCGGAAAAAGGATAAGCGTCGTCATACACAGCCTCTATTACGATTTTATCTTTCGCGTCTTTAAATCCAACTAAATTAGACTCTCGATTCGTATAACGATGAAGGGTTTGTCCGAATGAAAAAATGGAAAATAGGCAAATCAGAAGTGTAGCAAAGTATCGTATCATCATTTTTTGGAGTTTAGTAAGAAGTAGATTGCAGCGTCATTTTGTTAGTAATCAAGCTCAAATGTAAACTAAAATTCGGAAACTATTATCCTGATTTATAAGGTATTTTAATCCTTACTCCACTCTCCTCAAATCCAAATCCTGAAAATCAAAACTAAATCAATTGCAGGTGAAATGCCTTTCATGGTAATGGATTGTGCTTTGCCTGTTTCGTCTAAAGTGAACAACGCAAAAGCATCGCAATTCATGTCTTGGTATTCCCATTTTATGGCAAAAGTATTGGCATTGTAAAAAGCCATTGGACCGTTTAATTTGGGCGAACGATAGGATTTGAACCACAATTGATTGTCATTGAGGAAAATTTCAATCTTCCCAAACCAACTATCTTCGTAAACGCCAATAAAGTCAGCTGTTTTAATGGGTGTTTTGCGCGCTTTAGCAACTGTCTCCCATACTTTTTTGACTACCTCATCTGTTTCGTTTTTCTGCCCGTTCATGTAATTACTGTACAGATCCACCCAATGGTAATCATCCATGCCAATGTAACTGTCGATAATGGTATTGCTTACGGCAGAAAAAAGTCCAGCACCGCCATTTTCGGTATTGGTAAGAATCACAATTCCTAAATCTAAATCGGGCAACATTGTTACGATGGACAGCATTCCGGGCAATCCTCCTGTATGTGAAACACTGAAATTCCCGTTCAGATCGGTTAAAAACCAGCCCAAACCATAACCAGAAAAATGATGTGTGTATCTTGCTGATGAATTGTTCTCTTCTACCGTATGAATACGCCACATTTCTTCATGATTGCCCATTGAAAACAAGGTGTCTTTTAATTGTGGTCCATACACGCCATCATTGAGTTGCAAGAGCATCCAGTTAGACATATCAGAAACATTGGAAAGAATGCCACCAGCTGCACTATTCACCATGTCTTCAAATGGAGTCATTGCTTTTAGCGTTCCTGTTTGTGTAGAATGGGGAATGGCCAAATTGCTTTTATCGAGCATTAATTCGCCTGAAGCAAACGTATGATTCATCTGCAACGGTTGAATAATCTGGCTCTGGATGAAATTTTCATAACTCATGCCACTTACCCGAGCAATGACTTCACCAGCGACTAAATACAGTAAATTATCGTAATCAAATTGGGTGCGGAAAGCTGAAACAGGTTCAAAATGCTGAAAACTGGTCAATACATCATCGATACTAAAATCAGAACCATCGGGGAAGAACATTAAATCGCCTGCTCCCAATCCCAAGCCACTGCGGTGTGTCAACAAATCTTGGATATTGAAATTTTGTGTCACATAAGCATTGTACATTTTGAATTCAGGAATATGGTCTGTCACCTTATCTGTCCAATTCAGTTTGCCTTGATCAACCAGAATCGAAAGCGCAGCTGTTGTAAACGCCTTACTGTTAGAGGCAATAGCAAAATTGGTATGCTCATTCACCGCCTGTTTGGTCGCAATGGAAGTTACGCCATATCCTTTTTGATGAATGATTTTTCCATCTTTCACAATGGCAATCGCCGCTCCAGCCACCTTGAATTTTTTCAAAGCGTCTTCCATCAAACTATCCAGGTCTTTTGATTGAATTTGCGCATGAACGTTGATACTCGAAATGAGGTTGAAAACGAGAATGGTTAAGATGAATTTCAGACTATGCATAGGGTTGTTTTTTTAGTATTTGTTCTTTTGAAAAATATTCACAACGAATTTAATGAAAACAACTGATTCAATTCTTTACCAGAGCTTCTGCTTTCGCTTTGTAAAAATCACCTAGTTCGTTTTTGCGCATTAAATAATACACTTCACTAATGTTTGTATAATACTTCGCCAATTCGATGTGTTCTGAACCGAGTTGAAGGATCTTATTTTCCAACGCTTTTTGATAATAGAAGAGCGCATGATCACCATCTTTAATTGCTCGATAGGCATTTCCAAGATTGATGTACGATTGCACAATTTCAACACTGGATTCTCCAAAAAGGTAGTCACGAATGCACATGGCTTTGTAGTGCGCATCAATGGCTTTTTCATATTCTTCGTTGCGGTAATAGACATTTCCAATATTGCCATAACTCGTTGCAACATCTGGCGCATAATCGCCCAATTTCTTTTGTCGAATGGCTAGCGATTGGTAATGATAGATCAAGGATTGTCCATAATTTCCTTCCGCCGCAAACAGAACCCCCAAACCAATATACGTTGAAGCCAATGTTAAATTCATGGAGTCAAGCGATTGCAATGCTTTTGTCAATGCTTGATTCAAATAGGTCAATGCTTGTTCGTTTTGATTGAGCCGCGTCAGCATCACTCCCATTTGTGTGTACACATGAACCCATTTTTCGCTGTTTTCAGTGCTTTCAAATTCACGCCCCGCTTTTTCATAATAAACAAGTGCACTATCGGTTTGGGTATTTTGCTTGAAACTTTCAGCCAATTTCAGGTAGTGGTCTCCTACGGAATCGTTTTGAGCAAACACACTCGGCAAACAGGCCAATTGCACCAGCAGACAGAACAGGAATTGTTTGTAGAAACTCATCTTCTAAAAGTACCAATTTTCGGGTGAAAGATCAATTTTGAGGTTCAAACTTAATTGAAAATGTAAAATTGAAAATGTGAAATTGAATTAAGGTCTTAACAGTGAACTTCTTCATGGTTGATAGCTCTGATGGTTGTAATTATGAATTGAAAAATTATAAAGGAAGGATTTAGGTCTTAACTACCACTTCCTTTATAATTCATAATTGACCAATTCATAATTCCCCGATGCCCTAAATATTAACTGAAAATGTTTTTTCAAAAAAAAATCTGGTTGAACCAACTATTTTGAACTAAGTTAACTCCTTTAAATAAGTATACGAAGTTTATCGACACACAGGAAAGAGATATTGCGTTAATTGATCGTTGTTTAAAAAACGATCAAAGGGCCTTTCATGAATTGTATCAACTCTACAGTTCGTGGCTCTATGCTTTGTGCATCCGTTATTCGAGCAATCCCGATGATGCACAAGATGCATTACAAGAGAGCTTTATTAACATCTTTAAAAACTTGGCTCAATACAGTCGAGAATCAAACTTCAAAGCCTGGATAAAACGCATAACGATCCATACGAGTTTAGCGCAACACAAAAAAAAGAATGCAAAAGTATACAGTCAAATGACCAATGAACTAACTGAAAATGATGCCATTCATACGGACTTCATTTCAGAATTGGATGCAGATGAAATACTCTATTACATCAACAAATTGAGTCCAGGAAGAAAACAAATTTTCAATGCATACTTTGTTGAAGGGTACAATCACCGTGAAATTGCAGAATTGTTAGGAATCAGTGAAGGAACCTCAAAATCACAGCTTCACGATGCCAAAAAAGAATTGAAACTTGCTTTAGAAAAAAACACCTCTATTGCTAAAAAACTAGCGTTATGAAAGAGCATAATGACGATATTCGATTACAACACTTGCTCAATGAAAAGTTGGAGGAACATCAGGTAACCGCTCCTGATTTCATTTGGCCTGCCATTGAGAAGGAACTTTTTCCTCCTACAAAAAGACGACGACCTTTTTTCTGGTGGTTTGTTTTCTCTGGTTTATTCTTGGGTACACTTTCCTATTTCTTGTTGTTTCCTTTCCATCCTATCGGCTTCTCGTCTGATATGGTGAAACTTCCAATTATCACAACCAATAAACCCCTTCAATCGAAAGTTTCAACTCCATTCAATGAACAGGAATCGAATGCTAAATCAACGACAATAAAAAACGGCCAATTGATCGCATCAACAGTAGAAACTAAGAAGCGCTCACGTTTAAATTCACAGAAGCCGAAAGATCCTTCAACAAATCCAACAATTAAGAAGATCAATCAGAACAAATCAACAACTACTAAACATGGAAAAAGTACGATGACAATGATGCATACGAACTTCATGAGTTATCCTACTGAATATTTACAATCAATCGTTCAACGGTTAATCGCTGAAACAACAAAAAGCAGGCAACCAAATGACTCCATTTTAGCTTCAACATCACACATGGATGCAAACGACAATTTGGAACTCCTATTACTTCAAGCAAAAAAAATTGATCATACAACTGATAGCATTCGTGTAATCCATTCCAAGGCGCAACCTCCAAAATCGTTTGTTCCCTATTCATTTATTGCTCTTTATGCGGGAGCAGGAAGAAACAACAGAACGTATTCTGGTATTATTGGATCAACATCAAATACCTATATCATTGATCGTAAACTCCAACTAAGAAACACCAATTTCGGGTTAGATTATAATTATCAATTTGCGCCATTTGCATCAGTTAGAATTGGAATAAATAAGGGTACGAACCGCTACACAACCCGTCTTTTCCCTATTCGAATTGCAAATACTTCGTTAAATGATGAATTAGAAATCTCTTCACCGAGTGGCGAATTAAAATCAGCTCCATTGGATTTAGCAGATCAAGCAAGTCAATTTTCCGATTCTACTGTTTTCTTAATGCGCATCATTCATCGATCGCAGTACATTTCTATTCCATTATCGGTTCGATTTAATACGATCAATGCAAAAGGCCCACAGTTATACGGCTATACTGGATTCGACTTTGTATTCCGTGGAAAAGATCAAAACACCTTGATCGTCAAGAAGTCACAGATCGAACGTTCTTTTAGTACATCAAACGTTAGAGATGCTCGTGGTTTTTACCCCGGCTGGCACCTTGGTTTAGGAATTGCATCAAATCCTATCCGTCAACTCCAGGTTTATGGTGAATTCAATTATTCGCAAATTTTCGGAAACTATTATACGGGTAAAGTGATTTCTATTCGATCAAACAATGTGCAATTGAATGTGGGGCTACGAATTAGGTTTTAATTTAGCCATAGTCGAATTAGATGTTGCGCACGCTTTTCCCATCCGCAACGACGGAAATAACGAGCTATGTTGAAGAATATACGAATGACTCTTGGTGATTATCGTGCGCGTCTGTTTGCACAAATGAATCACCCATCTTTAACTTAATCCATTGCCCAGCGGGACAAAATAGCTTAACCAATTAAACATCCTACAACCATCGCCTCGAAGAGGTGAAATGCAACATCAAAATAGCACGAACATAGTTTCCTTTAACTTAATCCATTGTCCCAGCGGGACAAAATAACTTAACCAATTATACACCTTACAACCATCGCCTCGTAGAGGTGAGATGCAACATCAAAATAGCACGAAATAGTGAACATCGATTCCCTTAACTTAATCCATTGTCCCAGCGGGACAAAATAACTTAACCAATTAAACACCTTACAACCATCGTCTCGTAGAGGTGAGATGCAATGTCAAAATAGTATAAGCATGGTTTCCCTTAACTTAATTCCATCGTCCCAGCGGGACAAAATGGCTTAACCAATTAAACACCCTATAACCATCGCCTCGTAGAGGGGAGATGCAACGTTAAAAAAATAGTGATTTTACATCACAATTAACGCACTGTATACTTGATAGTTACACGTGTGTTCCATTTTTTTTCATACCACCACCCAACTCTTTTTAGCACACTTCACTCTTTGAATAAAACACTAATTGAATATTGAAATTTAAAGTTTGGAAATCATGAAAAAGACAGTAAAATTTATCGGAATTGCACTCATTGGAATTGCACTATTCTCAACATCTTGTAAGAAAAAAGAAGAGCAAGAAGAATACAATCAAGTAGCCGTGGATGCATCTAGTTCAGAAGACGATGAAATGATGACACGAGATGAAGAAATTTTGGTTGGATCGCCTTGCAATTATGACCTCACTCAAATTCTAGCACCCTGTGCAGTTGTAACGGAAACATCTGCAACTTTTCCAAAAACAATTACCATTGATTATGGAACAGGTTGTACCAATAGCAATGGTGTTACCAAAAAGGGAAAAGTGATCATTTATATGACAAATCCGTTGAGTACTGTTGGCGCAGTTAGACAAATTTCATTTGACGGTTTCTATGTGAATTCTACCCAAATTACAGGTACTAAAAACCTTGAGAATACTGGGGAAAATGCAAGTGGGAATGCGCTTATTTCTGTTGATGCGGATTTGACATTTACAAACTCAAATGGAACACGCACACGTTCATCTGACCATGTAAGAGAATGGATTGGACAAACAACTTGCGCACTCACAGACGATGAATTTTTAATAACAGGTTCGGGTTCGGTAACACGTAATAACGAAACAGTTAGACCGTATTCAATTACAACGGCCATTCATATCAAAAATTCATGTCGTTATCCAGTTGCTGGAGAAATTGACTTTGGCGTTTCAAACCGCGGGTGTATCATCAACTATGGTACAGGAGAATGCGATGAATTTGCACAATTAACGACAAAACGTAAAAATAAAGTGTTTACCATCAATTTAGCCACACGAACAATAGAGTAATGTGTATTCTTGAAAAATAAACAGAGGCTGTCCAACTTTTTAGGCAGTCTCTTTCTTTTTAAGCTGTTTTTCTGAAAAAAACTTACTGAAAACAGTGTAAACGACTGTAAAATATATGTAAATTGGATTGTATCAAACTGAAAAAATCTATTTTTAGGGATGCAATTTAATTCCGTACTCCCTTTTAGTGCGCTCATCGTTATCCTGTTTAGCCTACTTCCAAGTTGTTCTAGAGAAAACGCTGACTTTCAGAAAGAAAAGGAGAAAATTGTGGTTCGAAAAATTGGGCACGAAATTTTGTTGCTGGCTGGTGATAGCACTTCACGTGTTTTACCAGTAAAAGAGCTGAAAAACGGAACCTATCAACTTCAATTTGAAAGCAGTTTTGCATTTCATCCCGATTCATTGGTCACAACGATTCAACGCATTGTCATTGAACATCAATTACCGAAAGATTACCTCGTAAATGTATTGGATTGTTCAAAAAAGAATGTCGTTTTTGGGTCTGCAATATCCGAAAAAGCAACAAACAATATCCGAGCTTGTTCTGGCAGAAAACAGCCCATGGGTTGTTATTTTATTCACCTTCAATTTCAACCAAACTCGTTGATTAATAGACAAAAAACAGCATGGATTGTTGGCCTCGTTAGCTTGGTGAGTTGTTTAATTGTAGTTGGAACTGTTCGCTACTATCGCTCTAAAAAGAGAAACATTCATGCGCCAACAGCATTCGAGCAAGAAAAGCCCATTCAGATTGGAAATTACTCCTTTCTACTGCAGAAACAGTGTTTACTCTTCGGTGAAGAAACCATTGAATTAACGCTCAAAGAAACGGAACTCTTGTTCATCTTTGCGTCCAATTTAAATCAAATCATTGATCGGGTTCAATTGCAAAAAGAAGTATGGGAAGATAACGGGGTAATTGTTGGTAGAAGTCTTGATGTCTTTATTTCTAAACTGCGTAAAAAACTGGAAAAGGATGTTGCCGTTCGCTTGATTAATATTCACGGAAAAGGGTATAAGTTGGTAGTTGGATGAAATGATTTTTAGTAAATCAGTAAGATCATAACCTGATAATACTTAATTTTCAGGTCAAATGAAAAAGAAAAAAATCATTGTTCTCGGATCAGGAATTTCGAGTCTCTCCTGTGCTTCATTTTTAGCAAAAGCTGGAAATGATGTGACAATTTTAGAGAAAAATCCAACAATAGGTGGAAGAGCAAGGCAATTTCAAACTGAAAATGGTTACACATTTGACATGGGACCAAGTTGGTATTGGATGCCCGATGTCTTTGAACAATTCTACCAACAATTTGGTCATACCACATCCGATTTTTATGACCTTAAACGACTAGATCCATCCTACCGTGTTTTTTGGGAAGATGGTTCAAAGGATGATGTTCCAGCTAAATTAGCAGATTTTGAAGCTTGGTTTGAGCAACTAGAGCCAGGAAGTGGTGTCAAATTGCAGCAATTCTTAAAAGATGCTGCTTATAAATACAAAGTTGGCATGCAAGACTTGGTTTATAAACCCAGTTTATCCATCACTGAATTTGTAGATCGAAGAGTCATTGGTGGTGTCTTCAAGATGCATTTATTCACCTCTTTTTCGGCTTTTATTCGAACGTATTTTAGTCATCCTAAAATCTTATCACTGTTAGAATTTCCTGTTCTTTTTCTAGGAGCAACACCTGAAAAAACACCTGCGCTTTACTCATTAATGAACTACGCTGATATCCAATTAGGTACTTGGTATCCAATGGGTGGCATGTTTGAAATGATCAAAGCATTCGAAAAAATTGCATTGGAACAAGGTGTCACCATTCTCACCAATCAAGAAGTAACTGGATTTACCTACGGAAAAAAAAATATTCAAGAAACCATTACGCAGCAAGGTGGTTTTCCAAGTGATTATATTGTTTCTGGTGCAGATTACCGTCACACTGAAACACTGTTAGGTGAGCACGCCAATTATTCGGATGAGTACTGGGATAAACGCGTTATGGCACCCTCTTCCCTTTTATTTTATGTAGGGGTTAACAAAAAAATAGATGGATTGCGTCATCACAATTTGTTTTTCGACGAACCATTTGCGCCACACGCCCATGAAATTTATACCGATCCCAAATGGCCAACAGCACCGCTTTTCTATTTAAGTTGTCCTTCAAAAACCGATGATTCTGTTGCACCAATAGGTCATGAAAATTTATTTTTCCTCATTCCATTGGCGCCAGATTTAAAAGACGATCCTGAAAAACACGAAGATTACTTTGAACGCATGTTAAAACGAGTAGAACAACATACAGGCGTTTCATTTCGAGAAAATATTGTCTACAAACGCAGTTTTTGTATTGACGATTTTAAGAAAGATTACCACGCATTTAAAGGAAATGCCTACGGTCTAGCAAATACATTGAAACAAACTGCCATTTTAAAACCTCGTTTAAAGAACAAAAAGCTCACTAATTTGTTTTACACCGGACAGTTGACTGTGCCTGGTCCCGGAGTACCTCCTTCCATTATATCTGGAGAGGTGGTTGCCAAGCAAGTATTGAAAGCAATAAAAAAAGCTGATTAAAACGAATGAAGAAGATTTTTGATGAAATAGGACATGAAATGAGTATGCTGACAACCAAGCGGTACAGTACTTCATTCGCTTTAGGTATCCGTTTTTTAGCGAAAGATCTCCAAAAACCTATTTATGGAATTTATGGTTTTGTTCGGTTCGCTGATGAGATTGTTGATTCATTTCACGACTACAATAAAGAAAATCTACTCGATGATTTTATCAATCAAACCTATGATGCGATTGATCGTAAAATCTCCCTCAATCCTATCCTCAATAGTTTTCAATGGGTTGTAAATACCTATAACATTCCGCGTGAATTGATTGGACAATTTTTGAGGTCAATGGAAATGGATTTGGAGCAAAAAGCTTATGATCAACAGAATTATGAAGAATATATCCTTGGTTCAGCAGAAGTTGTTGGACTAATGTGCCTAAAAGTATTTGTTCGAGGAGATGAAAAAGCATACAATGACTTAAAATCTTCTGCTATGAAATTGGGTGCTGCTTTTCAGAAAATCAATTTCTTGCGCGATTTACGAGCAGATTTTCACGAACTAGGACGCACCTATTTCCCGGGAATCAATATGGATGAATTTAATACAACCATCAAACAACAAATTGAAGCTGATATTGCCTTTGATTTTAAACTCGGCTACGAGGGGATCATTCAATTGCCGAAAGATGCACGCTTCGGTGTTTACATGGCTTACATCTATTACTATAAGTTATTTCGCAAAATTCAACAAACTGAAGCGAAAAAGATCCTCAATGAGCGCATTCGCATTCCAGATAACAAAAAATACCGCTTGTTTTTAACTTCGTATCTTCGTCATAATTTGAATCTACTCTAAACATGTTGGAAGTTGTACTCGTTGATCAAGCTGATCGTCCAATTGGAACAATGGAAAAATTGGAAGCACATGAAAAAGGATTACTGCACCGTGCTTTTTCTGTTTTTGTGTTCAATGATCAAGGAGAAATGCTCTTACAGCAACGTGCACTTTCCAAATACCATTCGAGTGGATTGTGGTCCAATACCTGTTGTTCACACCCAACACCCAACGAATCATTAAAAGAAGCTGGTGAAAAAAGGTTGCAAGAAGAAATGGGTTTTTCAACTCCACTTTCACCTCTTTTCGCATTTGAATACCGCGTTGATCTCGATAATAATTTAACTGAACATGAATTTGACCATGTATTCATCGGTCAATACAATGGTGAAATCAATCCAAATCCAACCGAAGTGATGGATCACAAATGGGTTTCGATGGAACAACTAAAGGAACAAATGACCCAAGACCCCAATCGTTTTACAGCTTGGTTTCAAATTATTCTAACAGAGCATTCACATCACTTTCAGAATCAGAATCAGAATACTAGCAAGTAAGCAGTTCATTTCACGGAAGATTCAACAAAGCGAATTATTTTTCAAGTTTCTTAATAACCTGAGTCGATTATTCAAACTTTGTCAAAACAGCTATAAATAGTGAGATACGACATTTTTCAATTCGGAATAGCTTTGTCTTGAGCTTGTCGAAAGGAGATATTTCGATGCGAAAAAGGGAAGTAAATTGCTGTTTATAGGTGAAATACACGTTTATGAGTTAATTAAACAACTTGTTTTCTTCGTTAAATTGTATCGTGATAAACGGTAGAACTCTTCTAAAATATGCTTCGCCACGGTAGATCAAGTAATTAATTTTGACTTTGTTTTAATTATCGAACTCAGGTTAGTACATTTGCCTAAATCAATTTATAATAGTGAGAGCACTTTCAGCTGTAGGATTTGTCATTAGCATCATTGGATTACTCTTGGTATTTTACAATCAATTTGCTATTATTCCAATTTTAGCTGATTTAAACAATCCCGCAGCAAGTTCGTCAGAATACTCCATCCATTTAACTGAAAAATACGAAGCACAACAAAGTCTTATCAGTATTCTCTGCATCATCATTGGCGTTTTCTCGGTTATCTTTTGCTCATTTGTTTACTTGCGTAAACGTACACGTATGACCTTAATCGGAACAATTGTTGGATTCATTGTTGCTACTTTAGGCATCATTCATAGTTGGTAAATCCATCCATTCTTTGCGAAACAAATTCCCTTTTTAACTGTTACAATGCAAAGTAATTGTACAATGAACGAACCTCAAAACGTGCTATTCTGGCATAGACGTGATTTGCGAATGACAGATAATGCTGGACTTTACAAAGCACTCAAAAGTGGAAAAAAGGTACAAGCTGTTTTTATTTTTGATGAAACAATTTTGGAACAATTACCTGAGAATGATCAACGTGTTTTGTTCATTCATCGAGAACTAAGCGCTTTAAAATTGGCTTATCAGCAATTGGGAAGTGATTTAATTGTCCTTCATGGAAATCCGTTGAACCTCATTCCGAAATTGGCACAAGAACAGCAAGCCTCAACTGTATTCATCAACCGCGATTATGAACCAGCTGCTTTGGAACGTGATCAACTCATTCAAGCACAATTGCAGGAATTAGGAATCTCATTTGTTGGCTCAAAAGATCATGTGATATTCGAAAAAAACGAAATTCTGAAAGGAGACAACACACCGTATACGATTTTCACACCCTACATGCGGCGTTGGAAAGAACAACTCACTGATGAGCACTTTTCAGCATATCCAACAGCAGACTTTTTTTCCAATTTAACGGCCGTTGAGCATTCCAGCAAACTTCCAGCACTTGCTGAAATGGGATTTTCAACAAAACAACTAGTCGATTTCCCAAGTAAAACAACCGTGCTTTCGATCATTGAAAATTACGCGGAAACACGTGATATTCCAGCTATTCATGGAACTTCACGACTCAGTTTACACTTGCGTTTTGGAACTATTTCCATTCGTGAATTGGTTGCTAGTGCGCTCACATCGGGCGAAAAATTTCTCAACGAACTCATTTGGCGCGACTTTTATCAAATGATTCTTTTTCATTTCCCCTACTCGATTCATTCCGCATTTAAACCAACTTACAACCGCATTCAATGGGAACACAACGACGAGCATTTTAACCATTGGTGTGAAGGAACAACGGGTTATCCGCTGGTGGATGCAGGAATGCGTGAACTCAACGCAACAGGACACATGCACAATCGGGTACGCATGGTAGTAGCGAGTTTTCTAACCAAACATTTGCTCATTGATTGGCGATTAGGCGAACGGTATTTTGCACTAAAATTATTGGATTTCGAGTTGGCGAGTAATGTTGGAGGATGGCAATGGGCGGCAGGCTGTGGTTGTGATGCAGCTCCTTACTTTCGGGTTTTTAATCCAACAGCACAGCAACAAAAATTCGACCCATCCTTTACCTATATTCGAAAATGGGTGCCAGAATTTGGAACTCCAGCATATCCAGAACCAATCATTGATCACAAAACGGCAAGAGAACGTGTTTTAGCACGCTACAAAGAAGGATTGGGGAAAGAATGAAACCTGGGTTCGACCTATGATCTATTGCCTTGCGAGTTTACCTTCACGCCACGATTGTAAAAACGTAGCCCATGCAAACGGATTCATCAAGTTATTGACAGGCGATTGTCCCATTGTATACAGGCGTGTGTTTTGTTGATTCGTTGCATATCCATAGGAAAGCGAACCATCAGAACCTACTTTAGAAGCGATAAACGCTAAACTTTCACCCGACAATAATTTCTGAGCTCTTCTAAATGCATCATCATACGGATCCATTTCAACAAAAGCGCGCGCAAAATCAGCACGAGAAGGCCAAGGATAAATCGTTACTGCGGGTAAATAATCAATTGTTGTATCTCTATTCATCATGTGAATCATTGAATAGCGATTGTCTGACAACGTATCTGGCACAATGTAACTACTTTCCGTATGACCATAATAACTAAACAAAATCGTATCACCAGGTTCTACAACAATGGAGAAAAACCCGAAATAATCTGCCAATGTTCCTCTACCAACCGTTTTATCAAAAATAGTAGCATAAGGCATTTGCTCCAGACTATCAGACGAAATAACCACACCTGACAATTGAATTAATCGGGTAGAATCACTCTTATTCTGTGAAATTCCGCTCAAAGAAAAGAGCACTAAGAAGAACGATAAACATACTATTTTTTGCATCGAACGCATTTTAAACTCAAGTTTAAGACTTTCTGGCGTAAGTTACCCTAGTTTTAGGAAGTTTAACATTCTTATGGAAGAAAAAAGGATATGGATTGTGTTGAACGATACAGATCAATCTAACAACTTTCGATGACAATTCATAAAATACAAAGTAAAAACTTCTTTCAGATTTGTGCTTCCTGAGTAATTTGCGCATACTATTTGTTTCGTACGGAAAAACTCCGTACAAAATCTGTGTGGTACGGAAATACTCCGTACATTAGTCTTGTAATTGTTAAAATTAATAATCATGGAGGCAACTTTAAAAAGGAAAGACAAGGCTAGGTTCGATACTAGACTTTCAATTGAACAGAAAGAATTGTTCGAAAGAGCGGCCGAATTATCTGGTTATAAAAGCTTGTCAGAATTTGTTGTTCGCACGGTTCATGAAAAAGCTAAACAAATCATTAAAGAAAATGACTTGATCATTGCATCAAGTAGAGATAGCGAAATTTTCTTTGATTCCTTAGTAAATGCTAAAGCACCAAATAATGCATTAATGAGTGCTGCTAAGAAATATAAAGCCTCTCGATAAAAAATGGAGTATCAAACTGAAGACTTAAAATCCTCTCATCACAGGGAGGATTTTTGTTGTGGCAAAGAAACACTTGATAGTTACATTAAACATCAAGTAAGTCAAGATATCAAACGTAAACTAGCTGTATGTTTTGTAATTATTCAAACAGAGGATAAACTTGAAAAAGTTAAAGGCTATTATACGCTTTCAAGTGCAGGTGTATCTAGAGACTTGATTCCCGAGAAATTTCAGAAAAAATTCCCTAAGTCATATGCATCAATTCCTACCACTTTGATTGGAAGATTGGCAAGAGATAAAAAATTTAAAGGAAATCGAGTTGGAGAATTTTTATTGCTAGATGCACTCTTTAAATGTCATGAATCAGCTAAAACTATTGCGTCATTTGCTATCGTTGTAGATCCTATTGACGAAGATGCTAAAACGTTCTATGAAAAATATGGGTTTGAACTTTTACCAGATATCGAACGCATGTTTATTCCTATGAAAACCGTAAACCAATTATTTCAAGATTAACGACTAACCTGGCTTCGATTGTAAAATGATGTGCTTTTGTATAAATAGATGAGTTTATGACCCTTGATCATTCTAATTTGTAGTCTGATAATTCGTAACTGGCGTTTCGTCCGCCTTCATTTGTTTGTTGTAAAACACCTTTCTCTACTAAGTCTTTTATATCTCTTAGAGCTGTGTCGGTTGAGGTTTTTGTGATTTTAGCCCATTTGGATGTTTGTAGTTTACCTTCAAAACCATCAAAAAGTTTGTTGAGCACGAGTCGTTGCCTTTCGTTGATAGGGGTATGTTCGTGTAGCATCCAAAACTCAGCTTTATACACTATTTTTTTTGTGGTATCTTCGGTAGCAATCATGGCATTTTTCAGGCAATTTAAAAACCATTCTAACCATTCTGTAATATCACCTGTGCTATGTTGAACTTTTTGCAATACTTGATAATACTGTTTTCGTTCTATTAAAATTTGACTCGACATACTGTAAAAACGTTCGCTACTATCTTCGGATCGGGCAAGCAACAGATCAGTTATGGCTCTTCCAATTCTACCGTTTCCGTCATCAAAAGGATGGATAATAATAAACCAAAAATGTGCTATGGCAGCTTTTAATAGGAGGTCAAGACTTGTATCATTATTAAACCACTCCAAAAATTTGTCCATTTCACGTTTTACACGCTTGGGATTTACTGCTTCAAAATGAACTTTTTCTTTCCCCATAGCACCTGAAACCACTTGCATTTCACGTGTTCGGTATTGCCCTACTTCTATTTTATAGAGCCCACTAAATCCTGTAGGAAAAAGTGCTGCATGCCAACCAAACAATCGTTCTTCAGTTAAAGGATGAGCATATCCTTGTGTGGCATCAAGCATCATTTCTACCACACCTTCTATGTGACGGCTGCTCGCCACAAGTCCTGCGGTATTAATGCCTAAACGTCTTGCTATGGATGAGCGTACTTGATCGTAATTCAATAATTCACCTTCAATTTCTGATGATTTGACAACATCCAATGTTAAGGCAGTTAGTGTGGCTTCTTCTTTTGCCGAAAAGCCTAGCGAGTTCATGTGTCCGATGATTTTGCCTTGCATTAGACGAACCTCACCAAAAACGACATTTATTCGTTGATCTAGCCAAATAAATTTTGTCCAGTTTCTATGCTCGTAGATATAGTTTGCCATTACCTAAAACCATTATGCGGTAAATATACGATTTATTTACCGCAAATTTGCGGTGATTATTTTGTTTTTTCACCGCAAGGGAATGGTAGAAGGTGTAGGTATTCCGACAAAAAAGTTCAACTACTGCTTTGAAAACAAACCTACTTCATCTTTTTCATCGTAAGATCGTTTCAAAATTCATGAATCGAAGCGTGAATAAAATTTAACACCGTAGTTTACAGGTGTAAATGAGGATGATGAATTTTTGAAATAACAAAGAGTAAGGGGGTTTGCAACGGTCTTATCGTATGATATCTGGTTTTCTTTTGGTGATCTGTTCTACCAATTCCAATTCACTGACACTAGAAAAATTAGCTCCAGCTATTTTCACTTTTGTCACGCTTTCGTCCTCATAGAGTTTGATTAATTGATTTCCATCATCACTGATCATATACAAAACATAAAAGCGATTCGTGTCAAACGAATGATTTGCTGCATAAGTTGATCCACTGTTCATCATTCTACTTTGCAAAAGCGTATCTTGATAAATGATCAATCGGTTGAAATTTTCTACTAAATACCAATCACCGAAGTGAGCGCCTAAAAAGGATGTGTAGCTTCTGATTTTTCCTTTGCTTGGATGAATCTCAATACCCTGATAATCCATGATGTAAACGATCATTAAAAAACAGATCAGGAAGATCGGTATACTGGATAGAAACATGCCTTGGACAATCAACACGATCGCAATTAACAGCAAGAACATCATGATGAACCACCCAGCAACTGCTCCAATTCGTGAAAACTGTGCGCCTTGGGAAACACGAACGATTCCATTTGACATTTTTTTGGGTTTCAAAAACGCATCAAACGCCGTGAGTAGTTTATTGGAATGAGCTTCAGTGTTTTGTTTTGTCCACATTTATTATCTGTCGTTTTGATTGTTCAGCTATGCAGACAAACCCTTTGCTTGTTTTTCAGTTTGTGCGAATTGGTGTGTCTTGCTGTGTGAGTTGGAACGTTGGTTAAGATTTAATTTTTATCTGAAAGAATAAGCGTTGATGGTATGTCAGATAGCCAAACACTTTTTGATTCAATTAATTTTTTCCAACTGTTTTCACTAATGATCATTAAATCATTTTGTTTTAAAAAATCCTTTTCAATAACACGTTCATTGATGAGATGTATATGATTGGGTGCAAATTGTTCAATGGCTCTGATGAGTTCTCTGATTTCAGAATTATTTTTTATTTGACCCACTGCATCCAAAATGGTTATTTGTGAACCAGAATTTTTAATCAATTTTTGAGCAAATAGGATTAAATAAATATCTCTTTCATTAAAAATCGGAATAAATACTTGGTCAATTTTTTCTAACCTTTTGTCAACCAACACACCTACAGAGGTATCACTTTTGCCTAGTATTGTTTTTGTTCTGTCGTCAAATGGTGAAGTTTCAAAAAGACTTTCTTTACCTGTAACTTGATTAATCAATTTTTCAGGGTTTATAATTTTTGTCGTGAAACCTAAAATTTTTCCGAGTAAAGTTCCTTCGTAAATGGATTGCCCCACACCAATCAAAAGCAAATCATAATTTCCTTTGTTTGCAACTTCGGCAATATCTGCATCAATATCATTTGAGGCTTTGTAAAGGGTTGTTATTTTTTGATTCAATTCTTTTGATTCTTGAATGATTGGAGCAAAACTTTCAGCTTCATATTCTTCTGTATTATAGTGATGCATCTCATTGCTTGATGTTAGGTGCATTGCTGTAATTGTTGCATTGTTGTTTAACTTTTTTGTTAAACCACTCGCTAATCGTAAAAGTGATTTTCCACGTTCAGGATTACCAAACGAAACAAGGATTTTGTATTTACTAATTTCAGTAATCTCTTGCGAGACTTCTACTGATTTTGATTTGAAGATCCAATTAATAAAATCTAATGAAGGTCCCGTCATAAAAGTTGTAACCAATGCCATTATCACCATCATTGCAAAAATTTCAGGAGTCAAAACGCCTAGGTCGTAGCCGATATTTAAAACCACCAATTCCATTAAGCCTCTTGTATTCATTAATGCTCCAATCGTTAAACTGTCTTTCCAATTTTGACCAACGAATCTTGCTGCTAAAGCACTACCAATAAATTTCCCAATAACAGCAACCAGAATAATTAAACCCGTTACTTTCCATAGATAAGGATCGTTGAGCAAACCGATTTCAGTTCTTAAACCTGTAAATACAAAGAATAGCGGAAGTAATAATACAAGCGCAACATCTTCAACCTTTTCAATAAATATGCTTCTAAATCGTGTGTTCTCAGGCATAATTGCTCCTGCCATAAAAGCACCAAATAAAGCGTGAATACCAATTACTTCTGTTGCATAAGACGAAATGATTAAGGTTAAAAAGAATATTGCGACAATGGGTTTACTTAGATTTTCTCGTGTTGAGTGCAAATCTCCTACTCGTTTTAAAAACGGTCTTACTACTTTAATCATTAACAAAACATAAGCTGCTGCCAGCCCAATAATATACAATGCACTGACAAATGAGCCCGCCTTGACAATAGCAATTACAGCCGCTAATAAACACCAAGCCGTAATATCATCTGCTGCTGCACACGTAATAACAATTGTTCCTAAACGTGTTTTATGCAAACCCCTTTCTTGAACAATTCTAGCCAAAACTGGAAAGGCTGTAATGCTCATGGCAATACCTAAAAATAAACCGAATGACAAAAACTGAACACCTTGTGGTGCAAAAGATTGATAGATGAAATACGCCAATCCCATACCCAGCGCAAACGGAAAAATAATGCTTGCGTGACTAATGACAACTGCTTCGTGGGCTTTGTTTTTCAGCACTTTTAAATCCAATTCCATCCCAATGACGAACATAAAAAGGATTAAACCGATTTGACTTAAAAACTGTAAATTTCCTAATGACTGTTTCGGAAATAAAGCACTAGAGAATTCAGGGAAATACAATCCAATAAGTGAAGGGCCTAAAACAATACCTGCAATAATTTCACCTATTACAGATGGCTGTCCAAGCTTTTTACAAATCCAACCAAAAAAACGAGCTACGAAAATGATGGTAACTATCTGAGCTAAAAGTAGAGCTAAAGGGTGTTCTAAATTATGAACCAACGAATCTATAAAGTTTTGCCACTGACTTTTACCCGTTGTAGGTAGTACTATATTTCTTCCTTTTTCTAATTTTGCTCCAAGCAAAACAGTCCAATACATCAAAGCAGAAAATCCACCAATTACACCTATGTAGAAAAAACTGTTCTTTAATTTCATCATATCTTTTTATTTTTTTGTGTTCAACGCATTTAATCTCAAACCTACACCAATACCAATTTGCCAATTACCATTTTGTGTTGCTGTTTTGGTCGTGTAATAAAGTGGTATTTGAACTGCAAACAATTTGTAAGTGAAGGTGAAACCTATTCCAAGACTGGGGGTTACAAATGAATTTTTGGGTGTTCCCCTATCTTCTTTAAATCGAAGTGATGGAAGCATTCCAACAATGAATTTCGAATTTTTATGTACCAAATTAAGATTGGGACCGGTGAAATTTAAAAAACCACCCTTATCAACATAACCTGCTATAACGCTGCCATCATAAGCTGAAACGTTTACTTTCGGCTCTTGTGCAGAACAGCTTGAACTTTGAATGCAAACTAAGATAAATAAACTGCTAATTACGCGTAACATGTATTCGATTTTGAATCTATAGAATTCAAAAATAAGTGTTAAAAGTAGCCGAGAATTAAGGTGTGAATGATAGGAAGCGTATTTTGTAATGAAAAGGAAGAATGTTGTAATGAAATCAAATTTTCACCTTCTTTAAAAAGTCATTTCGATAGGATTCACTTAATGTAGTTTTCAAAAATTTACCAGTATTGTCTTTCAAAGTAGTTGTTATTTCATCGAACGAAAATACCTGAACAATTTTCATAGCAATCAGTTCTTTTTTATTCACCCTACAAAAGCTATTAATTGGAAGCAATGACTGAAGTTTTTCAAAGGAAATGTTTTTTAGCGTTACCGTTGTGCCATCTGTTAGAATAGCTATTTTGTCTCGACTATCTGATTCTGCAATTTTCACAAAACACAGTTGGTGAAAGAATATAATTGCTTTGCCTTTATCCGTATTTAACTGAATAAATTGTTCTTTTGGCTTGTTTTCAATAATTTGATTAAATGCCTTTGAAACAGCTTGTTGTAGCCGTTCTTTTTTAACCGGTTTTCTAACATAATCGATGGCATCAATGTCAAAAGCTTCTGCTGCATAATCTTTATAGGCAGTGGTGAAAATAACGGGCTTTCCATTTAATAGGTTTGCGACCTGTAAGCCATTCATTTCAGGCATTTCAATATCGAGAATGCATAAGTCAAAATCAAGATTTGGCAATTCTGCTAAAAATAATTTCGGACTGTTAAACGCCTTTACAACTTCCAGTTCAGGAAGCTGTTCACAGAGCATTTTCAAGTAGGTTAAACCTGGCAACTCATCATCTAGCAGCAAGCATTTTAGCTTTGTGTTCAAATAAATTTATTTTTAAATGGGTGAAATACACTTCTCCTTCAATAAACCGATCGAGTTTAAAATTGTCCTTATAAATTATCTGTAGTCGTTGATTTAAAGTGTCAATTCCGATTCCAGCCTTTTCTTTTTTCATTGGACTTCGGCTAGATATTTTATTGGAGACGGTCAGGTAAAAGGTATTGTCTTTAAATTCAAAAACGATTGAGATAAATGCATCAGCACTTTGTAAATCTGCGTGTTTAAAGGCATTCTCAATCAGGTCTATTGAAATCAAAGGGGCTAAAATCTTCTGTTCATACAAAGGTTCAGATTCATTGATTTTAGATTTTACTTTCAATTCAAAAAGCGGACTTACTTTTATTTTATTAATTTCAATCAGGTTCAATGCAAATTCAATTTCTTCTTTAGGCGTTACGAACTTGTGTCTACTGTCATAAAGAATATAGTCCAAAACATTAGAAAGTTTGTCTAACGCATAGTATGTTTGATAGGCGTGAGATTGAATTGAATTAAGAATGTTCTTGAAGAGATGTGGATTTAACTTTGATTCAAGCGTTTCAAGTTGCAGCGTGTTTATCTTTCCTTCTAGTTGTTGGAATTTAGTCTCAGCGAGAGCTCTTTTCTTTTCGGTTTTTATAAGTCGAAGGATTAAATACACAATCAAAGCACCGAGTAGGAGTCCAAGTCCTGCGAAAAGATACAGCATTGATATATTCGTATTTGTATTCATTGATAGCGTCAAAGTTAACATTCTTGTCGGTGCGTTGGTAAGAAATGGCTCATTTGGTTTTTCCAAAGTTGGCTTATTCGCTGTATAAATGTTGTGTTGCCTTAATGTATAGATTCAACTGTCAAAATGGATTGCGTTTTATCGTTGCATGGTCATCTGTTACGCTTGCTGATCATCATTTACGACTAGACGTCATCGGACTGTTTAAATTTACTTCATCTCAGCCCGATGTCACCTAAACGCTGTTATAACCTGTTTTTATTGTGGAATCTCTTCCACCAAGAGTTCATTTCCCGATTTGTCGTAATAGGTGCAGGTCATTTTGTCCATACAGATTTCCCATTTTTCAATGCCATTGATTGCGCACATTTTTATGAAGGTTAAGAAGTCCGTTTTACCTTGTTGGTGAGCGAGTAACTCGGCTTTAAATTCTTCGCCATTTGAAATGTCAGCAATGACTAACGGATCATACTTTGCCGGTACTTTTGCAATAGTAGCATTAGCACCATGGTAATCAATACGACCGTCTGTTACAAATGCTTCGTAATGCGTAACACCGAATGACTTAATTTCTCGAATGTAAGAAGGGAAGTCAGCACCTGATTTCACTTTGCTATGCGCAGCTTTTAGTTGTTCTACAGTAAACATTTTTTTAAAATTTTAATTGTTAAACGATTTGTTGAATGACAATGCAAAGGTGCGATGCTTAAAAAAGCTGTCATTGTAAAAAATCGTTTTTCTATAAGAACCGTTTGAAATTTTCGGGGGTCTGACCTGTAAATTGTTTGAAATCTTTGATGAAGTGCGCCTGGTCAAAGAAGTTGTTTTCATAACAAATTTCGGTCAGCGATTTTGTTTCGTTCAAATTGTCAAGAACCGTGTTGAAACGAATAATGGAGGTGAACTTTTTGGGTGTTGTTCCAACTACCTTTCTGAATCGTTTCTCAAATGGACTTTGGCTGATAAATAGTTTTTCGTTCAGTTCTTTTACTCGGATTGTTCCGTTGCTCTTGTAGATGAGTTTTACTGCTTCAACAATGAGTTTGTCTGTCTGAATGTCTTTGAGTTGTGCTACTAAAAACTGCTCCACAATTTTTATGCGTTGCTTGTCTGTTGTTGCAATCATCAATTTTTCTTCTACCGCACTTATTTCGTTCTTGTCAAAAATGTCATCGAGTGAAAGACTTAAATTAAACAGTTCGTTAGCAGGATGCGAAGCAAAATGGGTGAACCCAATTTCAGTAAAGTAAACTAAAACAGTTCCGATGTCAACCGAATTTTTAAAGATTTTGTAACTGTCAGCAATGCCCGTAATTCCTGCCGATGACAGTTTATTTAACGTAGTATCTTGAATGGACGAAAGTTGTCCCTTGTACTGAAATCCAATAACAAGTCCTGAAGATGGAAAAACGTGGTAGTTGCTTTCAACGTCATTCTCCGATACCACATAATATTTTATGTAGTCCTTTAATTTGTCTGCTGGAAAATGCTTTTCAAATCTCATTGTTGTCAGTTATTGTTAATCAACTTTTGGATTTTCGACTGTAAGAAAAATACCCCAAGTCCAGAAAGTCCAATTAATACAAAGTTATAATAACACTCGCTAAAGGAAACTTTTCTTTTCTTCTCAATAGTCGTAATTGTCTTTGCTGTAAAATAATATAAGTAAAATCCAGAGAAAATTGTCACCAGCACGAGCAAAACAAAAATCACAACTCCAATTGCGTTTTTAATAGCTAGTAACCATGTACCAATAAAATAATTAAACAACACTAATACAAGAACAGCAACAAAAATTGTTTTAAATACCTTAATATTCCCTGAAGGAAGTTTTTCATTGTTTAATTGTATTTGTCCATATGTAGAAACGGCAAACAACCAAGACATGATCAATATGCATCCTAGAATTGCAAAGATTTCTTTTATTGGGCTAACTGGTATAAAGCAGAAGGCAAAAGGAGTTATGTATATCCACCTATTCAGTTTTAAAAATATTTTCATGTTCTAAGTAGTTACCGATAACGATTTTGGGCTTGACTAAGGTTGGGGTTAGAACGTACTAACGTTTAAATTTAGTAGAAAAGCCAATAGAAAGTACATTTCCGAAAGTTTTCCGAATCAATTAACCAATGAATCCGCCAATTTTTAGGATACTATTACAGGTTTTTTTCTTTATTCGCCTATTTCATACCCAGTTGTCCAGCTTTCTAAATGTATTGATTTTTCATTTCTAAAGTCAATAAGTCGCCAGTTTTCGTTGTCTGCTTTACTTGCAATGTTTGGGAAAACGGTCAAGGTAATGTTGTTGTCAAAGCAAATCTCAAGTCCACCAAATGTGTCGGCTTGGGCTGATATAATCGTTATGGTTTTGTCTTTGATCAGCTTATTAAGTTTTACGTCCCTCAAGTTCTCATTGAATTCAAAATAATCGTAGTTCTCATTATATTCTGCTGTCTCGTCCGCTCGTTGATATAGATCGCCACTGCCTACAATCATTTCGTGTTCATGCGTCAATCGCCATGGACATTGCAAATGAAGCGCAAATTCTCCAACGTTATGTTCATTTCCGTCTTTGTCGGCGCGATAAACTGTCCCGAATTTCAAACATTCCATATTCGCGGCTCTGGTTGTTCGAGTTAATGGAAGTCCAATCAGGTCTGCTACTATTTTATTGATATTTTCTGTCAATTGGTGGAATATAGCCATGCTTTTTTGTCTGTTCTAAATTGTCATTTCCATTAGTGATAATTTCCCAAGTCATTATAAAGTCGGGGTCAATTACGACTTCTTTAGTTGCCCTTAATCTATATTCACCCTTGTCTGCCTTTTTTATGGTGTCTTTGTCGTAAGGCATTTGAAAAATAGAATTGTCATTCCGTTCTATTTTAAAAAGACCATCATTTGTTAGTTCAGATACAATTCCGTGAGTTTGATACTGCTCTATCAATTCACCTTCATTGTCAATGAACGTTAGTCCAATTAAAAAGCTTTTACCTTGTAGATATTCTTGTAATTGTTGGTAAGTCATATTTCAATTTTACATTGAGTGTAATGTCTTTTAAATGCACTATTCATTTGAAGCTACAAGAAGTTAGTGATTTCGAAGCACAGAACCGCCTATTTTGCTTCTGCTGTCATAGTGTATTTTTTCTTTCCATTTACTTAAATGTCAATGCGTGAAATGCTTTATCCATTAAGTCGGAATGTTTTGACTTGCTGTTACTCATAAACGTAATTATCACATCCGCTACATTGTCCTTGTGTAAATAAACCATTTGTCCGTATTTATAACCTGTGCCGAACCCACAGTTAAATTCAAAAAATGAAGAGCCACCATTGTCTGCATTGAATTCTTTCTTAACAGCTTGGGGAGGAAATGCTCCGATATCCAAGTCCTGTCCACCTGTCATATTTAACACATTTGATTGAATCAGACCCTTATAAATTACATTTGGGTTTACCATAAAACAATTGGAGTCAAGTTTACATTTTTCAAATTCCGCAATTGTAGGTTTGAGTGACCAAACCGTATAACGAACTTCAAAGTCTGCTTTCGTGTCTTTTATAGCGAAACTATACCATAGATCATTATTTTCTTTTACAAACGTTTCTTCATAATCAGTTGGCATCGTAAATGTTAAACCAATAGTGTCAATATACTTTTGAAATTCGTCTGCTTTAACAATTTTTCCCTTGTCGTCATTGATGGTAAATGCTGTTATTAATACAGTCAATAAGAAAAGTCCGATTATTTTTGTCTTCATAGTTGTCGTTCTTTAAATGCTCAAAACCATTTTCCAAAATTAAAATGTACAGGCTTTTCAGTACAAATGTACATTGGAAAGACTGAAGCCGCCTTTTTTTCCAAACCGAAGTTAGTGAAGTAGTTTTTTTGGTTTGATTGTCACCCGACTTATTATCGTGTCATTGTTAGCAGAACCGTTTCTCAATTTAAAAATTGTCAAGGTAACATTGACTGATTTATCTTCTGTAAATTTCAATACAGAGTCAACAGGGTTTGCGCCATTTATATTATCACTATTAACTTTGTAATAGATTGAAAAGTCGTAAGGCTTAAAATTGTGTTTGATTTTTATCTTATAATTAATATTTCCCGTTTCTTCTGTCTTACTTATTAGCGATTTGTGATTCAGGAGAAGTTCCTTTTCTGTCCATCCCGAAATAATGTGAATACTGTCAGTGTCATAAATTATTTCTGTTTCGGAAAAATTAAGGTCGGAAAGGAATATGTTATTCTCTATTGCATGCTGTTTTGTCAGGCTCATAGATTTAGCGTACGATAAACCATAAAACGCGAAATAGTGTATATACAAAAATAGGATCACTGGCATCATTACTATCAGCATTATTTTAATGATTGCATTCGTGTTTTTAAGTCCTACAGTTTTGAATAGAATTATGATTGTCGAAATAATCAAACCAATAAATAAAAAAGCATTTATGAAGCCAGCTCCTTCTAAATCGTTGATTCCGCCAGCATATTTTTTGATAGAAATGTCATTAAATACGATTGCCACTATTACTAACAGAATACGATAACCCATTTTTAAGTCTGTGAATAGTAGTAAACCTGTCAAAAGTCCAATAGTCAATGGACTCAACACTATGGATGTCGGCGGGAAATAATGCCCAAGGAAATTGGTCAAAACAATTAATAAAAAAGCAAGAATTATTTTGATAGTGTTTGTCATTTTTCTATGTTCATTTCGAATGATCGCTAACATTTTGAAGTTCTGAGAAGTTAGTGATTTTCGGAGCACTGAACCGCCATTTTTACCAAACTGAAGTTAAGAATCGCGTTCTATTTTTCCGAATACAAACTCATTAAGAAATCATCCAAGGTTGGCGAGTGATAAATGATTCCGAAATCACCATTATCCGCGGTATAAATTTTTCCGACATGCTTTCCTCCTACCGCAATGTACACTACTCCATTAGAAAAATTAGCGACTGGAAACAATTCATTGGTTTCAACATAATTCTCATCCAATTCAAAGTGTTCTGCAAATTGAGCTAGGTATCCTATAAATTCCCATTGTTCAATTACTTCATTCATCGATGTGAAATTCTCAAGAAAGGTGCTTGTGGTCCAGGTATCATCTACTTTGATGTTAAAAAGACAGGTTTCCCCATCAATTGTAGGAATTCCTCCGTTATTCTGAAGAATGAAGTTTTTAAATGAATCTGAAAGTTTAAGTTTGGTGATCCTTTCAACGTGTTTAATTTCATCCAGTGTAATCGGTATAATTTCTGCGATGGTTAAATTCATGGTATAGATAATTGATTTAATTCTTAGTGAGATATCACGTTTTAAAGCAACCCGCAGTTAGCCATCGCTTTTATTGAAATCTTCGTATAGTTCCTCCATCCATTCATTCATGAATAAGTAGAGTGCAAAAAATCCTTTTCCAAATTCAGTTTTAAAATCCTTTAAATTTATTGTCATTCCTCCGCTGATATCAAAACCGAGAGTTTTCCCTTTGTAATTAAATAAAAAATCTTGGCTTTCACAATCGAGCATAGCTCTTTTCTTCTTATTAAATCCAAAATCTGCATTGTCAATTTCGGATAATTGATTCAAGAAAGCAATTATTGCCTTCGGAACGTCTTTTATTACGTATTCAGTTTTGAAACCCCCATAATTATCTCCCTTTAGAAAGCTTCTCAAATAAACTTCAATTTCGTACGATTTTGTAACGAAAATACTAAGTCCCAACAATCTTTCTGTAAATCCATCGGAATGTAAAAACACCATCAAATGATTGTCATTTATTTTGAGGTAACCAGTCTCATCAAATTTTGGATGTTCTTTTATGCTCATAGTTGTTTTTTGAAATGGTGCCTAATGTTTAAATATTTTGCGATGACAGGAGTAATTAGCGCTTGGCGCATCAAGTCCTTTATTCTTAGATGATGATAGCAGATATTATTTTTTTACTCTAAAGTCCATTACTGCCATTTTCGGATTTTTCTTATTATACAGAACTTTGTAACGACCATTTGGAACTATAATGTTATCAATTGTATATCCGTTGTATGTCATACCGCACTGGCTCGTATAGTTTTTACCATTTACTTTAAAATCAAACGTAATATAATTAAATCCGTCACCAACTTCATGTTTTATTGTTGTCCCCACTGTAATTCCCAAATTATCTTTTATATCATCGAACCTTTTTTTATCACTACGCGAACCAAAAATCATCATTAATGAAAATACTAACAATAACCCGATGAATACCAAATATTTACTTCGTAAGTCTTTGTCATTATAATTAATTTTCAATTTTATTAGATAGTAGATAATAATCATTGAAAGAACACAACTGATAATTATAGTAAAGTGATACAACGAATTACCTGAGTCGAAAATATACTCGCTTTCTTCCATTTCCTTTTTTAATCATTCTTTATATTATCGACAGGCTTTTCAACTCAAATATACATTAACAGAACTAAACTTTCTATTATTGTTCTGTATCATTAGCTGCGTATACTATTTCTTTGGGCAGCAGCAGGTCGTTTTGCAAATAGTTTATCTCAGCCTTAGTCCAAAAATTAAGATTTAGTAGCCCCATTGTTATGGTATCAAACCAATTGCCGTCTTTGTCTTGAACTTGTAAAATCCATTTGTACGCTTTGCCATTTTTTGAATACTGTTTAAGTCTGGAAATTCCCGTTAAACCGAAAAAAAGTTGAAGAAGCATTTTGTCTGTTTCTTCCTCACTGTTCTCAAAGTGCCAATGAAACCTACCGAAACACAGCGTGTTCTCATGTGGATTTGTCTGGATTAAAATGTCAAAACCATTCGCATCACGGCAAACTATTTCAAGTTCATTGTCACTTTTTTTGTTGTACCGAATGTCGGGATACTCGTTTAGTTTTTCAATTACAAAGTCAATACAATTTTGTTTGGTCATTGGTTTGGGGTTGGGTTTAGAATGGCTTGGGATGTTTGGGATTGGCACAGTTTTTCTGTTTTGAGTCTGCGGCAGAAAAACTGAACTAACTGTTTGTTAATTCTTATATTCATTTATTCCGAATTTCTCAATTAATTTTAGAAATTCTGCAACATTATCTGGCTGTAAAATTTTACTATCTTGTAAACCTGAATAATCGATCACATTTAATCCATCAATATTGAAATATTTATTAGAATCGTATTCCTCATTTTTTAAGGTTGATGTTAATATGACCTGTTTATTTAATTTTTTGTATTCTTCTATCATTAATTCTTCTTTAGCCGAAGAAAGTTCTCCCTCCCTAAACGAGTCAATGATGATTGGAAAGGAATGTTTTAGAACGTTGTTTAAAGCTAACAGCTTGCAAAAATAATATTCTTGACCTTCACTTCCAGAGTAAGTCACTCCACTTTTTGTGAAAATATCATCAAATTTCAATAATCCTTGCGGGTCAATTATTTGATAATATTTTTTCATTTCATTTAAGATATCTAATATTATTTTTTTCTGTGACTCCTTATTTGAAACCGTCTTTACCTCATTGTTTTTTAGCATCTTTTCAATTACACTAAGCTCATTTTGATATTGTAAAACTACTTTATCTATATCTCGCGAGTCGACGAAATCGTCTTGAAAAAGAATGTAATTTTTGGTTTCAGGTGCAATTGAATCAAGTAAATTATTTAATTGCTCTTGTTCTTTTAAAATTTCATTGTTGAACTCAAGAATTATTTCAGTCTTGAAACTAATATTTTCATTTATTGATTGAATAATATTTTGCTTTACAAAACTGTTACTTACTTCAAATTCAAAATCATCATTTGAAAAAATAATTTTGTCACTTCCGCAATCTGAACATTTAACTTTTCCTTCATTCAAACTTCTGTTTAATGAGTTCAGTTCATTGATTAATCCTTCAAGTTTGATTTTTCTATTTTCCTCTCGATTTCGGTTTTTCTTTAATTCTGAAATATTTTTATGTATTTCACTAAGTTGATTTGAGGTGTTCTTAAAATCTAAATTATTAGATGCTGAACTTATGAATGAAGCGATTTCAGGATTGCTTTTAATAATCGAAATCTTTTTGGTTTCTGATTTTATTTTCGTTTCTAACCGGGCTTTATCCTTTTTTAAATTTTCAATATCGTATTTATTCTCCTTTGTGACTGATACACCCAAGAACGAATAAATTAGATTTAAAAAATCAGCCTTATTATTAAAGCCTTTAACAATGAGGTTTGATGTATTTCTTTTGTCTTGTCCAAGGAAGAAAAGTTCATAAAGTAAACTTAAATCAGCAAGTTTTAATTCACCTTCTTTGTCTATTTTTGGTAAACTAATTATTTCCTTATCGAAAAAGTACTTAAATTCAGTTATAGTATTGAATATGTTTATTTTTTGATCGTTAATAACAAGTATCGAATTACCTTTCCTTAGAAATTCAAATTCTCTGTTTTCGAACCCAATATTTGAATAAAAAAAATAAGCTTTTGAATTGAATCCACTCGGGAATATTGATTCATAACCAATTGAATAAGCTATACTTTGCATTAGAAGAGTTTTGCCCCTATTATTATCATTACTGAAAATTATATTAGTATTTTCTTTGAATCTACTTTCAATAAAAGCCTCTAACTTATTTCCAAATGCTACTTTCTTGACTATCATTTTATTCCTTCTAATATTATTGATATTAAGTACTTAATCGTTATTTCATTTAAAAATGATACTCTTGGGGTATAACTAATGAACACTCTATTAAATATTAAGTCAACATCATTGGTATCATGGATTGAAGAGTGTGAAATAATATTTTCACACACTTTCCAAAATACTCTATTACTATTCTTATTGAAAAATGCTCTTGATAAATTTGAATTACATTCTTGTAAAATATCCTTTTTATCTTCAATGTTCAGATGGTCAATAAAAAGAGAGAAATGTATCGGGTAATAAAAAATATTTTTGAAAATTTCAAAACCAATTATTCGGCTAACAACCAATAATTCAATGTCTTTTACAGATAAATGTCTTCTAAAAGATAAAACTTCTCTTATCTCGGATATTGTTACATTTTCAATAAGACTATTTTTCTTAGATGATTGAATATTCCGTAATTCAATAAAAACATTTTTATAAAATTCATCAGATTTTATTTTAGTATGCTTGAACTTTGTAATCGACTTAATGTATTCGTTATCAGATTCATTGTCTTCCACTATTGTAACAACATTTAAAAATCTATCAATTTGTGTGGAATAATCAATTGAGTCTTTTCTGACTCTATTTACTTCTTCTGAAAGCCCATTCTTTATTCTTGTTTTAGTCTTATCTACTATATTATTGAAATTATAACTTCTTAATTTGCAATCAATTTTGTAATCATCTTTTAAAATCGGACAAAAGAAAATAAACTCTTTAAAGGAAAAATCTGAGGTAAAGTTGTCAAAGAGTGTAAAAAAATAAGTCCCAATTTTCTTTGGAGACAATGAGGCTTCATTTTTTGATTGAATATCCCATATTTTATTGTGACTTTTATTAATCCCACTTACATCATTAAAACAATCAAATGTCACATATTCAATTTCTTTACTATCATTTCTTTTGCCTATTAAATACAATAATGATTTAGTCTCAAAAACAGAGGCTTTCTCATTATTCATTTCAGTATTTTTAAAAATGTATGTCAATTTTGATTTTTTAGGTCTATAATTTTTATTGGAGCTAACGGTTCTGCACTAAACAATGTGGCGCTCTAAATTGAGTGTAATTGTTGCGCCATTTTGCTTAGTGCATATAACCAGCATTTCTTTTGTTTATATACTCAGTTTTTGAGATTGCCGTATCCACTTCTTTTAGTAATTCATTTTTAATACCTTCAATACATTTAAGTTGTTGTAAATCCGTGGTTAACAATACTTCGTTTTCTAGTATTTGTAGATATTCGAAAAATATTTCCATTCTCGTTTTTCTCATATTCATCCTATCCAATAGATCCCTTGAATTTTCTATTTGCAATGTTATTTCACATAACCTATCAAATATTGCACTATCTAATATATTTGTATCATATATTACCGTTTCATTGTATACAAATAATTTGCAGAGATTTGTGATATAGTACCCTCCAGCTAATGTTATATTATAACTTGGGATTTCTAAATGAAGATCGTTTGAATGAATTAAAGAATTTTCTGACAAAGAACTAATGATTTTATTTGCAACGTCATCTGAGGCTCCGAAAATTGAAACTAGAGAAATAATTTCATTTACAAGTACATCAGCTAAGCCTATCCGCGCCTTATTGTGCAAATATTTCAACACAAAGGTTCTTGTTAATTGAAGCTTTCTTGATCCCAAGCTTGACTCGTAAATATTATAAGCCTCTGAACGTTCTTCCTTGTAGTATTTCCACTGGCCTAAAACACTACCTTTAAATATCTCATGATAAGGAAATGTGAAATTTGCATCCCCATCAATATAATTACTAATCGCCTTATCTGCTTGGATATGACCAGAAGTTAAGAAATTCTGAATTAGAGTGATTCCTTTTCTTGGATTTCGATCACTTAAATATTCTAAAAACTTACTATTGTGCTCATTGAGCACACTTTTTTGAACAATTTTAAAGAATAAACCAAGATCTTCTATTTGCAGCTTTGAACCATTATTTAAATCAAGAGTTGCTTTTTGGCCTTTTAAGAGTTGATTTGCATATGTAAGTCTTTTAGACAATACTTCCCTAAATGAGGGTGGATTAATCCAGAATTTTTTCAACTCATAGGCATTGAAAATTGAGTTGTTTTTATGCTTTATATATGTTGAATCTCTTAGAGACACAATCGTATTACATTTAATTAACTTAGAAATTGAAATTGCTTCAGAGAAAACTTCAGTTTCTAATTTTTCATCTTCATATAAATCGACATTATCAATAACAATTACGCATAACTGATTGCTTGAAATATATCGAAATACTTTCTCTACATATGGTTCAATTTTTTGATAATCTGAATCAATAAGTTCTATGATTTTATCTTCAAATTTTTCTGCATTTTTGCTCAACAAAGCATAAGGACCTCTTTTTAATGCTTCAATCTCTTTTGAATAAGCTGGTTGAATTACAGTCGGGAAATCTGTAGGGTTCCCAGGATGATCTTCTAGCAAATAATTCTGCAAGCATCTATAAATAAAGGTTCTTGGATTCCCTGATTGCCCTAGCTTTTCGAAATCAATATAAATCCAATGAGCATTTTGGTTTTTTAATAACTCTTTGCTTTTAACCAATTCAAAATGTTTTAAATAAGTCGATTTACCTGAACCTACAGAGCCAATCAACAATGTTACTGGAGTAGTAATATTCGGTTGAGAACGTTTAAAAGCATCTGAAAATTCGTCTTTTTGTTTGTCCCTTCTTATTCTTTTTGCAGGTTCTATTAAGTTTGGTCTATATTGAGAAAGATGCATATGTAAAGTGTTGTCAAATTTCACTCTACTATCACTTGATACATAACAGCTTTCTAGTACTTTTTCATCATCTAGAAGTGCTTCTGCCATTATTGCATGATCAATTCCTAACATAATAAAATCAGCGATTGAATTTCTTCCTAACCTATAATCGCAATTATCAATTACATTATTCAATTTGTTTATTAAAACAATGTCGTTTTCACCTTTAATAGAAAGGAGACTATTATTTTCTACGTTATGCACCTCAAACAAATTAAACAGCTCTTCTGCATCAGACATATTTTCAAACGGAAATAATAGACTGGCATAAATATCTTCGCGGGGAAGGTTTGTTAATGGATAGTAACACCAACAATTACCATTTGTAACCATTACGATATCGGCTTTTTTATTTTTAGCATAGTCCTCAGCTTGAAGAAGAGCTTCATTAATTTCACCATGCCCTAAAATCGTCCCTGTTAGCTTTAGCTTTCTCCTTTTTGTAGGAGAAGGAAATGCTGCACCTATTTTTTTTGCTTCAATAATTATTTGGTTATCACCAGCAACGAGTAAATAATCGATATAACCATCTCTTACACCTTTTGTATGTGGTTCAACGCTTATTTGTCCATTTTCCCATTGAAGAATTTCCTTTATTACTCGGTCAATTATGTCAAATCTAGTCTGAGATTCAGATTCATTTTCTAAGGTTCTTTCAAATGCTTTTTTGTGAATTACCTCAAATACATCCGATACTTCTCCCCAATCTTTCATTTTATTATGTTTTTTTAATACAATTGCTGGTAAATAATATAAACACTCTACAACCGCCTTTTCATTTCGATAACCACCCAATTTTGAGATGGTCAAACAACAAAAACCTTTCGTGCTATTTTAAAAAAAATATTGATTACTTGTGAATGTGATCAACGTATAGCCTAACTGTTACCCCAATAATAACCATAATAGTTGAAATCAATTCAGATTACAACAACTTTCTACACACACTAGAACACATGTATTTTAGTGAATCAACGTTACTGGAAATTCAACTAAGACAAGATAAGAAATAACTGGAAACAAGGTTTCTAGTATTCGCTTTAAATTAAGTACTATGCTTCATTCGTGTATTCGTAGTAAAAAAACAAAGTACCGTGAGAAATCAGCGTCAACCCACTCATTCGTTTTCCCACTAAAAATTTAGAAATTCAACTAAAAAAATCACCTCAACTCCCCACAATCTCCACCTCCAATTGCAATTCCTTGATCGCATTGATCATTTTCAACGAAGGCTCAATCCTTAATTTCCGTGAAGGCATTGTAATCATCAAATCATCGAGGACATCGACCACTGTAAACTTCACGGAGCATTTGCCTTCCGATTCGCTGAAGAGGTTTTCCAATCGACTCATGAGCATTTGATCCAAGGATTTGATGGGAATGGTGATGTTGACGGTGGCTGTGCGGGAATCGAGCAAATCTTCGAGCTGTTCAATGCTGCTGATCACAAACTCAATGGGTTTTTGACCCGTGATTTTATCTTTGTAAGGTCCTTCTTGCACCTTTCCGCGGATGGCAACAATGAGGTCTTTTTTCATGAAGCGCTCAAACTTGAGGTAATTGTCGCCAAACAAGTACAATTTGGTACCGCCAGCGTAATCTTCTATCGATATGATTCCGAACGGTTTGCCTGTTTTGGTGGTCAAGTGTTGCGCATCGGTGACAATGGCGGCAATGAGTAATTCGCGTCCGTAATATTCAGGCAATTTGGACAACATTTCCACTTGTCCGCTGCAAAATGCTTCGATCTCTAAACGGAAATCATCGAGCGGGTGTCCTGAAATAAAAATCCCGACTACTTCTTTCTCAAAGTTGAGTTTGGTCAACGTAGGCCATTCGGGACATTCGGGAACTTGTGGTTCGGGCATTTTAATATCGGAAGCTTCTCCAAACATGGAAACCTGCGATGAATTCTCGTGTTCTTGTAAACTCGCGCCAAAGCGTACGGCGTTTTCAAGAAAGGTGCGACTATTCGTATCGGGATAAAAATACTGCGCACGGTGAATGGTTTTACTAAATGAATCGAAACAACCTGCGTAGGCCATACTTTCCATCGCTTTTTTGTTCACCAACCGCAAATTGACCCGTTTTGTCAAATCGAAAATGGTGCTGAATGGTCCGCTATCGGTGCGTTCTTGAATGATACACTCCACTGGTCCGCTTCCCAATCCTTTGATTCCACCCAATCCAAACCGAATCGCGCCTTCTTTGTTCACCGTAAATTGATACGCCGATTCATTCACATCTGGTCCAAGTACGGCAACTCCCATACGGCGACATTCTTCCATAAAGAAGGTTACTTGGGAAATATCGTTGAGGTTGTTACTCAATACAGCTGCCATAAATTCAGCTGGATAATTGGCTTTCAAATACGCTGTTTGGTAAGCAATCCAAGCATAACAGGTTGAATGCGATTTGTTAAAGGCATAAGAGGCAAATGCTTCCCAATCTTTCCAAATTTTCTCCAACACAACGGGATCGTGACCGCGAACGGCTCCTTGTTCCACAAACTGTGGTTTCATTTTATCCAGGATGTACCGTTGCTTTTTACCCATGGCTTTTCGTAGTACATCGGCATCACCTTTGGAGAATCCCGCCAATTTCTGTGACAACAACATTACCTGTTCTTGGTACACCGTAATTCCGTAGGTTTCACCCAAAAATTCTTCACAGGCATCTAAATCGTATTTGATTTCCTGTTCACCATTTTTCCGCTTTACGAAATCGGGAATGTACTCCAACGGTCCCGGACGGTACAAGGCATTCATGGCAATCAAATCGGCAAACACGGAAGGTTTTAACTCCCGCATGTATTTTTGCATTCCAGGCGATTCGTATTGGAAAATCCCTACTGTTTCACCGCGTTGGAACAATTCATACGTCGGAAGATCATCTACTGGAAACGTATCTGGATCGAGGTCAATATCGTGGCGTTTTTTGACATTCTTCACCGCGTCTTTGATCAACGTAAGGGTTTTTAAGCCCAAAAAGTCCATCTTCAACAAACCCGCTTCTTCTGCAACCGAGTTGTCGAATTGGGTACACCACATGGATGAATCTTTCGCCAACGCTACGGGAACAAAATCGGTAATATCGGAAGGCGTAATGATGACACCACAAGCGTGAATTCCCGTATTTCGAACTGAACCTTCAATGCGCTGTGCTTGTTTCAATACCTCAGCACGTAAATCGTTTCCTTTGGCAATGGAGCGCATTTCTTGCACATTCGCCATGTCGACTGAATTGTTCAACTTTTCAGCTATTTTGGGTTCTTCCCACGTAAAAATAGCGTTGAGTGAAAAATTGTCTGGAATCAATTTCGCCAACATATTGGTTTCCATCAAGGGCAAATTCAATACACGTCCTGCATCTCGAATCGAAGACTTGGCGGCCATCGTTCCGTAGGTAATGATTTGCGCAACTTGATTGGATCCGTATTTATTGATTACCCAATCAATGACTCTTCCACGACCTTCATCGTCGAAGTCAATATCAATATCGGGCATGGAAACACGATCGGGATTCAAGAAACGCTCAAAGAGCAAATCGTAGGCAATCGGATCGACATTGGTAATTTGGGTACAATACGCAACCGCTGATCCTGCGGCAGATCCACGACCTGGTCCAACAGAAACGCCCATGGCACGTGCTGCATGACAGAAATCTTGCACAATGAGGAAATAACCGGGATAACCTGTTCGTTCCACCGTTGCCAATTCGAAATCGAGTCGTTCGCGAATATCATCCGTGATTTCAGGATAACGTTTCGCAGCACCTTCGTAGGTTAAATGACGTAAATAAGCATTTTCTCCGCGTTTTCCACCGTCTGTTTCATCCAAAGGATCAACAAATTCAGCTGGAATATCAAAAGCAGGGAGCAAGACATCCATTGCGAGTGGATAAGCTTCAATCTTTTGTACAATTTCTTGAATGGATTCTATCGCTTCTGGTAAATCAAGGAACAATTCCTTCATTTCTTCCGCCGACTTAAAATAGTATTGTTCGTTCTCCAATCCGAATCGGAAACCTCTTCCTTTTCCTTTTGGGGTTTCAACTTGCACACCGTCCCGCACACACAACAAAATATCATGCGTATTGGCATCTTGTTCTGTGCCGTAAAACGTATTGTTGGTCGCAACAAGCGAAACGTCGTGTTTCTGAGCCAATTTGACCAACGATGCATTCACCCGTTCTTCGTCTTCTTGACCGTGACGCATGATTTCCACATACAAATCGGAACCAAACTGCTCTTTCCACCACAACAAAGCTTCTTCCGCTTGTTTTTCACCCACATTGAGCAAGAGATTGGGAA